>JAEWIL010000085.1 GCA_023387085.1 Pseudomonadota bacterium | reverse complement strand
GACCAAGACGATCGCGCGCGGCTATGCAAAGGAGAATATCCTCGCCTTTGCGATCTGCCCCGGCTTCACGATGACCGGGATGGCCGAGGACTATCTGGCGAGCCGCGGCGGCGACCAATTGCTCGCCGACATTCCGCTGGGCCGCGTCGCCGATCCGCGCGAGATTGGCGAAATGGCGCGCTGGTGCGCGCTCGACGCGCCTGCGTCGATGACCGGCGCGATGCTCGACGCGAACGGTGCGAGCTACGTCCGCTGATGAGCTGGATCGTCTCCCTGCCCTGTACCCGCGACGAGGCCGAAGCGCTGTCGGGCGAGATTCCGGAGCTCGACGCGATGGCGGAAGCGCCGGTCGTCGTTACGCGCGAACTCGACGAGGCGGCGGGGCTGTGGCAGCTCGACGCCTATATCGACGCCCAGCCGTCGGCGGCGCTGATCAGGCTGCTCCAGACCCTCCTTCCGAGCGCCAAGGGCAAGCAGCCGGTCGTCGAGGAACTGGTCGAACAGGATTGGGTCACGCTGTCGCAGCAAGGGCTGGAGCCGGTGCAGGCGGGGCGCTTCTTCGTTCATACGAGCAGCTACGCCGATCGGGTGCCGGCGGGCACCGTGCCGTTCCTGATCGACGCGAGCCAGGCCTTCGGCACCGGCGGTCACGATACGACGGCGGGATGTCTTGCGATGCTCGACCGTCTCGCCCGGGCCGGCGCAAGCCCGCGCAATATCGCCGACATCGGAACGGGCACCGGCCTGCTCGCGTTCGCGGCTATGCATCTCTGGCCCCGTGCGAGGACGATCGCGTCGGACATCGACCCCGCGAGCATCATCGTCACGCGCGACAATGCGGCGATCAACGGCGTAGCCCTGGGGCGCGGCGGCGGACGGCTCGCGCTCGCGGTGGCGCCCGGCACCGACCATCCGGCGATCCGTCACCGCGCGCCCTACGACCTCGTCATCGCGAATATTCTTGCCGGACCGCTGATCACCCTCGCTCCCGATATTGCAAGTACGACCGCGCCGGGCGGCCATGCGATCCTCGCGGGACTGATCGCGCGCCAGATGGAGCCGGTCCTCGCCGCCTATCGCGCGCAGGGCTTTCGCCTCGCCGCGCGCGGCGGCAGCGCCGAATGGCCGTGCCTGCTGCTCGTCAAGCGCCGCCGTTATGGATGGCGAAGGAAGGAACGCGCCTTCCACCGCGCGAGTCCGTCGGATGCGACGTTCGGAAGCTGGTAGGGCATCGTCATCGCGAGGAACGCAGCGACGAAGCGATCTCCAGCCATCGTCAAGAAATGCCGCTAACGCGAGATTGCTTCGCTCCGCTCGCAATGACGAGACATTCACGCCTTTGCGGCAGCATAATCCTGTGTCCCGCGCGTGATCACCGCATCGTCGGGCAGGATGTCGGCGATCGGGATCGGCGGCAGCGCGGAATTGGCGGCATAGAGCGGCGCGAAATCGGTGTTCACCGTCGTTTCGAGCAGCTGGTCGAGGCTGTCGATGACGAAATAATTCTGCTGGAAATCGTCGATCCGGTAATCGGTCCGCATCACCCGCGCGAGGTCGAAGCCGATGCGGTTCGGGCTGTCCGAATCGAGCGCGAACACGCTCTCGGCATAGGAGGACACGATTCCGGCGCCATAGATGCGAAGCCCCCCCGCCTCGCGGATCAGCCCAAATTCGACGGTGTACCAATAGAGCCGCGCGAGCTGTTTCAGCGCATCGAATTTCAGGCTGCGCAGCCCCCCCTCGCCATAGGCGACCATATAGTCGGCGAACACCGGATCGGCGAGCATCGGAACATGGCCAAAGACGTCGTGGAAGACGTCGGGTTCCTGCAGATAGTCGAGCTGTTCGGGGGTACGGATGAAATTGCCGGCGGGAAAGCGGCGGTTGGCAAGATGGTCGAAGAAGACATCGTCGGGGACCAGCCCCGGCACCGCCACGACCTGCCACCCCGTCGCCGCCATCAGCCGGGCGTTGAGCTCGCGATAATCGGGGATCCCTGGCTTTTCGAGCCGCAGCACGTCGATCCCGCGCAGAAACGCCTCCGACGCGCGGCCAGGCAACATCTCCGACTGGCGCGCGAACAGGCGATCCCACATCGCATGTTCGTCGACGGTGAAGGCGTCCCAATCCTGCGGAATCGTCCAGTCGGCCGCGGCGCCGGGCGGCGGCGTTTCGTGGACGTGGGTAAAGCCGTCGGTCATGGGCAGGGCCTAGCACGATATAGTTGCAGATGAAACCTTCTAAGCGCGTGTGACTCCCAGCCATCGGGCGACGCGGGGAAGGCGCGGCAAGACTAGCCGATCGACAATCCACAGCAAGATCAGCGATGCCGCGAGCAGCGGCAAAAAGGCCGCGAGAAGCAGGACGATCGCCGCGACGCCCTTCAGCCGCGCGGGATCGCGAGGGAGCGGCGGCGCGCCCAGCACATCGTCGGGCCTGCGGCGACGCCACATCAGGAAGCCCGAAACCGCGAGGGTGATCATCGCGAACGCGGTTGCGACCCCGACAAGCTGGTTGGCGAGCCCGAACAACTGCCCCTCGTGCCACGCGATCCCGACATTGACGACGCGATCGATCACATGCTTGTCGGCGAAGCCTTCGCGCGCGACCTCTATACTCGTTTCGGGGTCGTAGCTGACCTTGCGGATCAGCGGCCGGTTCTGCGTCAGCGTCGTCAGCGTCCAGACATTGCCGTTGGGCGGCCCGAACATGTTCGGCGCGCCGGGCGGCTGGATGATCGCGGGCGCGGGCATATGCTCGCCGCGGGCACGCAGGACGATATATTCGAGGCGCGCGCGCGGCTGCGGACCGGCCGGCATCGCGGCCGCCATCGCATGATGGTCGTGCGCGGCATGCGGGTCCGCTCCGCCCTTCCAGTTCGGCACCCCTGACACCCAGCCCATCTCGGCGCGCACCGCGCGAAAACCGCTGGCCCAGACGTCGGTCCACGGCAGCGCAGTGAACAGCAGTACGAGCGCGAGTCCCGAAACCCAGACACCGGTCACCGCGTGCAGGTCGCGCAGCGCGGTCCGTCCGCCGAGCGACAGCCGCGGCCAGACCACCCCCGCCAGCCCGCGCCCGCGCGGCCACCAAAGATAAAGCCCGGTGAGGATCATCACGATCGCCCAGCTTGCCGCGAGTTCCACGAGCAGCTTGCCGGTCCGCCCGACGAGCAGGCTGCCGTGGAGCCGCGCGAGCCACGCCGACCAACGCGCGTCGGGATCGGCCGATCCGATCACCCGCCCCTGCGGCGATACCGCGACGTCGCGCATCGCGCCGTCGGTCAGGCCGATGTGAACGACCGCGGCGTCGCCCGGCGCTGCGGGGATACGGTAATAATGAAAGCTCGCGCCCGGAAAGGCAGCCAGCGCGGCCGCGACCTGCGCGTCGGAATCGACCGCGCCGGTCGCCGGCAAATCGCGCCAGCTCCGCTCCTCCCACCGGTCGAGCTGCGGCTTGAACAGATAGGCCGCTCCGGTCAGCGACAGGATCAGGATGAAGGGAATGACGAACAGACCGGCATAGAAATGCCAGCGCCAGATCGTGCAATAGAGCGGAATCGACGGATCGGTCGCCATTCCCGTCCTCCTAGAAACGCGCGCGAAGGCCGGCCGATACGGCGCGACGTTCGACCGGATAATAGATCGCCGATTCGGGGTTTGCCGCGATCACGGCGCTGATATCACCGATGGCTTTCTTGCCCGTGATGTTCCGCACATCCAGAAAGGCGTCGATCCCCGCCGTCACCCGCGCGCCGGCCGTGAAGCCGAGCAGCGCGTATCCGGGTGTCCGGACCGCGTTGACATAGTCGGCATAAGGGCCCTTCGGCACCCATTCGACATTGGGCGCGACATGCAAAGCGTCGCTGCCGAGGCGGAGTTCGGCGCGGTAGACGTGGCGCGGTACGATCGGCAGGCGATTGTTGCCGAACTGGACATCGTCCCGGAAACGGAAATTGCTGTAGGTGTAGACCTGCCGCCACCGCAGCCAGTCGGTCGGGGCAATCTCCAGCGCCGCCTCGAGCCCCTCGTGCCGCGTCCGTCCGGCGTTGAAGGTCGATGCCGGAATGTCGGCGGTCACCGTATATTGCAGCAGCTCGCCCTTGATGTCCGCGCGATAGAGCGAGAGATCCCAACTCACGATGCCCGACCGCCCGCGCGTCCCGATCTCGGTCGTCCACGCGCGCTGCGCGTCGAGCGGGACAAAGCTCGCGACCTGCCCCAGCTCGATGAAACCCGGAAATTCCGCGGAGCGGCTGTAGTTGGCATAGACCTGCATCGCCGGCGCGGCTTCGTACAAGATGCCGACTTTTGGCGAGAAGCTATCGAAATCGGCGCGCCCCAGATTGTTCACCGCGCCGCCCGCGAAGCTGTTGAACGTCTCGTGCTGCTGGCGCATCGCATCGGCGTAAATGCCACCCGCGATCAGCGACAGACCCGCTACGGGCTTCAGCCGCAGCTCGCCATAGAGCGTCGCGGTGCGCGCATCCTGTTTGGCGTCATAGGTTTTCGCCCCGCGCTTGCCGACGACATTGACGAAACGCCGCGAATTGACGTCGCCGACGCGCAGCTCGCCGCCAAGCGTCGCCTCGACCGGGCCGCCCGCATAGTCGAGCCTGAAGAAGCCGCCGCGATCGACGCTCTTCTGGTCGATCAGCTGATAGATCGGGTGATGGAGCGTCTTGGCGTTGACGAAGACCCCGACGTCGAGCTTGGCCGCGCCGAAATCGAAGCTGGTCCGGTTCTGGAGGCGCAGCGAGTCGATGTCGCGCTGCTGATCGCCCGCGACGCTGCCGGCGTTCGCCTTGCGCGGGTTCGTCAGCGCCTCGTCATGGGTCAGAGCGCCGGGAAGTTGCTGATCGATATTATTGTAGCTGGCATAGAGGCGCGTCGTGATGGTGTCGGTGAGTTTCAATCCGACATCGCCGTGAAAGCGCAGGCTGCGGCGCTTCGCATGGTGGCGGTCGCCGCCCGAGGTGTCGGCGCTGACCGCGCCCCAGGCATCAACGCGGTCGCCCGCCACGCCCGCCGAGAAGAGGCCGCGAAAGCTGTGGAAGCTGCCGATGTCGCTGCGCAGATAGACGCCCTCGGCGGTGCGCCCGGTGGGGGTGACGCCGTTGATCGCGCCGCCAAGCGTGCCCGACCCGAAGCGCAGCGCGTTGGCGCCGCGAAAGATTTCGAGATGGTCGAAAAAGATCGGTTCGAGTTCCTGGAAATCGCCATTATCGTCGGCAAGATTGATCGGTACGCCGTCCTGGAGCAGCGTCAGCCCGCGCATATGAACGCCGCGCGACAGGCCCGACCCGCGGATCGAGACGCGGACCTCCTGCCCGAAGCGCGGCTGGAGATAGACGCCGGGCGAAAAGGCGAGCGTGTCGCGCAAGCTGACGATCGATTTATCGGCATAGTCCGCGTAGGAGACGACGTCGGTGCCGCCGGGCGTCTGCGCCGCGCGCATCTCGGCGGCGTCCAGCGCGGCTGGGGCGGTGACGATGATCGTGGAGTCGGCTTCGTCGGCGTGTGCGGGCGCCGCCGCGAAACAGATGGCGAGCGCCAACAGGGGCGCCGCGCCGTGGACATGGCTTTTCATGGACAATCCTTCGCTTGAATACAGGCATGCGCCGCCCCGCGCGTCGGACGCGGGCAGCCGGTCAGTCTGGATCAGGCGAAGACAGGTGGTCCGGTACTCGGCGGCAGCGGCGAGGCGATGCCGGGCGCGAAGCCGAGCATCGGAATTGCGGCGGGCGCGGGTTCGGCCACGGCGAGGGCGTCGGGAAGGACCGGCGTGTCAGGGGTCAGCGGCGCGACAGCGAGCGCGCCCCACGGGCAATGCTCCTGCGCCTTGCCGTCATGGTCGCCGGCTTTTTCGCCAGCCCGATCGAGTGCAATCGTCATCGTCCCGCCGGGATTCGCCGGGTCCGAACAGACGCGCACGGTGATCGTGCCGCCTGCCCCGCTCTCGATCATCCAGCCCGGCGCGACGAAGACGCGCGCGGCGAGGGCCAGCAGCACTGGAAGCAGCAGCAGGATGCCGGGACGGCGCAAGGCGGCGAGAATGCCCACGGCTCGCCCCTTATGGCGCGGCATCCGGCAGAGCAAGCGGACATTATGTCCCATGGAGTCCGTCATTCCGCGGGCGCCTCATCGGTCTTCTTCCCCGTCGGCGTCCAGAGATAGACCAATCGGCCGGCAACTTTCCGACGCCTCCCCGGCGATCAAACCAGCGCCCAGCCGCCATCGACGTTCATCACCTGTCCGGTCATGAAACCCGATGCGTCGGAGGCGAGGAAGGCGACCGCGCCGACGATATCGCCGGGCTCACCCGAACGCGGGATGCACTGCTGGCCGACGACCATGTCCTTGATGGCGTTTCGCTTGTCCATTCCGAGCGACGAGGCTGCGTGCACCATCTCGGCGCGCTTGGGCACATAGCCCGGCGCAACCGCGTTGACGGTGATACCGTGCGGCCCGAGTTCGCGCGCGAGCGAGCGCGTGAGCCCGACCACCCCGCCTTTCGAGGTGATGTAGGGGACGAGTTCGGTCGGCAGTCCTTGCGACAGGCTGGTCGACGAGATGTTGATGATCCGCCCCGCGCGCCGCCGTTTCATTGCCGGGATGACCGCCCGCGCGCAGAGCCACGGTCCGGTCAGGTTGATCGCCATCACGCGGTTCCAGTCGGCGAGCGTGATATTTTCGGCATCGGTGATCGGCGCGAACACGCCGCCCGCGTTGTTCACAAGCACGTCGATGTCGCCAAAGGCTGCGACCGCCGTCGCGAAGGCATCCGCGACCGATGCTTCGTCCGCGACGTCGAGCGCGGCGGCCTTGGCCGAACCACCCGCCGCAACGATCTCCGCCGCCACCATTTCGGCCGCCGGCACATCGCGGTCGGCGACGACGACACGCGCACCGAGGCCGGCGAGATGGCGGCAATGCGCGCGCCCGAGGCCGTTTCCGCCACCGGTCACGAAAATCGTGCGTCCGTCCAGATCATGCATCGCTCTCTCCTCTTCATCTCGAGAGAAGATTAGCTTACTAAGTTTATTCGGCAAAGGCGTTTTCGGACGGTTTACTCCGCCGCCGCGACGATCGCCGCCCATTCCGCCTCGTCGATCACGCGGATACCGAGCGCGCCCGCCTGCTTGAGCTTCGATCCCGCGCCCGGACCCGCGACCACCAGGTCGGTCTTGGCGCTGACACTGCCCGCCGCCTTGGCACCGAGCGCTTCAGCCTGCGCCTTCGCCTCGTCGCGGCTCATCGTCTCGAGCTTGCCGGTGAATACGACGGTCTTCCCGGACACCTCGCTCTCGCGCGTCTCGACGACATAGGGCGGGGGCGACACTTCGGAGAGCAGGTCGTCCCACAGCGCGCGGTTATGTGGCTCGTGGAAGAAATCGGCGAGCGCCTCGCCCACCGCGATGCCGATGCCGTCGGCGCGCACTTCGAGGATCGCCTTGAATGCGTCGACGCGGCGCGCCGTATATTTTCCGTCGGACTCGCCCTCGCCGCGCGGGTTGGCTTCAAGATAGGCGTGGATTTCGGCCGCCTTTTCGGGGAGCCGCCTTATATCGCCCAGTCCCTTGAGCAAATCGCGCGCGGTCACCGCGCCGACATGGCGAATGCCGAGCCCGAAGAGCAGCCGCGCGGCGTCGGGCTGCCGCTTCGCCTCGATCGCGGCGAAGAGGTTGTCGACCGACTTTTCCTTCCACCCCTCGCGCCCGAGCAACTCGTCGCGATGCGCCCGCAACCGGAAGATGTCGGCGGGGCCCTTGTCGAGCCAGCCGAGTTCCAGAAACTCGGCAATACTCTTCTCGCCCAGCCCCTCGATGTCGAGCGCGCCGCGGCTGACAAAGTGGCGCAGTCGTTCGAATTTCTGCGCGTTGCAGATCAGCCCGCCGGTGCAGCGCACGTCGACCTCGCCCTCTTCGGCAACCGCCTCGCTGCCGCAGACGGGACAATGATCGGGGAAGACATAGGGGGCGCGCGGCTCGTCGCGGGTCAGATTCTCGACGACCTGCGGGATCACGTCGCCCGCGCGCTGGACGACTATGCGGTCGCCGGGCCGCACGCCAAGGCGGCCGATCTCGTCGCGGTTGTGCAGCGTGACGTTCGACACGACGACGCCGCCGACGGTAACGGGGGTGAGCCGCCCGACCGGGGTGAGTTTGCCGGTACGGCCGACCTGGATGTCGATCGCTTCCAACGTGGTCTGCGCGCGTTCGGCAGGAAATTTATGCGCGATCGCCCAGCGCGGCGCCTTCGCGACGAAGCCGAGGCGCTGCTGCCAGTCGAGCCGGTCGACCTTGTACACCACGCCGTCGATGTCATAAGGCATTTCGGCGCGTTCGGCCTCGATCACGCGGTAGTGCGCCAGCACCTCGGCAACGCTGTCGAAGCGCTTCAGAAGCGGCGAGACCGGGACGCCCCACGCCGCGATGCGCTTCATCATGTCGAACTGGGTTTCGGCCGGAAGCGCGCTCGTCTCGCCCCATCCATGTGCGAGGAAGCGCAGCGGGCGCGAGGCGGTGACGCTCGCGTCCTTCTGGCGCAGCGAGCCGGCGGCCGCGTTGCGCGGGTTGGCGAACTGGCGGACGCTCGCGGGATCGAATTCCTGTTCGCGCTGCGCTGCCAGCGTTCGACCTTCCTCCATTAGCCGGTCGTTGAGCGAGGCGAAATCCGCCTTGGCCATATAGACTTCGCCGCGAATCTCGAAAATGTCGGGCGTCTCGCCCTTCAGCGTCTGCGGAACATCGGCGATATGGCGAACGTTGGCGGTCACGTCCTCGCCAATGCTGCCGTCGCCGCGCGTCGCCGCCTGCACCAGCTTTCCCTTTTCGTAGCGGAGCGAACAGGACAGGCCGTCGATCTTGTCCTCGGCGGTCAGCGCCACGGGCTCGCCGTCACCGAGGTTCAGGAAACGCCGCACACGCGCGACGAATTCCTCGACATCCTCGGCTGCGAAGGCGTTATCGAGACTCATCATACGCTGGGCGTGCGTCACCTTCGCCAGCGGCGAGCTTTCGACCGCGGCGCCAACCGACCGGTTCGGGCTGTCGGCGCGGACCAGATTCGGGAAAGCCGCCTCAAGTTCATTGTTGCGCCGCACCAGCGCGTCATAATCGGCGTCCGAAATCTCGGGCGCATCCTCGGCATGATAGCGCTTGCTGTGATAAGCGATCGTTTTCGCGAGCCGCATCAATTCATTGGCGGCGTCGGCTTCGGAGAGTGATTCAATCTCGGTCATGCCCCGGCTTTTGCCACCGGCCTGAACTCGGCGCGAGTACCAAATCCTGCAATAAGCGGGCGACCTTTCGCAATTGCCGCCTGCACTGCGGGCAATGTCAGCGATGCGGTGTGCGCTTCCCGGCTTTCCCAGATTTCCACGATCCAGATCGCGTCGGGATTCGCACTGTCCTCGCCCACCAGATAGGCGACGTTGCCGGGCATCGTTCCGGTGCCTTCGGACAGGATAGCGATCAGCGCCTCACGTTGGCCGGGCTGGGCGAGCATTTGGCCGATTAATCCATAATTGGCTGCCATTTCTTCCATCCGGGCCTCCAACGCCGTCGGCTTGTCCACCGGTAGAAACGTCGTCGCCATCGCCAGGAGCGTGGAGAGATGTTCGCGCCGGCTAATCATGCGCAATCACCAGCATATGCACCTCGCGGCGAACACGGAAACCGAGCGACTCGTATAGCGCGATTGCCCCCGCATTGTCGGCGTAGCTATGCAGGAACGGTTGCTCGCCGCGCGCCGCGATCGCGCGCATAACATGGCCAATCAAAGCGCGGGCAAAGCCGCGCCCGCGGCAATCCTCCCACGTCGCGACGCCGCTGATCTCTGCCATGCCGGGCATCAACATGCGCTGCCCTGCCATCGCAAGCAGCCGGCCCTCCTCTCGAATTCCGAAAAAGGGCCCATAAAGATGCGTAGTTGCGCCCCAAGGCCCCGGTTTTGCGTGCTCCGCGAGGCGGGCCATCGCGGGAGCATCGGCGCAGCCCAGTGCGATCATTCCCGGCTCGTCCGCATGCGCCTGCGGCGGCGGCCCCTCCGCGACCATCTGCGCCAGAACCGCGCGCCTTACCTCGCGAGTTCCAGGCGGTGGCGGCCACAGATCGTCCTCGACGAGCCACAAGTCGCCGCCCTCCGGGATCAGTGCGGCGAGCGCCGCTTGCGCCGCCACGCTGCGGTCCGCCGCAGCGCCGAAAGGGCCATAGCCTCGATCGATCCGCACCGCGCGGGCATCGCCCTGGGCAAGGTGCGCTTGCCGACCGGTCAGCATGCTCCAGACCGGACGGTCGAGCGGATGCGCCACGCTCATCGCACCGTCACGCCCGCTCCATCGCCAGCGCTTCGGTCGGCAAGATCCGAATCCCTTCGAACGCATTGTCGGCATAGGGCCCCGCGGGATCGACCCAATGGAGGAAGAGATGCGCCGACCAGCGGTTGGGATTGGGGGTCATCCTACCGTGCAGCCGGTGGACGCCCTGATAGAGCACCGCGTCGCCTGGCATCATCGACACCGAGCCATAGGCCTCGTTGCCGAAATCCGCGTCGGCGCGCTGGCGCGGCGTTTCGATATGCTGCGATCCGACTTCGAGCGGCCAGGCCTTGTCGTCGCTTGCCGCCAGCAGCAACGACAGGCTGTGTTCGCACGCATAGCGGTCGGAATGAATGCGGCAGATGTCGCCCTGACGGTACATGCGGAAATAACAATAGGTCGGGCGCAGGTCGTGCCCCACGATCGCCGTCACCGCCGGCGTCATGCCCCAGAGAAAGGTCGAGAGCGGAAGATAATGGGTGCCGTAAACTTCGACCGCCTCGGCCCTGAGCAGATCATGCTTCCGTTTGAGCTGGTCGAACGATACGCCGCCCTGGATCAGGTCGGATTTCAGCATGCCGAGCAGGGCATGCGTGACGTCGGTCGGCACGAAAGCGGGCAGCGCCAGATAGCCGTCCTTCAGATAATCGCCCGACCTCATACCGCCTCCAGCAATCTTTCCGCCTGCGCGCGCGCCTCCGCGGTGACTTCGGTGCCCGAGAGCATGCGCGCAATTTCCTCGCGCCGTCCCGCGTCGTCCAGCGCGCGGACGCCGGTGCGCGTGACGGTCCCCTCGCTCGACTTGGCGATCACGAAATGCGTGGCGCCCTTGGCGGCGACTTGCGGGCTGTGCGTCACTGCAAGCAACTGCTTGCCCGCGCCGGCCAATCTGGCGAGCCGCTCACCGATGGCGCTTGCGACCGCGCCGCCGACGCCGCGGTCGATCTCGTCGAAGATGATTGTGTCCGCCCCGCCCTCTTCGGCAAGCGCGACCTTGAGTGCGAGGATGAACCGCGACAATTCGCCTCCCGACGCGATCTTGGCGAGCGGCGCGAAGGGCGCGCCCGGGTTGGTCGAGATGAGAAATTCGACGCGGTCCATACCGCCTTCGCCCCAGCGTTCGACGGGCAGCCGCTCGACCAGCGTCTGGAAACGCGCCGCGTCGAGCTTCAGCGGCACGAGCTCGCCGGCGACCGCGGCGTCGAGCCGCACTGCCGCCTTGCTGCGCGCATCGGAGAGCGCGGTCGCGGCGTGGGTATAGGCGGCGGCCTTGGCAGCGACCTCGGCCTCAAGCTTCGCGAGCCCTTCGCTGCCGCCCTCGATCGCGTCGAGCCGGGCCGCGAGATCGCCCGCCAGCGCGGCCAGTTCGTCGGGCTGAACTCCATGCTTGCGCGCCATCGCGCGCAGCTCGAACAGCCGGGTTTCGGTCTCTTCCAGTCGTGCCGGATCATATTCGAGCGCGCGCGCCGCCTCGTTCAGCCGCTGCTCGGCCTCGTCGGCCTCGATGATCGCACGGTCGAGCCCCGCCAGCGCCTCGGCGAGCAGCGGATGGTCGCCCGCCAGCCGGTCGAGCCGCCGCGCGGCGGCGCGAAGCTGCGCCGGGCCGCTTTCGCTGCCCTCGAACGCCGCCATGATCGCGCCCATGTCGCCTGCGATCCGCTCGCCCTTCTGCATCGCGGCGCGTGCCTCGGCGAGTTCGGCCTCCTCGCCGGGTTGCGGGGCCAGCGCCGCGAGCTCGGCGACGCAATGTTGGAGCCATTCGCGGTCGCGCGTTGCCTCATCAAGGGCGCTGCGGGCGGCCGCAAGCCGCGCCTCTGCGCCGCGCCATGCAC
>JAEWIL010000118.1 GCA_023387085.1 Pseudomonadota bacterium | reverse complement strand
CGCGCGCGAAACCTGCGCGCGCGAGGCGGAGGAGAAGGGGATTTCGACCCCTGATCATGCCACGCACCTAATCGTCCACGGCACGCTCCACCTCGTCGGCTATGATCATATGGATGACGCCGGCGCGCAGGCGATGGAGGCGCTGGAAGTGATAGCGCTTGCATCGCTGGGCATCGCCAATCCATATGCGGATCAGGATTAACAGGGAAAAGCGACGCACATGCCCGACGATCAGGGATCTTCGAACCGATCGGAAGAGGACAGTAGATCCGGCCTGCTGGCCGGACTGAAGACATTGTTGTTCGGCGGCGACAAGGAACCCTCGCTGCGCGAGCAGATCGAAGAGGTCATCGACGAAGCCGAGGAAGAAGGCGAGGAACGGCGCGGAAGCAGCGCCGTCGGCGACCTTTCACCGATCGAGCGCAAGATGGTCCGGAACCTTCTGCACTTCGGCGAGCAGACCGTCGACGATGTCGCGGTTCCGCGCGGCGAGATCGTCGCGATATCGGAAAGCGCCAGTTTCGAAGAGGTCGTTGCGCTGTTCGCCGACGCCGGGCACAGCCGCCTGCCGGTGTATCGCGAAACGCTCGACGAGGTGGTCGGCATGATCCACGTCAAGGACGTGTTTGCGGTCCTCGCGGCCGGGCGCACACCGCCGCCGCTGCTCGACCTCATCCGCCAGCCGCTTTACGTCCCGCAGTCGATGGACGTGCTCGATCTGCTCGCCGAGATGCGCGCAAAGCGCACACATCTGGCGATTGTGATCGACGAATATTCGGGTACCGAAGGGCTCGTCACATTCGAGGATCTGGTCGAGGAAATCGTCGGCGAGGTCGAGGACGAGCATGACGACGAGCCGACCGCGCTGTTCGTTCCGGGCGACAATGGTTGCTGGGAAGCCGATGCGCGCGCCGAACTCGACGATATCGGCGAGGCGATCGACCCGCGGCTCGCCGAGGTAGAAGAGGATGTCGATACGCTGGGCGGGC
Organism: Pseudomonadota bacterium; assembly: GCA_023387085.1. GTDB lineage: Bacteria > Pseudomonadota > Alphaproteobacteria > Sphingomonadales > Sphingomonadaceae > Sphingopyxis. The sequence continues at coordinate 14,796 of JAEWIL010000118.1, read as the reverse complement.
TCTCCGCCGTACTCGCGGGCCATGTGCCCGAGGTCGGTGAAATCCTTCACCACCCGAGCGGCTGGCGCATCGAGGTGACCGAGGCGGACGAGAAGCGAGTCCATCACTTGCGCCTTCACCCGCCGGTCGAGATCGATCCCGAAGCGCCGCTCGACAGACCCGAGGATTTCTGACCAATCGCGTCATTGCGAAGAGCCGAAGGCGACGCGGCAATCCAGAGTAGGGACAAACCGCCCTGGATCGCTTCGCTCCGCTCGCGATGACGAAGCTCATTGTGCTGATGCCTTCTCCCTAGCGCCGATTGCCTTTGGCGGGGCAAAGGACTAGCGAAGGCCGGATGGAAGTTTCGGACCTTCGCATCGCCTTGTTCAGCGGCAACTATAATATGACGACCGATGGCGCGAACAAGGCGCTCAACCGCCTCGTCGGCTATCTGCTCGCGCAGGGCGCCGCGGTGCGCGTTTATTCGCCGACCGTCGCCAATCCCGATTTCGAGCCGACCGGCGATCTGGTCAGCGTGCCGTCGATGGCGATCCCCAATCGCCCCGAATATCGGATCCCGCTCCATTTCTCGTCGCGGGTGCGCCAGGACATTGCCCAGTTCGCGCCGAATATACTCCACATCTCCAGCCCCGACCGTGTATCGCGACAGGCTGCCGCATGGGCGCGGCGGCGGAAGATTCCGGTCGCCTGTTCCGTCCACACGCGCTTCGAGACTTATTTTCGCTATTATAATCTCTCGTTTCTCGAGCCGTTGGTGGTCGCTTGGCTGCGCCGTCTCTATCGCCGCTGCGACGCGCTGATCGCGCCGTCGGAAAGCTTTGCCCAGGTGCTGCGGCAGCAACGGATGAACTATGACATCGGCATCTGGACCCGTGGTGTCGAGCGCGACGTGTTCAATCCGGACCGCCGCGACCTGAGCTGGCGGCGAAGCTGGGGAATCGCGGACGATGTTCCCATCATCGCGTTCCTCGGCCGCTTGGTCATGGAAAAAGGGCTCGACGTCTTCGCCGACACGATCGACCAGCTTCAGCGGCGCGGAGTGGCGCATCAGGTCGTCGTCATCGGGGAGGGCCCAGCTGGCGAGTGGTTCGAATCTCGCCTGCCGCAGGCGAAGTTCGTCGGCTTTCAGGGCGGCGAGAATCTCGCGCGTGCGCTGGCGTCGTGCGACATCTTCTTCAATCCGTCGGTCACCGAAACCTTCGGCAATGTCACGCTGGAGGCCATGGCCTGTGGTCTGCCTGTCGTCGCCGCGCGCGCGACCGGCAGCGCCAGCATCGTCAAGCACGGGCAGACCGGCTATCTCGTGTCACCAGGGGCAATCACGCTCTTTGCCGACGATCTCGAACGCTATTGCCGCGATCCCCAGTTGCGCGCTGTGCACGGCGCGGCCGCGCTGGCCGAAAGCGGCGCCTATCGGTGGGACGCGATCAACCAGTCGGTTGCCAACACCTATCTGCGGTTGATTCGGCAGAGGCAGCGGCGCCGATAGCGATGGCGGGTGACCTTTTCGCAGACGGCGAGACGCCCGTCGCGGCGGCCCCCGCCGGTCCCGCGCCGCTGGCCGAGCGGTTGCGCCCCAAAACCCTCGCCGAAGTCGTCGGGCAGGAACATTTGACCGGGTCCGATGGCGCGATCGGGCGGATGGTCGCCGCGGGTCAATTGTCCTCGATCATCCTTTGGGGGCCACCCGGCACCGGCAAGACGACGATCGCGCGGCTGCTCGCCGAGGCCGTGGGGATGCGCTTCGCGCCGCTGTCGGCGGTCTTCTCGGGCGTTGCCGACCTGCGCACCGCGTTCGCCGACGCCGAAAAGATGGCGGCGGCGGGCAAGCGCACCTTGCTCTTTGTCGACGAGATCCATCGCTTCAATCGCGCGCAGCAGGACGGATTCCTGCCCTATGTCGAGCGCGGTACGGTCGTGCTCGTCGGCGCAACGACTGAAAATCCCAGCTTCGCGCTCAATGCCGCATTGCTCAGCCGCGCGCAGGTGCTGGTGCTGAACCGTCTCGACGAGGCCGCGCTCGGGACATTGATCGCGCGCGCGGAGGCCGAGGTCGGGAGGTCGCTTCCCGTCACCGACGACGCCCGCGCCGCCCTGATCGCCAGCGCCGACGGCGACGGGCGCTTCCTGCTCAATCAGGTCGAAACACTATTTTCGGTGACGATCGAGCGGCCGCTCGATCCGGGCGAACTCGCGCAATTTCTCCATCGCCGCATGCCGGTCTACGACAAGGATCGCGACGGCCATTACAATCTGATCTCTGCGCTGCACAAGGCGATGCGCGGGTCGGACCCGCAGGCCTCGCTCTACTGGCTCGCGCGCATGCTCGTCGCGGGCGAGGAACCGCTTTATGTCCTGCGCCGCATAACGCGTTTTGCGAGCGAGGATATCGGTCTGGCCGACCCGCAGGCGCTCGTGCAATGCCTGGCGGCGAAGGATGCCTACCAATTTCTGGGCTCGCCCGAGGGCGAACTCGCGATCGTGCAGGCGTGCCTCTATTGCGCGACCGCGCCCAAGTCGAACGCCGCCTATGCCGCACAGAAGGCCGCTTGGGCCGCTGCGCGCGAAACGGGTAGCCTCGCGCCGCCCGCGAACATCCTCAACGCCCCGACGAAGCTGATGAAGGACCTCGGTTACGGTGAGGGTTATAGCTATGACCATGATGCGCCCGAGGGGTTTTCGGGCGATAATTACTGGCCCGACGCGATGAAGCCCCTCGATCTTTATCGTCCCGTCGACCGCGGGTTCGAAAAGCGCATCGCCGAACGCATCGCCTGGTGGGACGAGCGTCGCCGCGAACGGGGAGGTGGCGAACGGTGACCGGTCCGCGCTTCGACGATTGGGACGATGTCGTCGCCTTCGCCTGCGCGCTCCCCGATGTCGAAATGGCGCCTTTCTATGGTACACCCTGTCCCAAGCTTAATGGCAAGGCGCTCGCGGCGCCGGGACGCGAAGCGGGCAGCTTCGCTGTGATGTGCAAGCCCGGTGAGAAAGGCATCCTGCTCGAAACCGATCCCGACACTTTCTGGCAGACGCCGCACTATCAGGGCTGGCATGTGCTGCTCGTCCGCTTCGGGTCGCCCGATGCCGATCGCATTGCCGATGTGATCCGTCGCGCTTGGTGGGACCGGGCGAAAAAGCCGCAGCGGCAATCCTTCGGGGACCGGCCCTGACGTCACGAGGGCCGGGTCTTGGCCTAGTCCATCCCGGGATAGCGGCTGAACAGCGGCATTTCGTCCAACTTTTCCATCCAGCCGATCCGCTCGGCGATCTGGATCTGCGCGCCCGCCGGAATCAGGTCGGGGTCGTCGAGTGTTGCCGACTGGACGTCGACCTGCCCGGGAAAGATCGCTTCGTTGGTATAGAAGAGCCCGGTCCCGCAGTCCCCGCAGAAATGACGCCGGCCATGCTCGGACGACGCATAGATTTTCGGGGTACCGGAGATTTCGAGATCGGCCTGGCCGACCAGCGCCCAACCGACCATCGGCGCGCCGGCGTGACGGCGGCAGTCTTGGCAATGGCAGAGCGCGTGGTGCTCGACCGCGGTCGGCATCGAATAGCGAATGGCGCCGCAATGGCATTGGCCGCTGGCACGGGACGGGGTCATGGCATCCTCCTTGTCGTGTAGAACATATCATGAACTAATGAAAGGGCAAGCGGTCGAAGCGCTGGAAATTATCCCGCTGTTAACCCTGATCTGGCACCCCTCTGCGGTAGGGGCGCGTGGCGGTCGATCTGACATGGCGCGGACTATCTCCTGCGAACGGGTGAGTGACGATGCGGATGGGTTTGCGGAGTATGCCAGAAATCTGGATTGCGGGGGCTTCGCTCGCAATCATGTTCGCGTTCGCGTTGCTATTTTCGCTCCCGATCGTGATTCCGTCAGGGGAGCGCGCCGCGTTCGTCGGCATACATTATATCTACCCGTTGATCGGTATTGCCATACTCGGCTTGATTACGATGGTCGCCGGCAAGCGCGACGTTGCCGCAAGCTTTCTCATTGCATTGCCATGCTATATCGCCGTGTTATTCGCCCATTTTCATCTCAAGCTCTGGATCCCCCATATCAACGGACAGACCTATGACGGGGTCTACTGGGCGATCGACAATGCGTTCCGACCGCTGGTCGATGCCTGCATCTATCTTCGCGAGCATCTGTTCGGGTTCATCTCTTATGAATCCAATTTTTACATGCTCGGCTTCATCGGGCTCTTTTACGTGAGCTTCCTTTACCACGCGATCAAGACGCCCGACCACTTCCGTACGCTCGTCGTTTCCTTGCTCCTGCTTCAGACCCTCGGCGGCCTCGCCTATCTGGTCGCACCCGCGATCGGACCCTTCATTTACGAAAAGGGGGTCGATCCGACCATCACCGATGGTCAGCAATCGATGATGCAATTCTATCAATTTTCGCTGGCTCAAGGGCCGCGCTGGATTGCGCAGCACGGCGGTGTCAACTTCACTGTGGGGCTGGCTGCAATGCCGTCGCTTCACGCGGCGGGGGCCTTTCTCTTCTTCCTCTTCGCATGGCGCTACGGCCGCGTACTGGTTCCGCTCTATTCGATCCTCCTGCTGTTTATCATCGTCACTTCAGTCGCGAGCCGCTGGCACTATATCATCGATGTTCCTGTCGGCATGGCGCTGGCGTGGGGGTGCGCGTGGCTTGCGGAGCGGATCGTTGAAAAGCCGCATCGGAACGATTCTATGGCCGCACCGGCGGTAGCTGCTCCCGCCGCTGCCTGAGATAGGAACGGACCGGCGGCGCCGCTTAGTCGCCCAGGTCCACCGCGTGCGCCATCGCCCAGTCGCGATACTGCCCGCGCGGGTTCGCCGCCGGCTGGGCTAGGATGCCCGGCATGTCGGCGCGGAGCGCCCCGAGGTCGAGCGAGCGGATCATCGCCTTGACCGGTCCGACGCCTGCGGGGGTGATCGACAGACGTTCGATCCCGAGGCCGAGCAGCGCCATGGCTTCGAGCGGCCGGCCGCCCATTTCGCCGCAGACGCCGAGCGCAACCCTCGATCCCGCGACCGTTTTCACGACCCGCGCCAGATAACGCATGACGATCGGCGACAGCCAGTCGTAACGCTCTGCCAGCCTGGGATGCGCGCGGTCGGCGGCGAACAGGAACTGGGTGAGGTCGTTGGTGCCGACCGACAGGAAATCGAGGTGTGGCAGCATCAGATCGAGCGTTTCGATCAACCCCGGAACCTCAAGCATCGCACCATAGCGAATCGCAACCGGCAGCTTCTTGTTATGATTGGCGAGCCAGGCGCGCTGCTTCACGAACAATTCGCGCGCCGCTTCATACTCCCAAGGCTCCGATACCATCGGAAACATCACGTTGAGCGTCCGGCCCGCCGCGGCCTCCATCAGTGCCCGGGCCTGGATTTTGAGCAGCCCTTCGCGCTCGAGCGCAAGGCGCAGCGCCCGCCAGCCCATTGCGGGATTCTCTTCCAGTGAATTCTCGTCGACATTCATGTAGGGCAGCGATTTGTCACCGCCGATGTCGACCGTCCGAAAGATGACGGGCCGGTCCCCCGCCGCGTCGAGAACGTCACGATAGAGTCGCTGCTGGCGCTCGCGCTGCGGCAAGGTTGCCGAGACGAGGAACTGGAATTCGGTGCGAAACAGCCCGATGCCGCTGGCGCCCGTCAGGTCGAGCGCCGCGATATCCTCCCGCAGCCCGGCGTTGATCATCAGCTCTATCGGAACGCCGTCCTTGGTGACGGCGGGCAGGTCGCGGAGCGCGGCCAAGCCTGCGCGGCGCTTTTGCGAGATCTCCAGCTTGGCATCGAACGCGTCCTGCACCGCCTGTGTCGGGCGGACTTGCAGCGTCCCCGCACTGGCGTCGAGGAGCAGCAGGTCGCCTTCGCGGATGGACGTGCGCACGTCGCGGACGCGGCCGATCACGGGGACGCCCATCGCACGCGCGACGATGATGACGTGCGCGGTCAGCGACCCTTCTTCCAGCACGACGCCCTTCAGGCGGCGGCGATCATATTCGAGCAGTTCGGCGGGCCCCAGATTGCGAGCGATCAGGATCGAATCCTGCCTCAGGCCCATCTGCGCCGCGGTGCCCATCTGCCCCGACACGATGCGGATCAGCCGGTTCGACAAATCCTCGAGGTCGTGCATGCGGTCGCGCAGCAATGCGTCGTCGATCTGGCGCATTCGCATGCGAGTACGCTGCTGAACACGTTCGATTGCCGCCTCAGCGGTCAGGCCGCTGTCAATCGCCTCGTTGATCCGGCGCGACCAGCCTTCGTCATAGGCGAACATCTTGTAGGTCTCGAGAACCTCTTCCTGTTCGCCGCCGATGCCGAACTCGGCTTGGCTCGTCATGCGGTCGATCTGCTCGCGCATCTTGTCGAACGCAGCATAGACGCGGTGGCGCTCGGCCTCGATATCGTCGGCGACGGTATGCTCGATGGTGACACGCGGCTGGTGGAAGACCGCGATGCCGGCGCCCATGCCGTCGACCAGTTTTTGCCCGGTCAGTCGCTGTGCCGATTGGTCGGCCGCCGCAGCGTCGATCCGCGCCGTGGTGTCGATGAGTTCGGCATTGGAAATCAGTTCCGACAGCACCATCGCGACGGTCTGAAGCGTTTCGATCTCGATCTCTTCATACCGGCGCGGGTCTGCGTGTTGGACGCAGAGCACACCAACCGCTTGTTCGCGGCGAATGATCGGGACACCGGCAAAGCTGTGGAACAATTCCTCACCGGTTTCGGGCCGATAGGAAAAGTCGGGGTGCGCTGCCGCTTCGTCGAGGTTCAGCGTCTCGATCTGTTCAGCGATCGTGCCGACCAGACCTTCGCCGAGCGCAAGTCGCGTGACATGGACCGCTTCCTGCTTGAGCCCACGAGTGGCATAGAGTTCGAGCGTGCCGTCGCGCAGCAGATAGATCGAGCAGACCTCGCTATGGAGGCATTCGCCGATGATCCCGACAACCTGGTTGAGTTTGCTCTGCGCATTGGTGCGCGCGGCCATCACCTCGTGTAGCCGGGTCAGGATCGTGCGCGCCGATTGGGCTGCGGTCGTCGGCGGGGGCGGGGCATTCGTCATGTCCCGCCCGTGCTAACAGATGCCGGGGCTTGCCGCCAAGGGCGTGCGCGAAATTTCCTGTCGGGTTCAGGCGCCCGGGTTAGAGACCGGCGGTGTCGACGCGGGCACCGCAGCCGGCGTTTCCGGCCCGTAGGCGGTCGACGGCGCGGTCATGATTGCCGGCGCCGGCGCATATTTGGCGTCCCATGCCGCGACGTCGAGCTGATATTGGGCATAGGCCTCGTAGAAATCGAGGAAAGGTTGGTCCAGGCGCGCGAGCTGTGCCGGGGATTGTTCGACGACCTGCGGCGACGGCGTCGAGGATATGAGCTGGGCGACCTCGTTGGCGCGCGTGCAGAAGGCACGCTGCGCCGGAGGCTGCGCGAAATAGTTGAACAACTGGGTCGACAGCCGGTCGCGTTCCTTGATCCCGTTTGTCTTGTTCGCCTTGGCTAGGTCGGCGATGACCGTCTTTTCGGTGGCCTTGATGACCTTGGCATGCGTCTTGATGATATTGTTATAGGCGGACACGAGCGTCGCCTCTTCGGTTCCGCGACAACCTATCGCCGCGACATTGAGAGCGATCTTGAGTTGCCAGAAGGCGCGGTCGCCGGAAACTGCACTGTTTGCGGTGACGAAACGCCCGTCGATTCCGCGTCCTGGCAGGATCTGCGTCAGCGATGCGTTGCCTGGCGGCAGCGGCCGCGGCGGAATCACGATGGTGACCGGCGGAGGCGGGGGAGGCGGAGGGGGTGCCGGTTTAGGCGCACAGGCCGCGACACTCGCGAGCAAGCCTCCAACAATAATCTTCCGCGACAACTTCATGAAATTTCTCCCCAACCGCGAAACCATGCGGCATCAACCCCGTGCGCGCAACGCCTCGTCGGCCTGTTGCACCAATGTTGCGATAATATCGGCAACGCTCTCTTCACCGGTTACCATACCGACAGATTGCCCTGCCATTAACGAGCCGCCCTCGACATCGCCGTCGATGACCGCACGGCGCAAGGCACCGGCCCAATAATGCTCGATCTGGAGCTGTGCCTCGATCATGTCGACGGCTCCCGCATCGAGCAGGTTCGCAACTTCGCGTTGTTTCGCAGTGAAGGATTCGGTGCCGTTGTTCTTCAGCGCGCGCACCGGAATTACCGGCAGGCGCGGATCGATCTGGACGCTCGCGACCGCATCGCGTGCCGACGCGCGGATGAAGGCCTTTTTGAAAGCGGGATGCGCAATACTCTCGGTCGCGCAGACGAAGCGCGTACCAAGCTGGACACCCGAGGCGCCCATCTCCAGATAGCCCGCGATCGCCTCGCCTCGCCCGATGCCGCCCGCGACGAAAATCGGCACCTGGCCGGCAAGCGATGGCAGGATTTCCTGCGCGAGGACGCTGGTAGATACCGGCCCGATGTGACCGCCGGCTTCCATTCCCTCGATTACGAGCGCGTCGACGCCCGAACGGACGAGCTTCTTCGCAAGCGCCAGCGTCGGTGCGAAGCAGATGACTTTCGCTCCCGATGCCTTGATCGCCTCCAGGCTGCCCTTGGGAGGCAGGCCACCCGCGAGCACGACATGGCCGACCGCGTGCTTCGCGCACACATCGATCAGATCGAACAATTGAGGGTGCATGGTGATCAGATTGACCCCAAAATTGCGCGTCGCAAGCGCTTTGGTCGCGGCGATTTCGACGTGGAGAAGTTCAGGCGTCATCGCGCCGCAGGCAATGACACCGAAGCCGCCCGCATTGCTGATCGCGCTCACCAGATTGCGCTCCGAGACCCAGCTCATCGCGCCACAAAGAATGGCGTAATCGCTCCCGAGAAGCTCGGTGCCGCGTGCCATCAAATCGTTAAGTCTGTTCATTAGGAGCGCCTTTGCCAGCACCGGACCCGCTACGCAATCCATTCGGCGACAGTGGCAATCGGCCGGTCGCAACGCAGAATCCGTTCGGCGCATCAACTTCACCTTTGGGCGCAGAAAGCAAATTTAGGGATTGTCTACTAAAATACTTGGGATACTAAGCGGTCGACTCAAAAATGGGAAAGGCAGACAATGAGCGCAACAAAAGAAAAGCCGCAGGATGCAAGCGGCGCAACGCCGCGCGCTGTCCAGACCGTGCTCGACGCGCTGGAAAAACTGAAGTTCGGCGCGATCCAGCTTACCGTTCACGAAGGACGTCTGGTGCAGGTCGATGTGACCGAGCGGCATCGATACCCCAACTGACTTCACCGACTCCCGATGGGGATGCTCCCCAGTCCTGCCGCAGACCGGACAGCCGGATGTGGCAATTTTCGTGCACCATCAAAGCAACAGGGAAATTGTCATGACCGAAAAATATCCGTCCATTCGCCGCTGCGTGGGCGCCTCATCGCTAACACTTTCGCTTCTGCTCGCGCTGGCAGCCATGCCGGCCGCGGCGACAGAGTCATCGGCAGATGCTTCGGGGAACGGCGGGGCTATCGCTGTGTCGGCTGCCGCAACTGCGGCGACCACTACCGCGCAGGTTGACGGCGAGGTCAGCCGCGGCGATGTCATCATCGTCACCGCCCGCCGCCGTCAGGAAACCGCGCAGGAAGTGCCGGTCGCAATCTCGGTCATTCGGGGCGATTCGATCGAGGCCACCGGCAATTTCAACGTCGTAAAGCTTCAGCAACTGGCGCCGACGCTCCAGGTTTACACCACCAATCCGCGCAACACCTCTGTCAACATCCGCGGCCTCGGCGTCCCTTACGGACTTACCAGCGACGGCTTCGAACAGGGCGTCGGCATCTATGTCGACGACGTTTATAATTCGCGCGTCGCCGCCGCGACTTTCGACTTTCTCGACGTCGATCAGGTCGAGGTGCTGCGCGGGCCGCAGGGCACGCTCTATGGCAAGAACACGACGGCCGGCGCGATCAACATAACGACGAACCAGCCGACCTTCGACTTCGAGGGGCGGGCGGAAGTGACCGTCGGCAACCTCAATTTCCGGCAGGCTAAAGCCGCGGTCTCCGGCCCGCTGAGCGACAAGGTTGCGGCGCGCATTGCGATTGCGACAACCAGCCGGCGCGGCACGCTGTTCAACGTCCGGACCGACCGATGGATCAACGAGCAGGACAATCTGGGCCTGCGTGGCCAATTGCTGTTCAAACCCAACGACGATCTCAGCATCACGCTGTCGGGGGACTATAGCAAGCAGGATCCCGAGTGCTGCGGCACGGCTTTTGTTCGCGTGGGCAAGACGCAGCGCGGGCTGAGCCGCCAATATGATGCGATCATCGCGCGGCTGCAGGCCGCCAATCCCAATTATAATTACATCGTGCCCAGCAGAAATGTTTACGACCGCCTGACCGATATCGATGCGAGCCTGAACGCCGGCAACAAGATCGGCGGTGCTTCGCTGCGCGTGAAGTGGGACGTCGGCCCCGGTACGCTTACGTCGATTACCGCCTGGCGCTTCTGGGATTGGCTGCCGGAAAACGACCGCGATTTCACCGGCGCCTCGGTGGTCGCCAAGTCACAAAACCCGTCGCAGCAGGATCAATATAGCCAAGAGTTCCGGTACAATTACGAAGGCGACAAGATCGACTTCGTGGCCGGTCTGTTCGCTTTCCGGCAGCGAATCGACACGCAGGGTACAGAACAGCAGGGCATCGATGCTACGCGCTACAGCCTCGCACCGTCGGACGACCCGAATAATGTCTACAACCGACCCGAAGTGCTCAACGGCCTGACCGCCACCAACACGCAGTTTCTGAAAGCCGATAGTGCCGCATTCTACGGTCAGATCAGCTACAAGCTGACGCCCGAACTGACCATCCAGCCGGGCATCCGCGTAAATTATGATAAGAAGGAAGGCTTCTACCGGCGTGTTGTGACTACGGGGGCTGGTGAGGTTATTACGAGTTGCGCCCCATCGGCTACCGCTGGCAACCCCGTTTTGACGGCGCAGTGCGGCGTTTATCAGCCGCAGCTCACCCGGCCGTCCGTCAGCGACTGGAACTTCAGCTACGATCTGAACGTCAATTACAAAATCGCGCCCGTTGTTCTGGCCTATGCCACCTATGCCAAGAGCTTCAAGACGGTCGGGATCAACCAGAACGGCCTGCCGCTCGACACCAACAACCAGCCGGTGCTGAGCGCCAGCACGGTGAAGCCGGAGTCTGTCAACCATTATGAGATCGGCCTCAAGACGCAGTTCCTGAATCGTCTTGCGACCTTCAACCTCACCGCCTTCCGCACCGAGATCAAGAATTTCCAGGCGACGGTGAACGGCGGGCAGTTCGGTACGGTCCGCGGCTATCTGGCCAATGCGGAAAAGGTCGTGTCGCAGGGCGTCGAGGCGGATTTCAAGATCCGCACCAGCGACCGCTTCACGGCCTATGCCAACGGGGCTTACACCGACGCGAAATACAAGAAGTTCACCAACGCGCCATGCCCTCCGGAACTGTCCGGTGGCACGTTCCAGCCAGCGAATGCCGCTCCCGACTATTCGCAGCCGGGTGTTCCCGGTGCGCTCAGCCCGCGGCAGTGTGACATTTCGGGCCAGGACCTCCCCGGCGTTTCGAAATGGGCCTTTTCTTATGGCGCCGAGGCCAATGCTCCGGTGACGCTGTTTGCGAAGGAAGGGCAGGTTTATCTGGGCGTTGATGGCAATTATCGCTCGCACTGGAATTCCAACGCCTCGCCGTCGATCTACACCGACGTCAAAGGCTATGCCCTTACCAACTTCCGCGTCGGTTTCCGCGGCGATGGCGTCGACATCTTCGGCTGGGTGCGGAACGCGTTCGATGTGAATTATATCGAGACGTTGCAGGTCGCGCCGGGCAACGTCGGCTTGATCGCCGGTCAGCCGGGCGATCCGCGGACTTGGGGCGGGACGGTGAAATTCAGCTTCTGATCAACGCCTGTTATGCCAAAGAAGAGGGCCGCTCCCGCGAGGGGGCGGCCCTTTCTCATGCAGCTGGATCAGCGCTGCTGCGGGTTTTTGCCGCGATCCTGGTCCGACCGCTGGCCGCCCTGCTGGCGATCCTGACCACCCTGCTGTTGCTGCTGGCGACGGTGTTCCTCGTCGCGGTCGGCCTGCGGGTTTTTCTGGTTCTGCTGGTTGGGGTTGTTAGCCACTTTCCATACTCCTGCTGCCACGTCATGCCATCATGTCGTGACCCTTGAGCAACCCGCCGCGGCGCCCGATGTTGCGCGTCCTCGCCGGACCGTTGCCGGGACGCGACGGGTCACCCGACCGTCAGCAACCCCGCCGATCGCTGATCGGTTCGTTCGATGACTGAATTCAGCTTATTCGTTTAGGTCGATTGGACCATGCGTCCTATCGTCACCCACAGAACGAAAGGATGACGCCATCGACTCGACGCCCGCCCGCGCCGACCGTTCGCCCGCGACCCGCAAGGCGCCGCGGCGTCATGCGCCCGTCATCCCGCCGCGCCATCGCCCGATAACAATCCACAGAGGAGAGACTGCATGAACGACCAGACCCCCATCGGCGCCGGTTGCCCCGTCCATCAGCCGGGCGGCGTCCGCGCGCTGCTCGGCCGCACGAACAAGGATTGGTGGCCCGACATGCTGGCGACCGAAATCCTCAATCCCAATGGTCCGTCGAACCCTCTGGGCGAGGATTTCGATTATGCCGCTGCCTTCAAGTCGCTCGACTATCAGGCGCTGAAGGATGACCTTACCGCGCTGATGACCGACAGCCAGCCGTGGTGGCCGGCGGACTATGGCCATTACGGGCCGTTCTTCATCCGTATGGCGTGGCACGCCGCGGGCACCTATCGCACGGCCGACGGACGTGGCGGCGCCAATAGCGGGCAGCAGCGTTTCGCGCCGCTTGACAGCTGGCCCGACAACGGCAACCTCGACAAGGCGCGACGCCTGCTGTGGCCGATCAAGCAGAAATATGGCAACAAGATCAGCTGGGCCGACCTGTTCATCCTGACCGGCAATGTCGCGATCGAAAGCATGGGCGGGCCGGTGTTCGGCTTTGGCGGCGGACGTGCCGACGTGTTCGAGCCCGAACGCGACATTTATTGGGGCAGCGAAGACAAGTGGGTGAACGAGGGCGTTCAAACCCGCATCGATCCCGAAAAGGGCATGGCAGAGATCGAAGGCCCGCTGGCGGCGATCCAGATGGGGCTGATCTATGTCAATCCCGAGGGGCCGGGCGGCGTACCCGACCCGCTGCAATCGGCGCGCGACATCAAGGCGACGTTCGAGCGCATGGCGATGAACCATGAGGAGACGGTCGCACTGACCGCGGGCGGCCATACCTTTGGCAAGGCGCACGGCAATGGCGACGCCTCGCTGCTCGGCGCTGCCCCGGCGGGCGGCGATCTCGTTGCACAGGGCTTCGGCTGGGTCAGCCGCCACGAAAGCGGCGGCATCGGCGAGCACACCGTTACCAGCGGCATCGAAGGTGCGTGGGTCAACACGCCGACCGAGTGGAGCGCCAACTATTTCCGTCTGCTTCTCGACTATGATTACGAGCTCGTCCGCTCGCCGGCCGGCGCGCAGCAGTGGCAGCCGATCAACCAGAAGGAAGAGGACAAGGCACCCGCCGCATGGGATCCGAACATCAAGGTTCCGACCATGATGACAACCGCCGACATGGCGCTGAAGGTCGATCCCGAATTCCGCGTCATCAGCGAAAAATTCCGCAACGACCATGAAGCGTTCAAGGACGCCTTCGCCCGCGCCTGGTTCAAGCTGACCCACCGCGACATGGGTCCGAAGATCCGTTACCTCGGCCCCGAAGTTCCTGCCGAAGACCTGATCTGGCAGGATCCGATCCCCGCCGGCACCATGCCCTCGGACGCCGATATTGCGGCGGTGAAGGCGAAGATCGCGGGCAGCGGCCTGACCGTGAGCCAGCTGATCAAGAGCGCGTGGGCGTCGGCCAGCACGTTCCGCAAGTCCGATTTCCGCGGCGGCGCCAACGGTGCGCGCGTCCGCCTCGCGCCGCAGAAGGACTGGGAAGTCAACGAACCGGCGATGCTCGCCAAGGTGCTCGATACGCTCGACGGGCTGCGCGGCAATCTGTCGATGGCCGATGCGATCGTCCTCGGCGGCGTCGTGGGCCTCGAAAAGGCGATCGCGGACGCTGGCTACAATGTCCCGGTTCCGTTCACCGGGGGCCGAGGCGATGCGACCGCCGAGCAGACTGACGCCGACAGCTTCGCGGTGATGGAGCCCGAGGCCGACGCCTTCCGCAACTATGTCGGCAAGAAGAAGCTGGCGGTGAAGGTCGAGGAAATGATGCTCGACCGTGCCTCGCTGCTTGGCCTGTCGGTGCCCGAGATGACGGTGCTGATCGGCGGGCTTCGCGTCCTCGGCGCCAATCATGGCGAGCGCGGGCACGGCCATTTCACCAAACGGTCGGGGCAGCTGACGAACGACTTCTTCGTCAACCTCTATGACATGACCAATGTCTGGAAGGCCGCGGGCGAGGGAGACGATGAATATATCGCCACCGACCGCAAGGACGGCGGCGAGAAGTGGCGGGCGACGCGCGCCGCCCTGATCTTCGGGTCGAATTCGGAGCTGCGAGCCGTCGGCGAGGTCTATGCGCAGTCCGACAGCGGCGAAAAATTCGTCAAGGACTTCGTCAAAGCCTGGACCAAGGTGATGAACGCCGACCGTTTCGACCTCGCCTGATCTTTGGGCGTCCCGGTCCCGCATCATGCCGCGGGGCCGGTCGTCGCCCCAAAGACGACGGGTCGTGGGGCCCCCCCCCCCGGGCATGGGCCCCGGGG
>JAEWIL010000082.1 GCA_023387085.1 Pseudomonadota bacterium | reverse complement strand
TCGCCCGCGAACAGCGCCGCCTCGTCGCCGCCGGTGCCGGCGCGGATTTCGAGCATCGCGGCGCGTTCGTCGGCGACGTCCTTGGGCAGCAATTTGATCGCAAGGTCATGCTCGGCCGCCGGCAGCGCCACCTCGATCTCGGCGATTTCCTCTTCGGCCATCGCCTTCATCTCGGGATCGGCCAGCATCTCGCCCAGCGACACCAGCTCGCCGCGCAGCCGCGTTACTTCGGCCGCCGCCTTGGCGACGGGCTCCAGCTCGGCAAATTCCTTCGACGCTGCGACGAACTCGGCAGGCGCCATATCGCCCGTCGCCATCCGCGCCTGCAACGCGGCATGGCGTTCGATGATGGCGTCGATCTGCTTTTCGGAAACGGAGGTCATCAGCCGATCGAACGGAACAGCGCTTCGGCTCGTGCCGCCACATCGCTGCCGTCGGTCTTGGCGTTGGTGAACGGAACCCCATCCCGCACGCTGATCGACAGCAACGCGCGCGCGCCGATCTTTGCCGCCTTGTCAAAGCGCTTGCGGGGAGACCCGGTCGCGACGATGTCGGCGGCCAGGTGATTTTCGCGGAGCAGGCGCAACCCGCGCATCGCGACGGCGAACATCGCATCATCCTCGACCGCAATCACCGCATCAAGACGGCCGTCGACAGCCCCCTCGTCCAACAACATCGCCAGCCGCTCGATTCCCGCCGCCCAGCCGACCGCCGCGGTCGGCGGTCCGCCCAGTGCCTCGATCAGCCCGTCGTAGCGCCCGCCGCCGAGCACGGTGCCCTGCGCGCCCAGCCGGTCGGTGACGAACTCAAACGCGGTGTGACGATAATAGTCGAGCCCGCGCACCAACCGCGCGTTGCGTTCCCACGCGACGCCTGCCGCGTCGAGCCCGGCGGTCACCGCACCGAAGAAGTCCTGCGCTTCCGCCGTCAGATAGGCGTCGATGTCGGGCGCGCTGTCGGCGATCGGCCGGTCCTTCGGATCCTTGCTGTCCAGAATCCGCAGCGGATTCTTGTCGAGCCGCGCGAGGCTGTCTTCGGACAAGTCACCTCGATGGGCTTCGAAATGCTCGACCAGCGCCGCGCGCCAGCCATCGCGGCTTTCGGCATCGCCCAGCGTATTGAGCGTCAGCCGGACGCCCTCGGCAACCCCCAGTTCTTTCAGCAGCTGGTCGGCGAAGACGAGCAGTTCGGCATCGGCGAGCGGGCTGTCGCTGCCGAGCACCTCGGCATCGAGCTGGTGGAACTGGCGATACCGCCCCTTCTGCGGGCGTTCATACCGAAACAGCGGTCCGTGCGTCGCGACCTTCAGCGGTGCGAATTGCTGCCAGCCGTTGGTGATATAGGCGCGCGCGATCCCGGCGGTGAATTCGGGGCGCAAGGTGATCGATTCGCCGCCGCGATCCTCGAACGAATACATTTCCTTCGACACGACGTCGGTGGTCTCGCCGAGCGAGCGCGCGAAGACCGCGGTCGGCTCGATCACCGGCACCTCGATGCGCTTGAAGCCATAGAGCCGCCGCACGCGGTCGAACGCGTCGACGACATGGTGGAACCGGTCGGCGAAATCGCCGAGCATGTCCTGGGTGCCACGCACGGCCTGCGGCGTCGGGATTTTAGCGCTTTTGTCCTTGCTCATGCGCCGCGCGTCTAATCGGTTTTCGTCGAAACGCAAAGCACGCTTGCAGAGCCGCCGCTGGACCTCGCGGGCTTTTGGCGGCAGAGATTACCCATGAAAAATACACTGTTCGTCGCGTCCGCCCTCATCGCGTTCGTTCCCGCCGCGGGAGCCCAGGAGGGCAACAGCCGTCCGCAACCCGTCGTGCAGGCGCACACGATTCCGCTTCCGGCCGACAAGCCCTATCCGGGCACGATGCTGCTCAAGGTCGATGCAACCGACTCTCTGCGCGGCATTTTCAGCGTCCGCCAGACGATTCCGGTCGCGAAGAGCGGCAAATTTACCCTGCTCTATCCGCAATGGCTCCCCGGCAAGCACGCGCCGCGCGGCGCGATCGCCGAAATCGCGGGCTTCAAGCCGACCGCGGGGGGCAAGCCGCTCGCGTGGACGCGCCAGCCGACCGACGTCTACGCCTTCGACATCGACGTTCCCGCGGGGGTCAAAAGCATCGACGTCGCGTTCGATTTCCTGTCGCCGACCCGCACGACCGAGGGCCGCGTCGTCGCCACCCCCGCGATGATGAACCTGCAATGGGAACAGGTCAGCCTCTATCCCGCCGGCTATTTCACCCGCGGCATCCCGGTGCAGCTCGAGGTGACGCTACCCGACGGCTGGACCGGCGCCGCCGCGCTCGACGGGCTCAAGGTCTCGGGCAATCGCTACAGCTATGCGCCGACAAGCTACGAGACGCTCGTCGACAGCCCGATGTTCGCGGGGAAATATTTCCGCAAATGGGACCTGGGGCAGAATGTCACGCTCAACGTCGTCGCCGACGAAGCCTCGTCGCTCGACGCCCGGCCCGACCAGATCGCGCGCCACGCCGCCATGGTGTCGGAAGCGATCGCGCTGTTCGGTGGCCGCCATTTCGACCGCTACGAATTTCTTCTCGCGCTCACCGAGGAACTCGGCGGCATCGGGCTCGAACATCATCGGTCGAGCGAGAACAGCAGCAGCCCCGACTATTTCACCAAATGGGAAGACGGCGAGACGCTGCGCGGGCTGTTGCCGCACGAATTCACCCATAGCTGGAACGGCAAATATCGTCGCCCCGACAAGCTGTGGACGCCCGACTATCGTACCCCGATGCAGGGCAATCTGCTCTGGGTCTACGAGGGGCAAACGAGCTTCTGGGATCTCGTCCTCGCAGGCCGGTCGGGGATGCAGTCAAAGGACATGGTCCTGTCCGAATGGGCGACCAACGCCGCAAACTACAGCGTGCAGGCGGGCCGCGAATGGCGGTCGGTCGAGGATACGACGCTCGATCCCGTGATCGCCGCGCGCAAGCCGCGCTCCTTCCCCAGCGCGACGCGCACCGAGGATTATTACAACGAAGGCTCGCTGATGTGGCTGGAGGCGGACATGATCATCCGCCAGGCGACGAACAATGCAAAGAGCCTCGACGATTTCGCCAAAAGCTTTTTCGGCGGCAAGCCCGGCGACTGGGGCGAGGTCACCTATGATTTCGACGATGTCGTCCAGGCGCTGAACGCCGTCCATCCCTATGACTGGGCGAAGTTCCTGCGCGACCGGATGCAGCTTCCCGGCCAGCCCGCACCGGTCGCGGGGATCGAAAAGGCGGGCTACCGCCTCGTGTGGCGCGATGCGCCGAACGCCTATGACCGCGGGCGCATGGCGCGCGCCAAGAATTACGACCTGACGCACTCGCTGGGGATGGTGATCGACAAGGACGGCGTCGCGGGCAGCATTCTGTGGGACGGCCCGGCGTTCAAGGCGGACATCGTCAACGGAACGAAGATCGTCGCCGTGGACGGCGTGTCCTACGCCAAGGACCGGATGGAAGCCGCGATTCGCGCCGCCACCGACGGCAAGACCCCGGTGCGCCTGCTCGTCGAGCGCGGCGGCCGCTATCGCCAGATCGACCTCGACTATCATGGCGGGCTGCGCTGGCCGCATCTGGAAAAGACCGGCGCGGGCGCCGACTGGTTCGATCAGCTGCTCGCGCCGAAGCGGGCGCTTTAAGGTCCTCCACATCCTCCCTGCCGCGCAGCGGTGGGGAGGGGAACCATCCGAAGGATGGTGGAGGGGCCGCGAGCGAAGCGGGCGCCTTCGCGCGCGCCCCCCCCGGCACCCGGAGG
>JAEWIL010000076.1 GCA_023387085.1 Pseudomonadota bacterium | reverse complement strand
GGGCCGGTCGGACCATGTCGGGCGGGCGGTGGATCAGACCGCGAAGCTGCTGGACGAGGCCGAGCGGCTCGGGGTTCTGGTCGCGGCATGCAATGTCGGCTGGGCGGACGAACGCGGCATGCCCTATTGGAAAGCCAGCGCCTGCTATCAGGATATGGCGATCGGCGACGAGGGACTGGAGTTCGACCCCCGCATCGACCGGCCGGGCCAGTTTCGGTTCACCAAGGCGGCGCCCTCGGCGTTCTTCGGCACACCTCTCGTCACCTTCCTCGTCAAACAACGGATCGACACGGTGATCGTGACGGGCTGCACCACCGGCGGATGCGTGCGGGCAACGATCGTCGATGCCTTTTCCTACGGCTTTCGCGTTATCGTGCCCGAATCCTGCTGCGGCGATCAGGACGCGACGGCGCATGCCGCGAACCTGGCCGACGTCGACCGCCGCTACGCCGACGTGTTGACGCTCGATGCGGTGATCGAAGGGCTTCGGCAGTCGGTTTCGAACGGACAGATCCATGGCTGAGCTCGTTCGGCCCGACGGGGCGACAATTCATTACGAAGTCATCGGGTCGGGCGAGACGCTGCTCTGCCTTGGCGGTTGGGGATCCTTTTGCCATGGCAATACCGGCGGGCTGCCGTTCGGGCTGACCGATCGCTACCGCGTTGTCATCATGGACTATCGCGGCGTCGGCGGGTCGACCGACACGCCCGACGTCCCGGCGACCATGGATATGTACGCCGATGACGCGATCGCGATACTCGACGCGATCGGTGGCCGCCCAACGCACCTGCTCGGCATGGTGGGCATCGGTGCGTGCGTAACGCAATGCATAGCGATCAGGCGCCCCGATCTGGCACGGTCGCTGGTCAACACCGGTGCCTGGTGCAAGATGGACGCACTGCTCGCCGAGCATCTCCGGCTTTTCCTCGAAGTTCATCGAACCTGTGGCTGGGCGACGTTCCAGCGCATGGTCTGTGCGCTGTCGTTCGAGGAATCCTATTATCTCGCCAACGCGCACCGGCTGGTCGGTCCGCAGGGGCCCTGGTCCGAAATCCGCGGCCGGATCGACACGCACGCGCGGTTCATCGACGCCAGCCTCGCGCATGATGTCGAGGCGGCGCTCGGCTCGGTTCAGACGCCCGCGATGATCCTCCACGCGCCGCTCGACATCGTGTGCGGCCCGCGCACGACCCTGCCGATCGAGGCCGCGCTGCCCAACGCGCGCGGCGCCAGCATCGAGGGGGCGGCGCATGTCATGGCGGGCAAGGCGATCCGCCAGCGGTTCAGCGACCTGCTCTTCGGCTTTTACGGCGAGCTGGACTGAACGATGACGCAGAGCTTCTCCAGCCTGCTGTTCGTGCCCGGCAACCGGCCAGATCGCATCACCAAGGCCTTTGCCAGCGGCGCCGACATCGTTTGCATCGATCTGGAAGATGCGGTGGCTCCATCCGACAAGGCTGCGACGCGCGCCGGGGTGCTGGCGATGCTCCCCGATCTTCCGCAAGCCCGCACGATGGTGCGTATCAACGGCGTCAGGACGCGCGAAGGACTGGAAGATATTCTCGCGCTGGCCGATGCGGCGGCGTTGCCCGGACAGATCATGATTCCCAAGCTGTCGGCGCCGGCCGAGGCGGCGATCGTCGGCGACCTGATCGGTGGCAGGCTTGCGGGTATCGTCGGCATTATCGAGACAGCAACAGGGTTTACCGATTGCGCCGCCATCGCTGCCGCGCCGTCTGTGTCGGGCCTGATGGTGGGGGTTGCGGACCTGTCGGCCGAGCTTGGTTGCGAGCTTGCGTGGGAACCACTGCTCGCGGCTCGCAGTGCGATTGTGTTGGCGTGCGCTGCGGCGGGAATAATCGCCATCGACGGCCCGTCGCTGACGCTCGAAGACGGTTCCGACCTGCAGGACGAAGTGAAGCGGGCGCGGGCGCTGGGGTTCGTTGCCAAGGCGGCGATCCATCCGGTGCAACTCGGCGCCATCGACCGCGCGTTCCGGCCCGATGCCGCCGCAGTGCGCGCGGCGGTCGAGGCGCTGGAGGCCTTCGCCGCGGGCGGTGGCCAGGCGATCCGTTTCCGCGGCCGCCTGCTCGAAGCGCCGCTGGTGCGCCAGCTGCAAAGAATAGCTGCTTTTGAAGGGAATATCCATGCGTGAGGGTGTGATCGAGGTCGAGAAGGGCCGCTACCGCGAGACCTTCGGGCGCTATTACGAGGATTTCGTCGTCGACGACATCTATGAGCATCGCCCCGGCCGGACGATAACCGAGGCCGACAATGTCTGGTTCACGCTGCTGACGATGAACACGCATCCGGCGCATTTCGATTATGCCTATGCCGCGAAGACCGAATTCGGAAAGCCGATCGTCTGCTCCCCGCTCACCGTCGCGCTGATGGTGGGGATGAGCGTGTCCGACGTCAGTCAGAAGGCCGTCGCCAATCTCGGCTGGTCGAACATCCGCCTGACCCATCCGCTGTTTCACGGCGACACCCTCTATGCCGAAAGCCGTGTTCTGAACAAGCGCGAGTCCGCCTCGCGCCCCGAACAGGGCGTCGTCACGGTCGAGACGATCGGCCGCAACCAGGACGGCAAGATGGTCTGTACTTTCGAGCGGACGGTGCTGGTCTGGAAGCGCGGCTTCGGCCCCGCCGACAGTTGAGAGGCTTGTCATGACCGAACCCGCTGCCGCCGGACACACGATCGACACCGAAGAAGAGGCCGCGCTGCTCGATATGATCGATCGCTGGGTCGAGCGTGATGTGCGCCCGATCGCCATGAAACACGACCATGCCGATATCTGGCCCGAAGAACTGGTCGCGCAAATGACCGAAATGGGCCTGTTCGGCGCGACAATCGCTCAGGAATATGGCGGCCTTGGCCTGCCCGCGCGTACCTATGCGCAGATTGTGATGCGCATCGCGGCGGCATGGATGGCGCCGACCGGCATTTTCAATTCGCATCTGATGATGGCGGCAGCGGTGCAGCGTTTCGGGACCGACGAGCAAAAGCGGCTCTGGCTGCCGCGCTTCGCCAGCGGCGAGATCCGCGGCGGGCTCGCGCTGACCGAACCCAACGCCGGCACCGACCTGCAGGCGATCCGCACCGTCGCGGTGCGGGACGGCGACGATTATGTGATCAACGGGACCAAGACGTGGATCACCAACGGGATCAACGGACAGGCGGTCGCGCTGCTCGTCAAGACCGATCGCCATGCCGAGCCGCGATACAAGGGGATGAGCCTGTTCATCGCGCCGAAGGGCGAAGGTTTCCAGGTCAGCAAGAAGTTCGACAAGCTGGGTTACAAGTCGATCGACAGCGCCGAGCTGATTTTCGACAATTACCGCATTCCTGCCGCCAATCTGATCGGCGGGGTCGAAGGGCAGGGGTTTCTGCAGGCCACCGGCGGCCTCGAACTGGGACGGATCAACGTGGCCTCTCGCGGGGTCGGGCTTGCCGACGGCGCGCTGCGTCTCGCCAGCAACTATGCGCAACTGCGCGAGACCATGGGCAAGCCGATTTACAAGCATCAGGCGATCCAGCTCAAGCTTGGCGAGATGGTGACCCGCGCCCGCGCGGCGCGGCTTCTCACCCTCGATGCGGCGGCCAGCTACGACCGGGGCGAACGCTGCGACATGGAAGCCGGAATGGCGAAATATTTCGCCTCCGAAGCTGCTGTCCGAAATAGCGAAGAGTCCATGCGCATTCACGGCGGATACGCATACTCAAAAGAATATGAAATCGAGCGTTTTTATCGCGACTCTCTGCTCATGTGCATTGGAGAAGGGACCAATGAAATGCAGAGAATTATTATTTCTAATCAGTGGATAAAGAGGAACAGTATCTAGAAACATCAGTCCTGTGGAGGTGGCAATGAAGATCTATAAAACAAACACCGTTTCTGTTTTGGCCCTGGTCCTGAGTGGCGCCTTCGCCGTTCCGCTAACCGCATCGGCGCAAGAACAGGCGCCGCCGGACAATGCCGAACTATCAGGTAATGGCGAGATCACCGTCACCGCCCGCCGGGTCAACGAGCGGTTGGTCGATGTGCCCGCCAGCATCAGCGTCCTGACCAGCGACACTTTGTCCAACACGGGCGCAAAAATTGCGGCGGACTTCGTTCAGCTCACCCCCGGGGTCACGATCGTCGCCGGCAATGTCGAGGCGGCTGATACCCAGATCAACATTCGCGGCCTCAATGGCGCGCGCGACGCCGAGAGCAACGTTGCGCTCGTGGTCGACGGCATTCTCAAGACGAACACCTCATCCCTTAACCAGGATCAGGGGGCGGTGTCGCAGGTCGAAGTTCTGAAAGGACCGCAGGGCGCGCTTTATGGCCGCAATGCCGCCGCGGGCGCGATCGTGATTACGACGGCCAAGCCCACCGACGTGCTGAGCGGCAGTCTCAAGGCAAGCTATGGCAATAACCAGACCGCGACGGCGGCTGCCTTGCTCAGCGGCCCGATTACCGACCGCATCGGCTTCGTCCTGAATGGCGACTATGCGCGCAGCGACGGTTTTTATCGCAACGCGTTCCTGCCGACCGCGGCGGGCGAAGCCGTCTATCCCGGCGTCACCCACAAGGCCGCGCGGATGGATAATTACGAGAAGTATAATATCAACGCGCGGATCTTTGCCGAACTGGGGGAGGCGACGCAGCTCGATACCAAGCTTCGCTATGGCAAGCAGGTCAGCGGCGCGATCTTGTTCAACGCGGCATTCCAGATTCCGGATCTCGCCGCGGCGTTCGGACCCGATTTCAATATCGACGTCAACAAGCACAAGTTCATTTTCTCGCCCAACGTCCCGCCCAAAAACCGGCAGACGACGTTTGAGGCATCAACCCGGCTGGAAACCGACCTCGGTTTTGCCACCCTCTCCGCCTACGCCGCGTATAACGACATCAAAAACTATCTTTATGCCGACGGAACCAGCGGCACATTCGGGTTCTTCGATGGCGAGCCGACCTGTCAGGCCACGATGGCGGCGCTGGCGGGGACGCCGGTGCAATCGCCCTTCGGAATCGGCGGCGGAGCCTTCCTGCCGGCCTATTCGCCGACCACCTGCGACGGGACGCAGTTCCAACAGCGTAACCAGCGCGACTTCAGCACCGAAATCCGGCTGATCGGCGACACCGATCGCCTCAGCTGGCAGATCGGCGCCTATTATCTCTGGATCAAGCGCGACGTCTGCCTCAATCTCGGGCTCGACACCGGCGTCGGCGTGATTCCCGAATGCTTCACGACCGATCCCCGCAATCCCACCGAATCGCTGGCGGACGATACGTTCCGCACCAATGTCTATGCGGGATTCGGTTCGCTCGACTGGAAACCGGTCGATCGCGTGAAGATCGGCCTCGCGCTGCGCTACGACGTCGAGCAGCGCGATGTCAGCAACAATATTCCGACCGACGCGCGGACCCGCTGGGTCGGCAATGTGCTGACTGGTTTCCCGAACGGCACCGCGACGACTCCGGCCAATTATTATCTCAATCCCAGTCTCGATCCGGCTTACAACCCCAGCGGAGTGCTGGCGCCGCGCCATGCCACCTTCAAGCAGCTTCAGCCGAAGGTGACCTTCAGTTTCAAGCCGACCCCCGACATCAACCTTTTCGCCAACTGGGGGGTCGGGTTCAAATCGGGCGGCTTCAACGCATCGGGATCGGAGACGATCATCGATCAGCTGTTCAACAATCAGTTCAATGCCGGCCTTTCGATTTCCGACCAATATAACAAGGAACGGTCGAGCTCCTTCGAAGCGGGGCTGAAATGGCAGTCGCCCGACCGCCGCATGAGCCTGGAGCTTGCTGCATACCGGACCGATGTCCATGACATGCAGTTCTTCGAATTCTTCGTCGGTCCCTTCGGCCTCCTCCGTGTCGTTTCGAATATCGACAAGGTCCGCCTGCAGGGCTTCGAAGCCGCGGCGAATGCCACGATCGTCCCGGGCTGGACGGTATTCGCATCGGGCAATGTCACCGACAGCAACATCAAACGCAACAACGCGCGTCCCTACACGGTCGGGAACAAATCGCCCTATACCGCCGATTACACGCTTAACGCCGGCACGCAGATGGAAATTCCGACCCAGGCCGGGTTCGATCTGTTCTTCCGCGCCGACTATCGGCTTACCGGGCCGACCTGGTTCCATACGGTCCAGAACAATAGCGTGCCCAACATCTTCGGACTGACGGGCAATTTCACCAACTCGCAGCGCGATGCCTATTCGACAGTGAACCTGCGCGCCGGCCTCAAGGCGGAAAACTGGAGCATCATGGCCTTTGCCAACAATTTCTTTGGCCAGAAATATGTAGGGGAGGTCATTCCGGCGCCGGAGTTCGGCGGCGATTTCCTGTCGCCGGGCTCGCGCGCCTATTACGGGATGGAACTGAGCTACAAATTCTAGGTCGCGAACCGCCGAAATGGCCAATCGTCCCGGGACGGCGGTCCTTCGGGAACGGGCGGTTGCGCCCGATCAACCAGAAAGACATCAGGCATGACGATTCCACAGCAGATATCCGGACCGCTCGACGGCATTCGCGTGGTGGAACTGGGGCAATTGATCGCGGGTCCGTTCTGCGGCCAGTTGTTGGGCGACATGGGCGCCGATGTCATCAAGGTCGAACAGCCGGGCGCCGGCGATCCGATGCGCGAATGGGGGCGCGGCGAAGCGAAGCTGTGGTGGGAGATCGTCTCGCGCAACAAGCGCGCGGTTTCCGCCGATCTGCGCGTGCCCGAGGGACGGGAACTGGTGCGCAAATTGAGTGCGCAGGCGGATATCCTCATCGAGAATTTCCGGCCCGGAACACTCGAGAAATGGGGCATGGCGCCCGAAACACTGATGGATGAGAACCCCCGTCTCATTGTGGTGCGCGTCTCGGGTTTCGGACAAAGCGGTCCCTATTCGGGCCGTGCGGGCTATGGCAGCATCGGCGAGGCGATGGGCGGCATGCGCTATGTCATCGGCGAACCCGACCGCCCCCCCGCTCGTGCGGGCATCTCGATCGGTGACTCGCTGGCGGCGAGCTATGGCTGCATGGGCGCGCTGGCGGCGCTGCATCGCCGGACGATCACCGGCCGCGGGCAGGTGATCGATTGCGCGCTCTACGAGGCCGTCCTGCAGGTGATGGAAAGCCTCGTCCCCGAATATGAGGTGTCCGGGCTGGTGCGCGAGCGGTCGGGGTCGGTGTTGCCGGGGGTTTCCCCGTCCAACGTTTATCCCTGTGCCGACGGCGAGTTTCTGATCGCCGCGAATCAGGACAGTGTCTTCAAGCGGCTATGCACGGCGATCGGCAGGCCCGACCTCGTCGAGAACCCGCGCTTTGCCACGCATCACGCGCGCGGCGAGAATATGGCGGAGTTGGACGATCTGATTGCCGATTGGACCCGTACTCGTACGGCCGACGAGGTTGCCGCCATCATGGAGGAGCATGGGGTTCCGTCGGGGACCATCTTTCGCGCGCCTGAAATGCTCGAAAACGAGCATTACAGGGCTCGCCAGTCGCTGATCGAGGTGGATCATCCACGATGGGGTCCGATCCATATGCAGAATGTCTGCCCCCGGCTTTCGGAAACGCCCGGCAGCATCCGCAGCTGCGCGCCGCAACAGGTCGGACAGCATAATAGCGAAGTCTATCGCGAGTTACTGGGTCTCGACGATGCGGCGCTCGCCGAGCTGGAACGGCGGAGGATCATTTGACGGTTCCGCCGCCCGCCACCGCCTTCGACGTCGCGGACCGCGAGACGGCGGAAAAGCGCAATGCGGTCGTCAATGGGGTGCTGCGCTTTGCCGACCTTCCGACGGGCGCGGTCCCGGTGATGATCAAGGATTGCATCGACGTGGCGGGCGATGTCACGACGTTCGGTTCGGCGATTCATGTCGAGGACGCCCCCGCCCGGCAGGATGCTTTCACTATTGCCCGTTTGCGCCGCGCCGGCGGCGGTGTCGCGGGCAAGACGCATTTGACCGAATTCTGCTTCGGCGCAACTGGCGAGAATGCGCACTACGGCAATGCCCGCAACCCCTGGGACAAGGCGCGGATCACCGGGGGATCGAGCAGCGGGTCGGCGGCTTCCGTGGGCGCGGGCATCGTCCGCATGGCGCTGGGCACCGACACCGGTGGATCGGTTCGCGTCCCCGCCGCGCTTTGCGGTGTGGTCGGCTTGCGCCCGAGTTTCGGGCGGGTGTCGAACAGCGGTTGCATATCGCTCAGCACGATTGTCGACACCATCGGACCGATGGCGGCCACCGCACGCGAGTGCGCGTGGCTGTTCGACGCCATCGCCGGTTACGATCCCGACGATCCCAATTCACAGCGCGGAGGGGCGCTGGCCTCGGCCGATATTGACGCAGGTGTAACGGGACTGCTCATCGGTATCCCGCGGCCCTTCTATTTCGAGGATGCATCGGCCGAGGTATCCGAAACCGTCGAGACGGCGCTTCGATGGCTTGAAAGGTCCGGCGCGGGGTTGAAGGACTGCGCACTCGGGGACGCAGAGGAAAGGCGCTCGCAGCACGCGATCCGCTTCGTCGCCGCCGATGTCGCCGATGCCCGGCGTGCGGTTCTGCGCGACCATGGCGACCGTTTGGGCGCCAAGGTGCGGCAGCGCATCGAGCAGGGCGCGCTGTTGTCCGGGCCCGACTATGCGGCGAGCATTCGTGCGTTGCAGCATTTTCGCCGGATGTTGCGGACCGCTTTCGAGAGCGGCATCGACGTCCTTGCAACCCCGACCACTCCCGAAGTGGCGCCGCTCTGGTCCGATAGCGACGACATGATTGCGACGACCCGGCGGGTTGCCGCTTTTACCTATGATATCGGGGCGACCGGTTTCCCCGCGCTGTCGGTGCCCTGCGGCTTCACTGCGGCGGGTTTGCCGGTCGGCATTCAGTTGGTCGCGCCGTGGGGCCGGGAGGACATATTGTTTCGGGTCGCGCAGGTGCTGGAATCGCACCATCCGCTGGCCACCGCCTCCCTTTCATAGGTTCGCCTTAAATGTTCGAATAATTTTCTTGATTAATTCGAATAAATGCCGGAGCGACGTAGAACCGAGACAATCGATCAGGAGGGAGCCTTGGAAAACCTGCCGCTTACCGGAACGCGCATCATCAGCTTCGAGCAGTTCGGTGCCGCGCCCTATTGCACGATGCTGCTCGCGGATCTTGGGGCAGACGTCATCAAAGTGGAGGACGGGGCGGGAGATTATGCACGCCGATCGGGGCCGCAATCGCTGGGCGAGGCGGACAGCCTTTATTTTCAGACCTTCAATCTGAACAAGCGCAGCCTGTGCCTCAATTTGAAGTCCGCGGATGATCGAAGGTTATTCGAACAAATCGTGCCGGACTGCGATGCGGTGGTCAACAATTTGCGGGGGAGCCTGCCCGCGAAGCTGGGGCTCGACTATGCCGCGCTGGGACCGCTTCATCCCGCGATCGTGTGCGGTCATATTTCGGCTTACGGCCGGACAGGCTCGCGCGCCGAATGGCCGGGTTATGATTTCCTGATGCAAGCCGAGGCGGGGATCATGGCGCTGACCGGCGAACCCGACAGCGTGCCGTCGCGGGTCGGCTTGTCGATGATCGATTATATGACCGGGACGATGCTCGCGACGGGGCTGCTCGCCGCGATTTCCGGGGCGCAACGAACCGGGATCGGACGCGACGTCGACGTCTCGCTATTCGACACGGCGCTTCACCAACTCGCCTACCAGGGCGCCTGGCTGCTCAACGACGACCTCGACACGCCGCGTCAGCCGCGTTCGGCGCACCCCAGCAACGCGCCGGTGCAGTTGTTCCACGCCGCCGACGGCTGGATTTACATTTGCTGCATGAACGACAAATTCTGGGACATTCTGCTCGAGCATATCGACAACGGCGATCTGGCGGCCGACGCGCGGTTCAGCACAATGGCCGGCCGGGGCGCCAACCGTGAAGCCCTGACCGAGAAGCTCGATGCCATTTTCGGGACGCGACCGGTCCAGGCGTGGATCGATCTGCTGAAGGGACAAATCCCTGTCGCACCCGTCGTTTCGCTCCGGGGCGCGCTCGAAAATCCCTTCGTGGCGGAGGCGGAGATGGTTCGCGAACTTCCGCATCGGTCAGGCAGAACTTTGAAAATGCTGGCGAATCCCATCCGCTTGAATGGCGAGCGCCTGCCGCAGCGTGAAGGCCCGGCCCTCGATGCAGACGGCGATACGATCCGTGCGCAATATCTGTCCCCGGGGGCCATATGAAACTTCAAGGAGTCCGCGTGCTCGATCTGGGCATGTATCTGCCCGCGCCGGTGATGAGCCAGATTCTAGCCGGTCACGGCGCGGACGTCATTCGTGTCGAGCCGCCGGGCGGCGAGCCGTCGCGGGCGTTCGGTCCGAATGACGTCGACGGTCAATCGATCTGGTTCAAGAATACCCATCGCGGGAAGCGCAGCATCGTCCTCGACCTGCGCAAACCGGAGGATCGCGACTGCCTCCTCCGCCTTGCCGACGAGGCGGATATATTCATCGAGGGCTTTCGCCCAGGCGTCACATCCAAATTGGGCATCGACGCCGCAACCCTGTGCAAGCGCAACCCGCGGCTTGTCTATTGTTCGCTGTCGGCGTTCGGCCAGTCGGGGCCACTGTCGTCAAAAGGAAGCCACGACATGGGCGCCCAGGCCTATACCGGCTTCCTCGCGATCAACGACGGGGGTGACGGCCGGCCTGTCGTACCGGGTATGCCGTCGGCCGACATGGCTGCGGCGCTCACCGGACTGGCAGGTATATTGATGGCATTGTACCGGCGCGAGGCGACGGGCCGAGGGGACGTCGTAGATGCGTCGATGTATGATGCGCTGATGGCTTGGACCCCGCATCTGTCCGCGCCGGTCATCGCCAGCGGCACGCCGCCGACGACACGGTCGCACCGTTCGATCGGCGGTTCGGGTTTCTACAATGTCTATGAGACGCGGGACGGCCGCTTCCTCGCGCTGACCGGCCGCGAGATGAAGTTCGCGACGGCGTTGCTGACGGCGCTGGACCGGCCCGAATTGATCGCGCTGGCAGCGGAAGATCCCGGCCCCGACCAGCAGGTTCTGATCGGCGAGTTGCGCGCGATTTTCCGCGAGCGGGATTATGCGGCGTGGGTGGATTTCCTGTCGGGGGTCGAGGTCAGCTGGGCGCCGGTGCTCGATATGGCCGAGGCTTTTGACCATCCGCATGCGCGCGCGCGCGAGATGCTGATCGATAGTGAGGACGGGCCGATCATGGGTAACCCGGTGAAGTTCGCCGACGAACCGGCGCAAGCCGGGGGCCGCGCGCCGCGACTCGATGAGCATGGGCCGGCGCTGCGCCAATATGGATGGCGGGCGGCCGGTAGCTGATCCGGGCCGGGGAGAGGCGACGACATGACAGGCAAATCGATCACGTTTCTCGAGGTGGGTCCGCGCGACGGTCTTCAGAACGAGCAAATCCTGATCTCGACCGAGGCCAAG
>JAEWIL010000072.1 GCA_023387085.1 Pseudomonadota bacterium | reverse complement strand
AACCACCAGCCGCCCCAGCCGAGTTCATAATAGGCCCAGTAACTGCCCGCGGTAATTCCAAGCGTCAGGAAAATCCAGCTCCCCAGCACCCATGGTCGCATTGCGCGCGCGAAGGCCGGGCCGATCTCGCGCGTCACCAGAGCGCCGACTGCGAAACTGAAGGCGACTGAAATCCCGACATAGCCGATATAAAGCGTCGGCGGATGGAAGGCCAAACCCGGATCCTGAAGGAGCGGGTTCAATCCCTGCCCGTCGGGCGGGGCGATCGGCAGCCGCTTGAACGGGTTCGACGCGAACAGCAGGAAGGCAAAGAAGCCGAGGCTGAGCGCCGCCTGTGCCGCGAGCGTCGCGACGAGAGTGTCCTTCCGCAAGCGCTTTTCGAAGATTGCGACCAGCGCGCCGGACAGGCTGAGGATCGTCAGCCAGAGCAGCATCGACCCTTCGTGGTTGCCCCACGCGCCCGCCACCTTGAACAGCATGGGCTTCAGGCTGTGGCTATTGCGCGCGACCAGCTCGACCGACATGTCCGACCGGACGAACAAGGCGATGAGCAGTGCGAACGCCGCGGCGGTAAGCACCCCCTGCGCAACGCTCGCCGGGCGCACCAGCGCAGCGAGGTCGTCCTTGCCGGTGCGGACATAGACGATGCCCGCGAGCAGCGACAGACACGCGAGCGCCGCGGCAATCCACAGCAGCGCAAGGCCAAGCTCGGCGATCATGACCCGACCATTCCATCGATCAAAACTTCGTCGTTGCGAGGAGCCGAAGGCGACGCGGCAATCCAGAGTCGCGGAAACCGCCCGGGATTGCTTCGCTCCGCTGGCAATGACAAAACTGGGAAATCCATCATTCCCCCGGAACCAGTTTCATATTTTTCGGCATTTCGCCCATCTGCGGCGGCATATAGCGTTCGTCATGCTTGGCGAGAATGCGGTCGGCAACGAAAACTCCGTCGGCACGCAGCCGGCCGTCGGCGACCATGCCCGAATTCTCGGCGAACAAGTCGGGGACGATCCCGGTGAATTGCACCGGGATCGACGCCTTGCCGTCGGTCGCGACGAAATCGATCGTCAGCCCGTCGCTCTGGCGCTTGATGCTGCCGGCGGCGACCATGCCGCCCAGCCGCATCGGCTCGCCGACCGTGGCTTGGCCCGCTTTCACATCGCCCGGCGTGCGAAAATAGGCGGCCTCGTCGCGCAGCGCGCTCGCCGCGAGCACGCCCGCGCCCGCGACACCGCACAGCGCCACCGCCGCCAGGATCAACCGCTGATGCTTCGCCTTCATTTCGCTTTCCCGCGTAGCGCGTCGCTACGCCTTTCGGCCTTCGCCATCGCGCGCCAGCTCGTCCACAACACGCCGCCGGTCAGCAGCGCGGTCAGCATATAGGCCGCGGCGACATAGGCCCACTGCCCGCTCCCGCTGATCACCCCCGTCATCGGTCAAAGCCCCTCGTCATCGTCGGCGAGCCGCCGCAGCCGTGCCGCGACGCGATTGTCGGCGATAATCCTCCGCATCCGCATCAGCACGATGGCGCCGAACAGCAGCGAAAAACCCAGCAGAGTCAAGCCCAGCGGCCACAGCAGCGCCCCGTCGATACTCGATCCGCGCATCGTGATGCTCGGCCCTTGGTGCAGGCTGTTCCACCACACTACGCTGCGGTTAATAATGGGAATATTGATCGCGCCGACGAGCGCATAGATCGCCGCGCCGCGCGACAGCGATCCGCCCTGCCTTTGCCCTTCATCACCGGTAGTCAG
This sequence comes from Pseudomonadota bacterium, assembly GCA_023387085.1. Classification (GTDB taxonomy): domain Bacteria; phylum Pseudomonadota; class Alphaproteobacteria; order Sphingomonadales; family Sphingomonadaceae; genus Sphingopyxis. Next base: position 3,034 of record JAEWIL010000072.1, on the reverse strand, counting down.
CGCGATGAAGCCCGCATAGAGGAACAGCAGGACGAGCATCGACGTCATCCGTCCGTCCCATTCCCACCAAGTTCCCCACGTCGGCTTGCCCCAGATCGATCCTGTGGCGAGGCAAAGCGCGGTGAAGAGCATCCCCGGCACCGCGATTGCGCGCGCCGCGATTCCCGACAGCGGATGCCGCCACACGAGTTGCACGAGCCCCGCAATCGCAAGCGAAGTCCAGCCGCCCATGCCGAGCCAAGCCGACGGCACATGGACATAGAGAATGCGCGCGGTATCCCCCTGCTTGGATTCCCCCGGCACGACCGCGAGCCCCGCCCAAGCCCCTGCGAGCAAAAGCGCAAGCCCCAGCCACAGCAGCCACGGCGTCAGCGGCTTGGCGATCGCGAGGAAGCGGGTGGGATTGGCGTAGGCGTGCATCGGTCTCGCGTCTTTAAGTGAGGCCGGCTTCTTGGTCCAGCTTATTGCCCGGCGCGACCCGGCGGCGCCTGTCTTGCTCGAGAAACGGGCGGGGTCAAGCGTTGCCCTCAAACCTTCGTCACCCCTCGGGCCGCGTCCATATCCAGCTTCCGGTGACGGCGGCAGCAATCACCGGCGCCATCACCCACGGCCAAGGCGAGAAAATCGCCGCGAGGACGATGCTGAATGCAAACGCCGCCGTCGCCGCGATCTTGCCCTTTCGGCTGATCGCGCCCTTCTCGCGCCATGCGACGATATGGCGTCCGAACTGCGGATGGGTGACCAGCCACGCCTCGAGCCGCGGCGACGAGCGCGCGAAACAGAAAGCGGCCAGAATGACGAACGGCACTGTCGGCAACAACGGCAGGAATGCGCCGATCGCGCCGAGCCCGAGCGACGCCCACCCCGCGACCAGAAAAAAATGCCGTTTCATCGCCAGCGAGACTTAGCGGAAATCAACGCCGGTTCCAGTCACCAATACCGTCATCCCCGCAAAGGCTGGATGACGATCGGGATAGGCCGGACTAACCCCGCCCGATCAGCTTCTGCGCCATCCGGTCGGCCACCGCCGACGCCGGTGCGCCGCTGACCTTGCTCTCGGCCCATATTTCGGCAAGCCGGCCAGGGATCAGGTGAATACGGCTCTCGACCTCTTCGCGGCTGCCTTGCCCCAGATATTCGAGTGCGACATTGATGATGCCGCCCGCGTTGATGACATAGTCGGGGGCATAGACGATGCCGCGGTCGTGGACGCGCTGGCCGTCGGCGGCGGTCGCGAGCTGGTTGTTCGCACCGCCCGCGACGATCGGCACGCGCAGCTTCTCGATGCTCCGCTCGGTCAGGACCGCGCCGAGCGCGTTGGGACTCAGCACATCGGCCTCTATCTCCATGATCGCCGCCGAATCGGCAAGGTCGGCGCCCAATTCCTCGGCCAGCGCCTTCGCACGCCCCAAATTGACGTCGGCGAGTGTGAGCTTCGCGCCCTCGGCAGCCAGCCGCCGCGCGACCCCGCCGCCGACGCTGCCGACGCCCTGGATCGCGATGCGCACGCCGGCCGCGCTATCGGTACCGAGCCCTTCCTTGATCGCCGCCTTGATCCCCAGATACACGCCAAGCGCGGTGAACGGTCCAGGATCGCCGCCAGCCTCGCCGCTCGCGACGGGCAGCCCGCTGACATGCCTGGTCTGTTTCGCGATCTCGACCATGTCGGCGTCGGTTATCCCGACGTCCTCGGCCGTCACATAGGCGCCGCCGAGCGACTCGACCGCGCGGCCGAACGCAGCGAGCAATTCCGGGCTCTTCGTTCCATTCTCATCGGCCAGGATCACGCCCTTGCCGCCGCCCATCGGCAGGCCCGCCATCGCATTCTTGTAGCTCATGCCCCGCGACAGCCGAAGCGCATCGATAATAGCCGCCCCGCGCTGCGGATAATGCCAGTAGCGAACGCCACCCGCGCCCGGGCCGAGGTGCGTCGAGTGGACCGCAATAACCGCCGTCAGCCCGCTCGCGCGATCGCGGAACATGTGGATATGCTCATGATCGTCGAAATCGGCGAAATCCCAGACAGCAGACATGCGCGACTCCTCGCGTTAGAAAATTACGTTATTACGTAATAATCCATCGTGGACGAAGTGTCACCCAAAAGCTGCTATATATCGATATAGAGAAACTGGGGCGACCAATGGGGCTCGAACCCACGACCTCCGGTACCACAAACCGGCGCTCTAACCAACTGAGCTATGATCGCCACATGCCGGACGAAACCGCCTGCGACAGCGCGCGGCGATAGGCGCGCCCTCCTCCTTCGTCAAGCATTGTTCGCGGACCCCGGCCTCACTAAAAGCGCCTCATGGCTGCTACCGAACATGTCGACATGGCGACCTCCGGCGCCGACCGCACAGCCGAACGTCTCGCCGCCGTTGCGGGCATCAGGCGCGCACCGACGCCCAAGCTTCAGCAGTTCATGCTTTCGCGCTTCCTCGACCCGGACACCTGCGCCGCACTCATGGCGTTGATCGACGGAGACGCGCGTCCGTCGACGATTGCGGACCCCAACGGCGACGAAGCCTTTCGCACCAGCTCGACCTGCGACCTCGACCACCGTATCCCGCTCGTGATCGAGGTGAACCGCCGCCTGCACGATCTCACCGGCATCCCGCTCGAATATGGCGAGCCGCTGCAGGGCCAGCGTTACGACGTCGGGGAGGAGTTCAAGGCGCATACTGACTATTTCGATCCCGGCGGCGCCGACTGGGAAACCTATTGCACGGTTCCTGGTCAGCGCAGCTGGACTCTGATGATCTATCTCAACGAACCGCCCGCAGGCGGCGCGACGCGCTTTCTTGCGACGGGAAAGATGCATCAACCCGAGGCGGGCAAACTGCTCGCGTGGAACAATGTCCGCGCCGACGGTACGCCCAATCCCGACACGCTCCACCATGGGATGAAGGTCCGCAAGGGACGCAAATATATCATCACAAAGTGGTTTCGCGAACGCCCCTGGCCCTGGGCGGAAGGGGAGCTGGGTTAACCCGCCCCCCTCCCGATAATTACCGCACCAGCCGGTACTGGAAGC
>JAEWIL010000106.1 GCA_023387085.1 Pseudomonadota bacterium | reverse complement strand
GTTCAGGATCGTGCGGTCGGGCTCGTAGCCGAAGACGATATTCTCGAACGTCACCGCGCCGCCGCTTACCGCCAGCGCCGGGGCGTCCGGCACGTCGCTGATTTCGGGCGGCGTGTCGATCAGGCGGAACATCGCCTCCATGTCGATCAGCCCTTGACGGATCGTGCGATAGACCATGCCGAGCAGGTCGAGCGGGCGGAACAGCTGCGCGAGCAGCGTGTTCACCAGCACCACGTCGCCGACCTTATATTCGCCGACCGACCAGCCCCAGACGGTGTAGGCCATCGCCCCCGCCATCGCGGCGTTGGTGATCAGGCTCTGCCCGACGTTGAGCCACGCGAGGCTGTTCTCGCTCTTCACCGCGGCGCGCGCATATTGGTCCGCGACGTCGCGATAGCGCGCCGCCTCGCGCTCCTCGGCGCCGAAATATTTGACCGTCTCGTAATTGAGCAGGCTGTCGACGCTGCGCCCGACGGTCAGCGTGTCGAGGTCGTTCATCCGCGTGCGCAGCGCGGTGCGCCAGTCGGTCACCTTGCGGGTAAAGATGATGTAGACGATCACCATCAGCGCGGTCGCGCCCGCCAGCCCGGCGCTGAACTTGGTCCAGAATATCGCGATCACCGCGACCAGCTCGATCAGCGTCGGCGCGATGTTGAACAGCAGGAAATAGAGCATCGTGTCGATGCTCTTCGTGCCGCGCTCGATCACCTTGGTGACCTCGCCCGTCCGCCGCGCGAGGTGGAAGCGCAGGCTCAGCGCGTGGAGGTGGGTGAAGGTCGCGATCGCCAGCTCGCGCGTCGCATCCTGTCCGACGCGTTCGAACACGACGTTGCGCATATTGTCGAACAATACCCCGGCGAAGCGCGCGCCGGCATAGGCGAGCACCAGCCCGATCGCGAGCGCCACGCCCTGCTCCATCCCCGGCGCCATGCGGTCGATCGCGGCGCCATAGAGAAAGCCCATCGAAATCTGCACGCCCTTCGACGCGAGCACGATCAGCGCCGCGAGGACGATGCGGACCTTCGCCCCCGTCTGCCCGGCGGGCCACAGATAGGGCATGAAGCGTCCGAGCGTCGCCAGGATCGGCGGCTCGCGGGATTTGTCGGCGGACGTGGAGGTATCGGGCGGCATGCGCGCCCCATGTAGGAGGGCGCGCGGGTTCCGCCAAGCGTTTCCGGGAGAAAGCGATGATCGCCCGAGACGGCCGTTGGCGACCGGAAGCGGGTGTTAAGCCCTCTCCCCTGGGGAGAGGGTTAAGGGCCGCTCACCATCTCAAAGCGGGTATCGGCCGGATCGCCCCACCAACACCCGCCCCCTCAACGTCCCTTCGACATCCGCGCATGCCGGATGATCCGGTCGATCAGCCGCCGCTCCTCGCTCGTCGGCTCGGCGGGTTCGATCAGTATGGTATCGGCTTTGCGGCGGCCGAACATCGGGCGCCGGACGGGAAGCATGGGGGAATAACGCATCGGGACACGCCTTGCTGACGCGGCCGCCCCCGGCACCGCATAGGGTCTGGTCCCCGCGCAATCCTCGCGCGCGGGATGTTACCCGAAGGTGAAGAATTATGGTTGCTGCTTCCTTTGCGGGACCGAGAAGGTGCCCGTAACGCGCCCGTTGGTGCCGCCGGTAACCGGATTGCCGTCGGGTCCCCGCGCCGCGCCGCGCCCGTCGACCGTCGCACGGCCGCTGTTGAGGTCGATCACCAGGCGTCCGCCGGTCAGGTGGTTGCCGCCCTGCTGCAACTGGACATTGCCGACCATCGTGATCAGGCGCTTGTCGAGGTCATAGATGGCGACATTGCCCTTCGCGGTCTCGTCGCCCTTGTTCACCGTCACGCCGCCGGTCGCGTCGAGCCGGTTGACGTCGGTGCCGCCGGCCCTTGTGTAGGCGACGGTCATCCGCGGGGCGCGCACCGTCAGCCCCGCCTGCGTCACCGTGACGCCGCCCGACAGCACGACGCGGTCGGACCGGTCCTGCACCTCGATGCTGCCCGCGTCGAAATCGACCGGCGCGTTGCTGTTGTGGTTGGCGAGCGCCTGCGCCCGCGCCTCCGCGCCGCCGCTGCCGGTCGCGAGAATCGCCAGGCTGGTGAGCGCGAAGCCCGCACCCGCCACCATCGCGCTCCTCATCGTCCAAAGCCCCTTCATTTCTTCAACGCTCCCTGGTTGATCCTGAGCTTCGCATTGCCCGACAGGCGCACGACGCGCTGGTCGAGGTCGGCCGACAGCTGGTTGGCCGAAAACTGGCCGATGTTCAATGCGCCGTTGACGCCGCCGGTCCCGACGAGGCTGCGGCTCTTGAGATCGATCGCGACATTGCTCGCGTCGATCGCGTAACCGTCGGCGCTCCGCACCTTGACAGTGCCGGGCACCGAGACCTTCTCGGTGTTCATATTATATTGACCCTCGGCGGCGGCGATCGTCGCCGGTCCGTCCTGCAGCCGGATCGCGCCCGACAGCTGCTGCATCCGCACGATCGGTTCGGCGGAGCTCTTCTGCACCGCGCTGCCCGCGAGCAGAGCGAAGGGCTGGCCTTTCGAATCCTGGCCGCGATATTCGGCGCGCGTCACCTTCATCCGTTCCTGCGCCATCTGGACCTTGTCCTTCGCCAGCAGAAAGCTGATCTCGGTGCGCTGGGTCAGCGGAGAGAAGACGAGCACCGCGGCGACCACGCCGATGACCAGCGGCAGGCCATAGCGCAGGATGCGCACGACGCGGTCGTGACTCGACCCCTTCGCGGCCCACAGGCGGCGCATCGTGCGATCATGATCGGCGCGTTCGGACATCCCGCGAATCGCTCTTCCTATGTGTGCGCGAAAATATCGACCTCGGGCCAGCCGGCGAGGTCGAGCGCCGCGCGCGTCGGCAGGAAGTCGAAGCAGGCCTGTGCCAATCCGGTGCGCCCCTCGCGGGCCAGCCGCGCATCGAGCACCTCCTTCATCGCATGCAGGAATCGCACGTCGCTCGCCGCATAATCGCGCTGCGCCTCCGAAAGTTCCGCCGCGCCCCAGTCGCTCGACTGCTGCTGCTTCGACACATCCTGGCCCAGCAATTCGCGCACCAGCTCCTTCAGTCCATGGCGATCGGTATAGGTCCGCACCAGCTTCGACGCGATCTTTGTGCAATAGACGGGCGCCGTGACCACCCCCAGCGCATTCTGGATCGCCGCGATGTCGAACCGGGCGAAATGGAATATTTTCAACCGGTTGGGATCGGCCATGATCGCCTTGAGCACCGGCGCGTCATAGCGGCTTCCCGGCTTGAAGCGAACAAGATGCTCGTCGCCCGACCCGTCGCTGATCTGGACGACGCACAGCCGGTCGCGCAGCGGGTTGAGGCCCATGGTCTCGGTGTCCACCGCGACCGCCCCGGGACCCAGCGCGCCTTCGGGCAGATCTTCTTCGTGGAAATATATGCTCATGTCGCTCGCCTTAGGCCAAGCGGCCTTGCCGCTCAATGACTGGATTCGCGAAGGCCTCGGAGCCGGCGCTCTGCCGCGGCAAAGCGTGCAAAATTCTGCGTCGATTTCCTGAAATTTTCTGTTCGCAGGCTGTGGATAATTAGGTTATATATTGCGCCTGTTTGTGGCACGGGGCGAGTCCGTGCCCGTGGTGAACTGCGTCCCCGTCCGGCGCAAGGAGCCGGATAAAGGGGTGTGGACGAACCGAAAGCGACTATCAGACTATGAGTTTCAACAAGGATCGCCGCGGACCGCGGGGACGCGGCAAGCGCGATGATTTCGGCAATTTCGACAGCTTCGAACCCGCGCCCTACGGCGGCGACAGCTACGGCGGCGGCAACCGCGGCGGTGGTTTCGGCGACCGTGGCGGCTTCGGCGGCGGTGACCGCGGCGGCTTCGGCGGCGGCGGTTTCGGC
>JAEWIL010000131.1 GCA_023387085.1 Pseudomonadota bacterium | reverse complement strand
GAGCGTAAGTGACGCAACGCGCGAATCATCGGACCACGACCGGCTGATCGCCGACCGCGAACGGCTTGGCCCGGTCAATCTCGTCGCCGCCGACGAACTCGCCGAACTCGACACCGAGCGCGCGAAGAACACCGCCGAGATCGAGGAACTGACGCAGGCCGTCCATCGCCTCCGCGGGTCGATCGGTAACCTCAATCGCGAGGGCCGCGTTCGCCTGCTCGCCGCCTTCGAGACGGTGAACGAGCATTTCCAGCGCCTTTTCACGACGCTCTTCAACGGCGGTCAGGCGCATCTCGAACTCGTCGATTCGGACGATCCGCTCGAAGCCGGGCTGGAAATCATGGCGCAGCCGCCGGGCAAGCGCCTCGGCACCCTCACGCTGCTGTCGGGCGGCGAACAGGCGCTGACCGCGGTCGCGCTGATCTTTGGTCTGTTCCTGACCAACCCCGCGCCGATCTGCGTCCTCGACGAGGTCGACGCTCCGCTCGACGATGCGAATATCGAGCGCTTCTGCGACTTGCTCGATCGCATGGCGCGCGAGACGAACACCCGCTATCTGATTGTCACCCACAATGCGGTGACGATGGCGCGCATGCACCGCCTGTTCGGGGTCACTATGGTCGAAAAGGGTGTTAGCCGCCTCGTCTCGGTCGACCTCGGCGGCGCCGAGGAACTGCTCGCGGCCGAATGACCTAGGGCGCGCTGCCGACCACCAGCATCGCGGCGAAGACCAGCAGGCCCGCGAAGCGGTTGCTGCGGAATTTGGCGAGCGCGTCTCCGCCATTCGCCGGATCGAGCGTCACCACCTGTCCGGTCAGATGCAGCGCCGCGGGCGCGAGCGCGACGAAGACCAGCGGGTCTGGCCGGACCGCCCAGAGCGAGCCTGCCCAGCAAGCGAGTGCCACGGCATAGCAGGCCGCCACCCCGCCCCGGACATGGCTTCCCATCGCCCGCGCGCTCGACTTCACGCCGACGAGCGCGTCATCCTCGATATCCTGCAACGCATAGATGGTGTCATAGCCGATCACCCACGCGATACTGCCGGCATAGAGCAGCGGTAGCCCCAACCCGCCTTCGCCGCCAACAGCGATCCAGCCGACCAGCGCGCCCCAGCTGAACACCAGTCCCAGCCAAGCTTGAGGCCACCAGGTAATACGCTTCATGAACGGATAGGCGGCAACGAGCACCAAGCTGCCCAGCGCAACGATCCGTGCGGGCAGCGGCAGCTGCAGCAGCACGACCAGGCCGACGAGCGACAGCAGCAGAGCCCAGAGCAGCGCGTTCCGCACCGACACCGCGCCGCTCGCGACCGGGCGCGACGCGGTCCGCGCCACCTTCGCGTCGAGGTCGCGATCGACGACGTCGTTATACACGCATCCCGCGCCGCGCATCGCGACCGCGCCAAGCAACATCCACAGGAACAGCGGCCAGTGGCTGCCGGCACCGCCCGCCAGCGCGATCCCCCAGGCGCAGGGCCAGTAGAGCAGCCACCAGCCGATCGGCCGGTCGAACCGCGCGAGCAGCGCATAAGGACGCGCGCCAACCGGCAGAACGCCGAGGAAGCCCTGAAGCTGGCTATCCGGGGGATGCGTCGCGGTCATCGCCCGCGCCGATAGCAGCCGGAGGCGCGGCGATAAATGGCTGATTGTCGGTCTTCAAGAAGATCGGCCAGCAACCGGGCGTCGAGGGGGCGGGTACCGCGGCGCGATCCGCACCGCTCCGGAGCCCGGCCCGATGGTCTTTCTTGCGTCTCAATGTGGGACAGGCGGCGAATCGCCGCACTCGGGTCGTTTACCAATTCTGAACGCTGATCGTGGAAAATACCGACAAGGAGGGACCCAGATGGGGATTTTGCGCAGCCTTGTTCGCGCTCGAAGACCGGCTGGCTCTTCGGGCAAGAGCCTGTGGAAGAACAGTCGGGGCACGGCGATCCTGGAATTCGCCATCATCGGGCCGGCGTTCATCGCGCTGCTGCTCGCGATCCTCTATACGATGTTGATCTACCTGGCACAGCAGATGCTGGAGACCGCTGCCGAGGGGGCCGGACGCCTGCTTTTGACCGGCTTCGTGCAAACCACAAAGGCACCCAATGGGGTTGTCGGCCTTTCGGCGAGCGATTTCAAGAACGCCATCTGCCACGGCATTTCCGGCACCAACCCGAACGGCGAGGCGGTCAGCACCGCCGCGCTGTTGCCGCCGATGCTTACATGCTCGCGGCTCACGGTGAATGTCACGACCGCAACCAGCTACAATGTGAACAGCACCAATTCGCCGACGTTCGTCTATGACAGCAACGGCATCCTGATCTCGACGGGCACGGGCTATAATCCCCAGTCGAACGGCAGCGGCAGAAACCGCATCGTCGTCCTGCAACTGATTTATCTGTGGCCGACCGGCAAGGGCCCGCTCGGCCTGAACCTGATCAACGAACCCAATGCGAACCGCAAGCTCGTGGCAACGTCCGTTTTCACGACCGAGGATTACGCATGCAACGCATCGCAAAGCTCATGCTGAGGCGCTTGACACGGAACACGCGCGGCGCGGTGATGGTGGAATTCGCTTTCTGCCTGCCCTTGCTAGTGCTCATGTACACCGGCGGCGTGTATCTGTCGGACAAGGTCAGCTGCAAGCGCAAGGTCGCCGTCGCGACCCGTTCGCTGGTCGACCTTGTCAGCCGTACCATGTCCCCCACGATCATCTACAACGACCCGCATAGCGCCGACGCGAAATCGCATCTGAGCGCCAGCGCCGTCGTCCTGGCGCCGTACAAGCTCGACGGCGCAACCCAGCAGATTTCGCTGCTCCGGGTCTGCGACGCCAGCCATGCCTATGTCGTCTGGACGCAGGCGCAGACTCAGAATGTCAATGGCAGCACCGTGACCCCGAAACCGTCGGACCAGGAAGCCGGCACGCTCCCCGCAAACGCGGCGCAGTCGGCCAGCAACATCGTCTCGATTCCGACCGACATGGTCACCTCGACGATGATCCCCGTTTCCCCGGACGGCTCGAACGTGTGTCAGAACCTCGCCCCCGGCAACAGCACAAAGACCCAGGCCGGCACGGCCGGCGGTTGGCTGTTCAGGGGGAAAATCAGCTACGATTACAAACCGTTCGTCAGTTATCTCCCGATCTCGACCACCACGTTGACCGACACGATCTACATGGTTCCTCGACTGTACTAGGGCAGAAATATTATGACCAAAATATTCTCTCAGCTCAGGTCTGCCGCCGCGTGGGTCCGGTTCGGTACCCGCTTGAAGGCCAATGAGGAAGGCGGTGTCCTGATCATTTTGGGCTTTGCGATCATTCCGCTGACCTTCGCGCTCGGTTTCGGAATCGACTACGCACGCGCGATGAGCCTTCAGACGAAGCTGAATGCCGCGGCCGACGCGGCCGCGCTGGCGGCTGTCGCGCCCTCGATGATCCTTCAGCCGAACAGCCAGGCGTCCACCGCCGCAACCAGCATGTTCAGCGCGCAAGCCTCTTTGGTGACCGGTTACAAGGACCTGCAGGTGACCCCCATCATTACCGACGGCACGCCGGGAAGCAACGGCGCCCTGGGATATCTGCGCAAGGCAACCGTGACCTACACGGCCAAGTCGATCAATGTCTTCGGCGGAATCCTGGGATCGGACACGCTGACGGTGCGCGGAACATCATCGGCCAGTGCCGCCCAGCCGCCGAATGTCGATTTCTATCTGGCCATGGACAATTCGCCCTCGATGCTGCTGCCCGCGACGTCGGACGGCGTCAGCAAGATCATCGCGGCGACGAAATCCTCGTCGAAACCCGACGGCTGCGCCTTCGCGTGCCATGCGATGATTCCCAAAAGCGACGGCATCTACATCAGGGATACAAATAGTCGCGAGGTGCTGCTCTCGACCGGATATTATGCCGCGGGTTCTAAACAGAATGTCTGGTATCGCTGGGATCCGACGGGCAAAAAACTCTACGACAGTTCGGCCAACGCGATGGATTCGAAGACGAGCACGGTCAGCGGCCCGACGCTGTCCTCCACGACGGCCGGCCCCACGACCACGACGAGCGGCTCGGGCAACAACAAGACCACGACGACGACGACGACCAAGACCGATGTGGAGACGACGGTGACGACGGCGGTTGCCGTCACCTATTCGATCACCGACAGCACGAGCGGGCCCGTGACCATCACGAAAAAGACCGTCTCGACGCCCACGACAGATAAAAGCACGACTGTCACGACCACCAAGGTCGTCAAAGTCGGAAACGGCAATCCGACGACCACGACCACGACGAGCGGGCCGACGAAGACCAGCAGCACCGGCACCGCCACCACGAGCAGCGAGACCTATGACACCGGATATTGGGCCGATGGCTATTGGCTGACTCACAATTATGGACTGCTTTACGGCAGCCCGTCGAGCATCGTTCTGCGCAAGGACGACGTTGTTTCGGCGGCATCGCAACTGATCCCGTTCGCTTCGCAGCAGGCGGCGCAATATCATGTCACCTACCAGGCGCAGATGTTCTCGTTCGACTGGACGCGCCCCAGCGGTACGTCGCCCGTGAGGCAGCTCAACAACCTGACCAACGTCAATTCTTACGGCAGCGGTTTTTCGGCGGCGTCCATATTCCCGCAGGATGATTACTGGTGGAAGAACTCCATGCCGACCAGCGCCACCAACATCGATGACAAAGCCACGGACATCGGCGGCATGCTCACGACGATGTTGAACACCATTCCTGCCGCCGGATCCGGCGCACCGGGCGCGACACCGCAGAAAATCCTGTTCATCATCACCGACGGCATGCTTGACCAGCCGAACGGCAGCGGTCGCTATTTCGGGCCGATGCGGACCGGGTCCAACCAGGAAAACGCCAAATGTACGGCGATCAAGGCAAAGGGCATCAAGATAGCGATCCTCTATACGCAATATCTGCCCGAATCGCTCGTCGGCGACTCCTGGTCCCAGACGAACGTCGCCCCGTTCCTGCCCGCCCTTCCCTATAGGACGACCGATCAAGTTCTCGAAGGGCTGCAGAGGTGCGCCTCGCTCGGCACCAACGGCGCGCCCTTGGTGCAGACGGTGACCGCCAACGACAACATCACCACCGCACTGCAGCAGCTGTTTTCGACCGCCCTTCAGACGGCCCGACTGGTCCAATAACTACCGGGCCCGGGGTACGCCGCTTCGATCTTGCCCCGACATCATGTGTCGGGAACGAGATCGACGCGGCGCCGGTCAATCGGGCAAGGGATGTGCAGGATAGCACCTTATGCTATCGGCGGCGCATGCCTGCCACACCCGCCTGGCCGCCTGCCAGTACGCCCCGTCTCTATGTCGACCTGCTGCTGGAGCGGGACGCGACGCCGGAAGTCGAGGGCGCGGCGGCGCATTATCTGCTCCATGTGATGCGGATGAAAGCGGGCGACCCGCTGCTCCTGTTCGACAATCGCAGCGGCGAATGGCTGGGCAAGATCGCCGACGCCGGCAAGCGCTCGCTCGCCGTGCGGATCGAACGACAGGTGCGTGTACGCGAAGCCGTACCCGACCTTTGGCTCTGCTTCGCGCCGGTGAAGAAGGCGCGGCTCGACTGGATCATCGAAAAGGCAACCGAACTCGGCATCGCGCGGCTCCAGCCGGTGATTACCGAACGCACGATCGTCGAGCGGGTCAAGCAAGAGCGGCTCGAAGCCCAGATTATCGAGGCGTGCGAACAATGCGGCCGCACCGCGCTTCCAGACCTCGCCGAACCGGTAAAGCTGCCGCAACTGCTTAGATGCTGGCCGGCGGATCGCGCGCTGCTGTTCGCCGACGAGGAAGGCGGCGCGCCGCTCGCGTCGATCGACGCGCCCGCGCCCGCCGCGGTCCTGACCGGCCCCGAAGGCGGCTTCACCGCGCGCGAACGCGATATGCTGCTCGCGCATGCCGCGGTCCACCGCATCGCGCTCGGCCCGCGCATTCTGCGCGCCGAAACAGCGGCGATCGCTGCAATCGGCGTGTGGATGGCACAGCATGGCGACTGGAGGTAACTGTCCTGTTTCTGGACATAATTACTGCCAATCTGAAAGTTATTAACTCCAAATTAGCGATGCCTGCCGCAGAGGCAAGGTATGCAACGGCGGGACCAGAGCCGATTTCCCAGGCGTGGGGGCCAGGGAACGCTGCCTTGGCGAGCGATGACCGCGCTCGTCCGGCGGGCGCTCGTGCCCGCCGTTGCGACCCTTGCCGCGATTGCCGGTATGACGCCCGCCGCCGCGCAGCGCGTCATCGTCAACCCCTCGTTCGAATCTAACAATCCGCAGGGGCCGGGAACGGCCAATTATGAAATCTATTCGAACGGCTCGGTCGTCGGCTGGGACTCGGCTTCGGGTGAAATCGAACTGTGGGATTCGGGCTTCCAGGGCGTGCCCGCCTATGACGGGTCGGTCTTTGCCGAAATGAACGCGAACGTTCCAGGCGCGCTCTACCAGAATATCTGCATGGTCAACGGAGAAACGATCGGCTGGACATTCGCCCACCGCGCGCGCTCGGGCGGCCCTGCGACGCAGACCGCACGCTTCCAGATCGCAACCGGCACCGGCACCGCGATCCAGACGCTCGCGACGCAATCGTCGACCACCGCGAACCAGATATGGAACGTCAACAGCGGAAGCGCGACCTACAACGGCGCGTCGGGGGTTCAGCGCGTCCAGTTCGTCACCACCGATCCCGGAAGCTACGGCAATTTCCTCGACGATATCCGAATCACCCTCAATCCCTTCGTCGAACTGTCGACGGCGTCGGCGTCGGGGGTCGAATCGATACCGTCGGCGAATGTGCCCGCGCTGCGGATCAACGGCACCTTGTTCACCGCGCGCACCGTCAACGTCAGCATTACGGGCGGCACCGCAACGCGGGGGATCGATTACACGACGCCCGGCGGTGGCGCGAATTTCACCGTCACGATTCCCGCCGGCACCTATAATAACAGCACGATCCCGCTCGGCATCACGATCGTCGACGACAGCGCGACCGAAGCAAGCGAGACGATCCAGATCGCGCTGAGCGGCGGCGCCGGCTACACCGTGTCGAGCACCTCGGGATGCGGCGGAACGCCGATCACGACGAGCACCTACACGATCACCGACAATGACTCGCCGGTGGTTCTGGCCAAGACATGGACCAACGGCATTGCCGGCGATTCCGTCGATCTGGCGATTGCGGGCGGACTCGTGCCCGTCGCGGGGAGTTCGACCGTGGGCGGCGGTACGACCAACGCGACCTCGGTCGCGGTCGCCGGGTCGACGCTGACGCTCACCGAAAGTTTCAGCAGCGGCAACGCCGCCAATTACAACGCCAGTCTCGAATGCCGCCGCAACAGCGACAATGCGGTTGTCGCGACGAGCGGAACCGGCCTAAGCCGCACCGTCGTCATGCCGTCCGGGACTGCGCTGACCTGCACGTGGACGAACAGCCGCAAGTCGGCGACGCTGGTAGTACGCAAAAGCTGGGCCAACGCTCTTGTCGCCGACGCGGTGACGGTGACGACGAGCGGGCTCGTCAACAACGCCAGCCTGTTGTCGGTCGCCAATTCGGCGAATGAAACCGACACCAACGCCGCAGTCACCGTCTATGCGGCCGAGACCGCCACGCTCGCGGAAACCTATTCGGTGGGCAGCAGCGGCAATTACACGCAAGCGCTGGCCTGTACCGGCAATGCGACCCCGCTCGCGGGGACTCAGCTGAGCGTGAGTCCCGCCGATACGGCGATCATCTGCACCTTCACCAACAGCCGCATCGCGCAGCAGATCCGGCTCGCCAAACTATGGTCGGGCGCGACGACGGGCCATACCGCCGCAGCGACCGCGACGGGCGGTAGCGCGAACCCGGCTTTCAGTTCGACTGCGCCAACCGCCACGATGGGCGGCTATGTCACCGTTCGCGCCGGAGACGTCCTGACGCTTCCCGCCGAAACCTATGGCGGCGGCGCGGCCGCCGCGCTCTACAGCGCCACGGTCGAATGCGCCGGCGGCAGCCCGCTCGTCAGCGGTCCGGCGGGACGCACGCTGACGATCCAGGGCAACACGACCGCGACGACCTGCACCTATTCCAACGCCTATATCCTCCCGCTGTCGATTACGAAGGCTTCGACCGCCTATAGCGATCCCGTAAACGGGACGACCAATCCCAAGCTCATCCCCGGCGGCTTCGCCGACTACCGCCTCACGGTCGCCGCACCGGCGGGAACGCAGCCAAGCGCGGGCAGCGTCATCGTGACCGATGCGATTCCGTCCGGACTCGCGCTGTTCGTCGGCACCTATGCTCCCGGCCCGGGACCGGTCGCCTTTGGAACGGGTACGAGCGGGCTCACCTACAACTTTGCGGGACTTGCCAGCTCGATCGACGACATCGCTTTTTCCAACAATGGCGGCGCGAGCTGGACCTATGTCCCGACGCCCGATGCGAATGGCGTCGATGCCGCGGTAACCCACGTCCGGATCAATCCGAAGGGCAGCATGGCGCCGGGGTCGAGCTTCACGATCAATCTCCGCGCGCAGGTGAAATAGGCTTCGCAACAGCGGCGGCAACAGCCCCGATTGTGTTTTGTACCGAACAGTCTAAATGCGCGAAAATGAGCACGCGCACCGCCTCCGACAGCATCGATCCGATCATCGAAAATCGCGACCAGCTCGCGGTCCCCATGGCGAAGGGCGAAAAGCCTCGCGACCGCTGGCGGATCGGCACCGAGCACGAGAAATTCGTCTATCGCACCGCCGATCACCGCGCGCCTTCCTATGACGAGCCAGGCGGCATTCGCGACCTGCTGATGGCGCTCACCCGCTATGGCTGGGAACCTGTTTACGAAGGCGGGAATGTGATCGCGCTCTCGGGCAGCGACGGCGCGGTCAGTCTCGAACCGGCGGGACAACTCGAGCTGTCGGGCGCGCCGCTCGAGAATCTGCATCAAACCTGCGCCGAAACCGGCCGCCACCTGAAGCAGGTCAAGGAGGTCGGAGCCGAGCTGGGCCTCGGCTTCCTCGGGCTCGGTATGTGGCCCGACAAGACCCGCGACGACCTGCCGCGCATGCCCAAGGGGCGATACAAGATCATGCTCGATCATATGCCGCGCGTTGGCAAGATGGGCCTCGACATGATGCTGCGCACCTGCACGATCCAGACCAACCTCGACTATGCGAGCGAGGCCGACATGGTGCAGAAATTCCGCGTGTCGCTCGCGCTCCAACCGCTCGCCACGGCGCTCTTCGCGGCCTCGCCCTTCACCGATGGCAAGCCCAACGGCTATATGTCGTACCGCAGCCATATCTGGACCGACACCGATCCCGCGCGCACCGGCATGCTGCCCTTCGTGTTCGAGGACGGCTTCGGCTATGATCGCTATGTCGATTATATGCTCGACGTGCCGATGTATTTCGTCTTTCGCGATGGCAAATATATCGACGCGGCGGGCCTCAGCTTCCGCGATTTCATGAAGGGCGATCTTCCGGTGCTGCCCGGCGAACTGCCGCGCCTGTCCGACTGGAACGACCATCTTTCGACCGCCTTCCCCGAAGTGCGTCTCAAGAGCTTTCTCGAAATGCGCGGCGCCGACGGCGGCCCGTGGAACCGCATCTGCGCGCTGCCTGCGCTGTGGGTCGGGCTTCTCTATGATCAGGGCGCGCTCGACGCCGCCTGGGATCTGGTCAAGGGCTGGAGCATCGAGGAGCAGCAGGCGCTGCGCGACGCGGTGCCCAGCGAAGGCCTCGACGCTCCCGCGCCCGGTGGTGGCACCGTCGGCGAACTCGCGCATCGCGTCCTCGACATCGCGGCGGCGGGCCTCGCCGCACGCGGCCAGGTCAATTCGATGGGCGACAATGAAGTGGGCTTCCTCGAGCCGCTGCGCCGCATCGCGAAGAGCGGCAAATCGCCCGCGCACGACCTTCTCGACCGCTACGAAGGGCCGTGGAACCACGACCTTTCCAAAATCTACGACGAGCTGAGCTTTTAGGCGACTGGGCCCACGCGCGGATCGGGCTCCAGCCGGATCAGCGGGCGCCGGCGGCCCGACAGCTTCGCGAACAAGCGCGGCACCAGCGCATGCTCCTGTGCCCAGTTCCAATAAGCCTGATAGGCGGGGTCGGCGAGCAGATGCTTCTCTTCGGTCTTAGCGCGCCAATAATAGACGCCGCTGACCGCCGCGAGCAGCAGAGTGTTGCGCACCGCCTCGATCGCCCCGCCCGCCGTGACAAGAAAGGGCAACCCGGCGACCCACCAGCTCAAATTCTTCGACACATAGGCCGGATGGCGCGTCAGCCGGTACGGTCCGTGCGTGATGATGCCGCGATGCGTCAGGTTCGAAAAGCGGATGCCGAACGCCATCGTCGCCCAGGCATAGATCGCCACGAGCCCGACCAGCACGACCGCCCAGATCGCCATCAGCGTGTCGTGGCCCGCGAGCCAATAGCCCCAGTCGGCGCTGTTCACCTGATAATCGAGCGGCCCGCCGCTCATCAGGACGAACGGCGGATAGCAGGCGAGCGCCGCGACCCAACTCATGAAATAGGGGTTCGCCGTGCGGATATGCGAATCGAGCGGCTTCATCGTCAGGATATAGCCGACCGTCGCGACATGGACGTCGACGAGATAGAGCAGGTTGAGCGTCCAGATGCCGGTCATATAGGGGTTGGCGAATATCTCGGTCGCCTGCACCTCGACCAGCGAGGAGAAATTACCGGGCACGATGGACAGCATGAAGGCGGTGAAGAACCCCTTCACCGCCCAGGCGCGGAAATGATGCGCGATCGCGCGGCCGTCGACCGGCTGTCCCGGAGCGATCATCCAGCGGCCGAACTGGTAGCAGCCGTCGCGCGGCTCGGTCATCCGTCGGTCGAGCCAGAGCATATAGGGCACCGAGACGAGCAGCAGCCACGGCGCCACCCGTTCGAGGAGGTCCATCGAAAAGGCGTAATTGCCTTCCCAATAATAGCGCATCGTCGTGTAAAACCCCGCGATCAGCGCCCATGTCGCCCAAAGGCCGGCCAGCTTGGTCAGGCTGATGTCGACCGTCTCGCGCCACGCACGTCGCTGCGCCCAGTCGATCCCGGTCGAGGGATTTCGGTGCACCTTGTCGACGAAAACCGACCACAGTACCATCGGAATGCCGCAGGCCAGCACGCTCGCGATCGCCGAGTTCGGACCGTCCATCCGCCCCCGCCCTCCCCAGTCGATGCCCAGGAGCGCCGCGATCTCGGGCGCGTGCCGCGCTAGAAAAAGATAGGTCATCAAGCCGAGCAGGCCGACGACGCCGACCCCCGCGCTCACCGCCGAGCGCGGCCGCGATCCGATGGATGAATCCGGGATTTCCGGGGTCGGCGCCGCGCCGGATGAAGCGATTTCGGGCTTGTGAGTCACCGCGCTTCCCTAGCCGAAAATGGTAAGCAAGCCGTCAATAATAATCGCGAGTCGCGGCGCGAATTCCGCCCAAAATGGGCGCATTCTTGCCGCCCGACACCGTTCACCGCGAGTCATGTTCGACTCGGCGCGAGTCGCGTCTCAATGATTCGCGCCCGCCCCCGAGCGCTGTTACACGCGCCACCAAGTCGGGGCGGAGGGCTCCACAAAAACAAAAGACGGGGTCGTAGCTTGTCTTCGCAATCGACGGGTCTGCGCCAATGGCGCCAGCGCTTTTCGGCGCTGTTCCAGGACCATGAAATTTTTATACGGACGCACGGGCATGTGCGCTTCCTTCGTATCAGCGCGGTCTGGCAAAAGCGTGTCGCGCTGATCGCCGGACTCGTCCTCTTCGCGTGGGCGGGCGTGACGCTCGCGGTCTTCGTGAACCAGATGCTGACCTCGGGCGAACGCGCCGAAGTCGCTGCGAAACAGGCCGCGGCCGCGGCCTCCGAGGCACGGATCGCCAAGTACCGCGACCGTGTCGCCGAAATCGCCGCCGACCTCGACGAGCGTCAGGGCCAGCTCGAAGAATGGAAAAAGGATTATTTCGGCAACGAGGCGCTGCCCGCAGCCGAGACCCCTGCCAAGGGTGAAGCGGCGACCGGAGAAGCCGCCGCAAAGCCGCTCGAAACCAGCGCGATCGATCCCCGCCTGCCCCCCGAGGCGCAGGCCCTCGCCCGCATCGAGGCGCGGCAGGAAGCCTTTTCGGCGCACCTGCTCGCGGCGGTCAGGGCGCGCGCCGCCAAGGCCGAAGTCGCGGTCGCGCAGCTAGGGCTCGATCCGTCGTCGCTCGTCCGCAACGCCGCCGCCGGTCGCGGTGGTCCCTTCATTCCCTTCCGTGGCCGCACTGGTCAGGCGGGCGCGCTCGGCAAGAGCTTCGCGGCGCTCGAAGGCGCGCTGTTCCGCATGGAGGTGCTCGAACGCACCCTCGTCGCGATCCCGTCGGGCCAGCCCGCGCATGTCCTTATGCTGTCGTCGAGCTATGGCTACCGCAGCGATCCGTTCACCGGTGCCGGCGCGATGCACGCGGGGCTCGACTTCCCCGGCCCGCTCGGCACGCCGATCCTCGCCGCCGCCCCTGGCCGCGTCGTGTTCGTCGGACAGAAATCGGGCTATGGCAATGTCGTCGAGGTCGACCACGGCCAGGGTATTCTCACCCGCTACGCGCACTTGTCCGGGTTCACCACGCAGGTCGGCACGCAGGTCGCTGCGGGCCAGCAGATCGCCAAAATGGGTTCGACCGGTCGTTCGACCGGCAGCCATCTGCATTTCGAAGTTCGTTTGAACGGGGTCGCGGTCAATCCGCGCCGTTTTCTGGAGGCCAAAGCCGATGTTCTCGAAGTCAAAGACGACGCCCGACAGCGAGTCGGCGCCCTCGCTGCCAGCCGCGGTGCCCACTAAGATGGCGACCGGCGCGCGCCACACCACCTTCTCGATCATCGGGTCGGACGTCGTCATCACCGGCAATGTCGCGGCGAGCGTCGATCTGCACGTCGATGGCAAGATCGACGGCGACCTCAAATGCGCGAACCTCGTCCAGGGCGAGGCGAGCGAGATTAAGGGTGCGGTCGTCGCCGACACCGCGAAGATCGCCGGCCTGCTCGACGGCTCGATCGAGGCCAAGACGCTGATCGTCCACGCGACCGCGCGGATCACCGGCGACGTCATCTACGAGAACATCACGATCGAAAATGGCGGCAAGGTCGAAGGCAAGCTCAGCCACCGCCGCGCCGGCGCCGCCAAGGCCCCGCCGCCGCTCGAAATCGTCGCGAACCAGTCAGCGTAGCCCGACGCCAAGCCAGCCGGAAGCGTCGGTTTTGGCGTGAAGAGCCGTCCTTGAAACCTCGTCATGCTGAACTTGTTTCAGCATCCATGGCCTGAGCTCTCGTCTAGCGCTGCGGCGAAGGAAACGGCAGGCCATGGACCCTGAAACAAGTTCAGGGTGACGAAAATCGTAAGGTACGCAACCGGTCGCTACCGGCCATAGCGCCCAATCCCACCTCAATCATCCTCGCCGTTCCAGTCGCGGCCCACCTTCATCATGACCTCGACCCGGTCGCCGCGTCGGATCTTTTCGGCCTTCTGCACCGCGACCTTGACCGGCAGCAGATAGCCGCCATCGCGCGGAAACAGCGACGTCGCGAAAACCGTCTCGCCGATCCGCGCGACCACCGGCACGACGCCCCAGCCATAGCTTTGCGACAGCCCCGCATAACGGATCGCGCCGATATGCTCGTCCGGGACCGCGACGAACAGAAAGGGCGCCGGTCCGCGCCATTCGAAAATGTCACCGCCGAAGGCGATCGGGTCATCCTCGTCGATCATCAGTTTCGCGGCGCCTGCCGCCGATAGCTCAGCGCTTCGGCGATATGGATGCGCCCGATCGTATCGGCGCCCGCCAGATCGGCGATCGTCCGCGCGACGCGGAGCATCCGTGTATAGCCGCGCGCCGACAGTCGCATCGCCTCGGCCGCCTGCGCGAGCAGCTTGCGCCCCGCCTCGTCGGGCGTCGCGACCGCTTCGAGCAGTTCGCCGTCGATCTCGGCATTGGTCCGCGCCTTGTGCGCCGCATAGCGCGCCGTCTGCACCGCGCGCGCAGCCGCGACGCGCGCGGCGACCTCGGCACTGCCCTCGGCAGGCGGCGGCAGGACGAGGTCGGCGGCACTCACCGCCTCGACCTCGACATGCAGGTCGATGCGGTCGAGCAGCGGCCCCGACAGTTTTGCCTGATAATCGGCGGCGCAGCGCGGGGCGCGGCTGCACGCGAGCGCAGGATCGCCGAGATGCCCGCAGCGGCACGGATTCATCGCCGCAACGAGCTGGACCCGTGCCGGAAAGGTGACATGCGCGTTGGCGCGCGCGACGCTGACCTCGCCGGTTTCGAGCGGCTGGCGCAGGCTGTCGAGGACGCCGCGCTGAAACTCGGGCAGTTCGTCGAGGAACAGTACACCCAGATGCGCCAGACTGACTTCGCCCGGCCGCACGCGGAGGCCACCGCCGACGAGCGCGGGCATCGACGCCGAATGATGCGGGGCGCGGAACGGCCGCGCGCGGACGAGCCGCCCGCCCTCTAGCCCGCCCGCCACCGAGGCGATCATCGACACCTCGAGCGCCTCGGCCGGCGTCAGGTCGGGCAATATGCCGGGCAGGCACGCCGCCATCAGCGACTTGCCCGCGCCCGGCGGCCCCGACATCAGCAGATTGTGGCCGCCCGCCGCCGCGATTTCGAGCGCGCGCTTCGCGGTCTCCTGCCCCTTTACCTGTGCAAGGTCGGCGGTGCGGACCGGGGCGTCGACCTCGCCCGGCACCGGCGGCGCGAGCAACGCGCTGCCCCTGAAATGGCCGAGCAGCGACAGAAGATCGGGGGCGCCGAGAACCTCGACATTGCCCGCCCACGCCGCTTCGGGTCCCTGCGCCGCGGGACAGATCAGCCCGCGTTCGACGCTCGCGGCGTGGAGCGCGGCGAGCAGGACGCCGGGCGATGCGGCGACCCGGCCGTCGAGACCGAGTTCGCCGACCACCACATAGGCCGCCAGCGTTTCGGCATCGATCACCCCCATCGCGCCGAGCAAGGCGAGCGCGATCGGCAGGTCGTAATGCGAACCTTCCTTGGGCAGGTCGGCGGGCGACAGGTTCACGGTGATGCGTTTGGGCGGCAGCGCGAGGCCGATTGCCGACAGCGCGGCGCGGACGCGTTCGCGGCTTTCGGCGACCGCCTTGTCGGGCAGGCCGACCACCGCGAAGGCGGGCATCCCCGCCGCGATCTGGCACTGCACCTCGACCCCGCGCGCTTCGAGCCCGAGATAGGCGACGGTTGAAACGATCGCGACCATGATCCCCCTTTGTTCCCGCCCCTTCTTAGGGCAAGCAGCGGCAAGGTCGAGTCTTTTCGAAGTTGTCGAAGGTGCCGCGTAGCGTAACCCTGATTGCATATTTGACAACATACCAACCAGTTGGTATGTTGATTCGCATGACGACGACTCAGCCCCCCGCCACCCCTTCCGCACCGCGGCGCGCCCCGCGTGGCAGCGCGCGCGCCGCGCTGATCGCCGCGGCGCATGCGACGGTGCGCAAACAGGGCTATGCCGCGACCAGCGTCGACGAGATTTGCGCGGTGGCCGGGGTGACCAAGGGCGCCTTCTTCCACCATTTCGAATCGAAGGAAGCGCTGGCCGTGGCCGCCGCCGAAGGCTGGACCGAGCGCGCACGGCCGATGTTCGAAATTGCGCCGCACAACCGGCTGGACGATCCGCTCGACCGCCTGCTCGGCCATATCGATTTCCGCCTGTCGATGCTCGACGGCCCCACCGAGGATTATACCTGCTTCGTCGGCACGATGGTGCAGGAGGCGTATCTGACCAGCGATCGCATCCGCGCCGCGTGCGAGGCGAGCATCAACGCCTATTGCCGGGCGCTGGCTCCCGACATCCAGGCCGCGATCGATGTTTATGGCGCGCCTGACGACGTCACAGCGATTGGCCTCGCCCAGCATGTCCAGTCGGTTTTGCAGGGCGCCTTCGTTCTGGCGAAAACGACCAACGATCCGGCGATCGCGCGCGGGACCGTCACCCACCTGAAGCGTTACGTCCGGATGCTGTTCGGACGCGTTTGAGAATCCCCCCGAGGAGAGGAGTGCTCCGATGTCCGATACCCCAAGGATGATCTTCGTGAACCTGCCGGTCGCCGATCTTGCCAGGTCGAAGGCCTTTTACGAGGCGATCGGTTTCACCAACGAACCGCGGTTCAGTGACGATACCGCCGCCGCGATGGTCTGGTCGGACACCATCTTCGTGATGATGCTGACGCACGAAAAGTGGAAGACCTTCACCGATCGCCCGATCGCCGCGCCCGGATCGAGCGAGGTTTCGCTCGCGCTCGCGCTCGGCAGCCGCGAGGCGGTGGATGCCATGGTCGAGGCCGGGGCCGCTGCCGGCGGCACCGCCGACGTCAACCCGGCGCAGGACCATGGCTTCATGTACGGCCGCGACATCCTCGACCCCGACGGCCATGTCTGGGGCCCCTTCTGGATGGACCCCGCGGTCGCCAATGGCGAGGCACCGGTCCCCGAAGTTGCCGCCTGACGCCGACCACACCCCAAGGAGAGAAAAGATGCCCCAGATGATTTTCGTGAACCTTCCGGTCACCGACCTCGACAGGTCGAAGGCCTTTTACGAGGCGGTCGGCGCGACGAACAATCCCGCCTTCACCGACGAGACCGCCGCCTGCATGGTCGTCGCCGAAGGGTCGATCCACGTCATGCTGCTGACGCACGCGAAATGGGCGACCTTCACGTCGAAGGCGATCCCCGACGCGCACGCTACCGCGCAAGTCCTGCTCTGCGTCTCCGCCGACAGCCGCGATGCGGTAGACGCGCAAGTCGACAAGGCGGTCGCCGCGGGCGGCAAGGCCGACCCGACCCCGACGCAGGATTATGGCTTCATGTACGGCCGCAGCTTCGAGGATCCCGACGGCCACATCTGGGAAGTGATGTGGATGGACCCGGCCGCGATTCCCGCCGGCGAGCCCGCCGAAGCGGCCGCATAGCAAGCGCAAAAAATCGAGCGGGAGGAGGAAGACATGGCAGATGCGGTCCCTGCGAAGGTTCAGCTGATTGCCGGCCGCGTCTTGAGCGGCCTGGTGATCCTCTTCCTCCTCTTCGACGCCGGGCTGAAACTCGCCGCGCCCGCGACCGCGATTAAATATAGTCCGCCGGGACTCGGCTGGCCGCTCGATGTCCCGACGATGACGATGCTCGGCCTGATGCTGCTGGTCCCGACCTTGCTCCATATCTGGCCGCGTACCGCGATCCTCGGCGCGATCCTGATCACCGCCTATCTGGGCGGCGCGGTCGCGACGCATGTGCGGATCGGCAGCCCGCTGTTCAGCCACATTTTGTTCGGCGTCTACCTTGGCGTGATGCTCTGGGGCGGCCTCTGGCTGCGCGATCCCCGTGTCCGCGCGCTGATCCCGCTGCGGTCGTCCGATCGTCCGTAACCGTCCGAACCCGTCGCGAAGAGAAGGGAAATCCGATCATGGCCGCCGTTCCCGAAATCACCGCCTACCGGTCGGTCCCGGACTTCGCGCGCGGGCGCATCAAGGACATCCGCGTCCGCTGGGCGCTCGACGAAATCGGCCTGCCCTATCGCACGCGACTGATCGACGGGATTTTCGAGGACAAGCCGCAGGCCTATATGGCGGATCAGCCCTTTGGGCAGGTGCCCGTGTACAAGGAAGACGGCATCACATTGTTCGAATCGGGTTCGATCCTGATCCGCATCGGCGAGAAGGACGAGCGCCTGCTACCGCGCGATGACAAGGGTCGCGGCCGCGCGATCAGCTGGATGATCGCCGCGCTCAACAGCGTCGAACCGATGATCCAGGCGTTGGTCATCCTGACGATAAAGGGACAGGGCACCGACTGGCAGGCCGGCGCGGTGGAGGCGGCGAGACCCTTTGCCGAGCAACGTCTCGCCCGCTTGGCGCAGGCCCTCGGGAAAGGCGAATGGCTGGAAGATCGTTTCTCGATCGGCGACATCGTCATGATCGACATCCTGCGCAACGCCAACCCGCAATTGCTGGCGCCGCACCCCAATCTGGCCGCCTATGTCGCGCGCGGCACCGCGCGGCCCGCCTTTCGGAGCGCAATGGCGGCGCACCTCGCCGATTGCGCGGTCGGCGAACCGCTGCCCGCCTGAAATCCACCCGACGGAGGAGAGATCATCATGCCCGTGAACCCCGACAGCAAGCTGGAAGTTACCGCCTTCGACTGGGTGCCCGATTTCGCGCGCGGATATGTCCGCGACCTGCGCCCGCGCTGGGCGTGCGAGGAGATCGGGCTCGACTATGCCGAGCATCTCATCAGCGCGATCAATCGCCCCGCCGACCATTTCCTGTTCCAGCCGTGGGGACAGGTGCCGGTGCTCAACGACGGCGGCATCCGCCTGTTCGAAAGCGGCGCGATCCTGCTCCACCTCGCAGAGAAAGATGCGCGGCTGATGCCCCGCGATCCGCAGGCGCGTGCCAACACGCTCGCCTGGCTGTTCGCCGCCTATAACAGCGTCGAGCCGATGCTGTTGGAACTCGGCAATGTCGACCTGTTCGCGAAGGACGAGGAGTGGGCGAAGCTGCGCCGGCCCAGCCTGATCGAATTCATCCAGGGCCGGCTCGGCCGGCTGAACGACGCGATCGGCGACAAGGATTATCTGACCGGCGAATTCACCGTCGCCGACATCGCGATGGCGACCGTGTTGCGCGAGGCTGTCGAGGCGGGGCTGGTCGCCGAACAGCCGCGCCTGCAAGCCTATCTCGACCGCTGCCTTGCCCGCCCCGCCTTTCAGCGCGCGATGGACGCGCAGCTAGCCGCCTTCAGCGAAGAAGCGGGAC
>JAEWIL010000254.1 GCA_023387085.1 Pseudomonadota bacterium | reverse complement strand
CGTCGCGCCAGCTGCGCCCGCGGCGAGGGTGGCACCGGCCGCCACGGCGGTCCCGGCGGCCGCACCCGCTCCGAGCTGCGGCCCACCCGCAACGATGCCATTCGCAATGCTCGGTCCGAAGATGCCGAGACCGAGAAGCGTGAGCGCGCCGAGCGCGATCGCCATCACACGCTCGATGTCCGGGTCGGGCCCAAGGCCTGCCTGCAGGAAGCGGTCGAAAAGCGTCGTCCCGATGCCAGTGATCACCGCGAGAACGAGGACCTTGATCCCCGACGAGATGATATGCCCGAGGACGCGCTCGGCCATGAAAGCGGTGCGCCCGAAGAAGGCGAAGGGAATGAGGACGAACCCCGCAAGCGTGACCAACTTGAATTCAAGGATCGTCACGAAGACCTGCACCGCGAGGATGAAGAAGGCGAGCACCACGATCACCCAGGCAATCAGCAGGATCATGATCTGGACGAAGTTGGTGAACAGGCCGACTGGGCCGACAAGATCGGCCGACGCGTCGAGCAAGGGTTCCGCCGCATCGAGCCCGGTCGCCGCGACAACGCCGGGCCGCATGAAGTCGCCGATCGCCATAGCCCCGCCGCTCGCTTTCAGACCAAGGCCTGCGAAGCTTTCGAGCATGATGGTCGCGAGACTTTGGAAGTTGCCGATGATGAAGGCGAAGACGCCGATATAGAGCGTCTTCTTGACGAGCCGCTGCAGCACATCCTCGTCGGCGTCCCATGCCCAGAAGAGCGCCGCGAGGGTCACATCGATCACGATCAGCGTCGACGACAGAAAACCGACCTCGCCGCCGAGCAGGCCGAAGCCGCTGTCGATATAGGTCGAGAAGACCGACAGGAACTGGTCGATGACGCCGGTATCGTTCATTTCTCATCCTCTTCCTGGCCGAAGAAATGGCGGCGCCGAGCTTCCCACACCGCTTCGCACCCGGGATCGGCGACGGTGACGGTGCGGCAGTGTCGGAGCGTCTCGCCAAGGTCGGGTGCGTCCGCTCCGGATATCGGAGGGGGAGCGGACGCACGGGGCGCGGGCGGGTCGAGTGCGGCCAGGAGCCCGAGCGTCAGCGCCAAGCCGCCGACGATCGCTCCCGCGACGAGTTTCCCCGCCCGGCCCATCTCAATTGCCCTTGCGGAAGCGGCGAAAACGTTCGCGCCCTTCGGCCTCCGCTGCTGCAGCACGCGCAGCATCCAGCATTTCTGCGCGACCCTGAGCGGTGATCGCGGCCGCAAGATCGCCGAGCTGCTGCGACTGAAGCGCGAGCAGCTGATTGCCCGCCTGCGCCGCCTGCAGCGCACCGGCCGCCGATTGACTGGCGCCCACAAGTGTACCGATCGACTGGCGCGCCGCGCCCATGTTGGTGACGACGCCGGCCTGCACCTTCATCGCATCCTGGAAAGCGCCGACGCTGTCGTTCCAGCGCGCCTCGGCATTGGCAACCAGTGCAGCCTGCGGACCCGACAGCGCCGTGCCCTTGTAGCGCGCGTCGAACGCCTTCTGGATATCCCCGACGTCGAAGGCGACGCGCTGCGCCTCCCCAAGCAACTCGCGGGTGCGGTCGACTTGCCCCTGCAGTTCCTGCAGCGTGGAGGTCGGCAGGCTCTGGAGGTTGCGCGCCTCGTTGACGAGCGAGGTCGCCTGGTTCTGCAGCTGCTTGATCTGGTTGTTGATCTGCTCGAGCGTGCGCGCGGCGGTCAGGATATTTTGCGAATAGTTGCGCGGGTCATGGACGATCCCGCCGACCTGCGCCGCCGCAGGCGGGACGACTGCGCCCGCGGGGATCAGGGCCGCTGAGATCAGGCCGGCAAGTGCCGCACGACCGCAAAAACGTTTCTTCATAAGCTTCACTCCTTCAGGGGGCTGTAATTTCGAGATTGCCGACCAGGTCGGCGGCCCATTCGAGTCCGCGGTGACGAAGCCAGGCCGCCGCAAACTGGTCCTGGCCGTGCGCGGCGATCAGCTCGCCGATGCGGATCTGGTCGGATTTCGAGGAGGCGGCGGCGAAGGCGAGCGCAATGTCGCCGAGGCCGAGGTCGAACAGCCGGTTGCCGCGCCGCGACTGGCAATAATAGTCGCGCTTCGGGGTCGCCCGGCTCAAAATCTCGATCTGGCGATCGTTGAGCCCGAAGCGCTCATAGACGCGGGCCATCTGCGGCTCGGCCGCGCGCTCGTTCGGCAGGAAGATGCGCGTTGGACAGCTTTCGATGATCGCCGGTGCTATGCTAGACCCTTCGATGTCGGCGAGGCTTTGCGTCGCGAAGATCACGCTCGCATTCTTCTTGCGGAGCGTCTTCAGCCATTCGCGCAGCTGGACCGCAAAGGCCGGGCTGTCGAGGACGAGCCAACCCTCGTCGATGATAATGAGGGTCGGCGAGCCGTCGAGACGGCCTTCGATCCGGTGAAAGAGGTAGGACAGCACCACCGCGGCCGACGAAGCGCCGACCAGACCTTCGGTCTCGAGCGCCTGCACCCGCGCGAAGCCGAGATGTTCGGCCTCGGCATCGAGGAGCCGCCCCCAAGGACCGCCGACGAGATAAGGCGACAGCGCGAGCTTGAGATCCTGTGACTGGAGCAGAACGGCGAGGCCGGTGAGGGTCCGCTCGGCGACAGGCGCGGTCGCCAGCGAGGTCAGCGCCGACCAGATATGGTCCTTCGCGGCGGGATCGATCGCAACTCCTTCACCGGTAAGAAGCGCGGCAAGCCATTCGGCCGCCCACGCCCGCTCGCCGGCCTCGTTGATCCGCGCGAGCGGCTGGAGCGCCACCGAGCCATCGCTACCGGCATCGTGCAGCGCGCCGCCAAGATCCTGCCAGTCGCCGCCCATGGCCAGCGCCGCCGCGCGGATCGACCCGCCATAGTCGAAAGCGAAAATCTGATTTCCCTCGTACCGCCGGAACTGCATCGCCATCAGCGCGAGAAGCACCGACTTGCCGGCGCCGGTCGGACCGACGACGAGGCAGTGGCCGACGTCGCCGACATGGAGCGAAAGGCGGAACGGGGTCGAGCCTTCGGTCTTGCCGTAAAGCAAGGGGCTGTCACCGAAATGCTCGTCCCGTTCCGCTCCCGCCCACACCGCCGACAGCGGGATGAGATGGGCAAGATTGAGTGTCGAGACCGGGGGCTGGCGGACATTCGCGTACACATGGCCCGGCAGGCTCCCGAACCAGGCCTCGAGCGCGTTGACGCCCTCAACGGTGCAGGTGAAATCGCGGCTCTGGATGATCTTCTCGACCAGCCGCAGCTTTTCCGCCGCCAATGCGGGATCGCGGCCCCACACAGTGATCGTCGCCGTGACATAGGCGATGCCCGCCTCGTCGGCGCCAAGTTCCTGCAGCGCCATGTCGGCGTCAGCCGCCTTGTTCGAGGCATCGCTGTCCATCAGGACCGAGGCCTCGTTGGTCATCACTTCCTTCAGGATCGCAGCGACCGACTTGCGCTTCGCGAACCACTGCCGGCGGATCTTGGTCAGCAGCTTGGTGGCGTCGGTCTTGTCGAGCATGATCGCGCGCGACGACCAGCGATAGCCAAAGGCCTGGCGGTTGAGTTCGTCGAGCAGCCCCGGGAAGGTGACGCTCGGAAAGCCGGTGATGGTGAGCGTGCGCAGATGATGATCACCGAGCCGCGGCTCGAGACCGCCGACCAGCGCCTCGTCGGCGAGCAGCGCATCGAGATAGGCGGGCGTCTCAGGCACCCGGACGCGCTGGACCTTGGTCGAGATGCAGCTGTGCAGGTAGGTCAACGTCTCGCCGTCATCCAGCCACTCGGCTTCGGGCATGAAGCCCTCGACAAGATGGAGGAGGCGTCCGGTGCGATCGATGAAGCTTGCAAGCAGTTCCTTGGGATCGACGCCGGTTTTTGAACGCCCTTCGTAAAGCCAGGCCTCGGCGCGCGCGGCCTCTTCGGCGGGCGGCATCCACAGCAGGGTCAGATAATAGAAGCTTTCAAAATGCGCGCCTTCCTCGCGGAACTGCTCGCGGCGCTCGACATCAACTAGCTCGGACACCGGGTCGGGGAAGTCCGAGACCGGATAGGACAAGGCGGGCACTCGCTGCGCCTCGACGAACACCGCCCAGCCCGACCCGAGCCTGCGGAGCGTGCTGTTGAGCCGCGAGGTAACCGCGACAAGTTCGGCGGGCGTGGCGCTGTCGAGGTCGGGCCCGCGGAAGCGCGCCGTACGCTGGAACGAGCCATCCTTGTTCAGCACCACGCCCTCCGCCACCAGGCAGACCCAGGGGAGAAAATCGGCGAGGCGGGCGGATTTCGATCGATATTCGGCAAGATTCATCATGGGCGCATCCAGACGGGATATTTGAGGTGACGCCGGGCGACGTCGACGAAGGCGGGATCGCGGCGCGCGGCCCAGACCGAGAGGGCGTGGCCGACCGCCCAGATGGCGAGGCCAACGATCCAGAGGCGGAGGCCGAGACCCACCGCGCCAGCGAGCGTGCCGTTGACGATCGCGAGCGACCGCGGGGCACCGCCGAGCAGGAGGGGTTCAGCCAGCGCACGGTGGACCGGAGCAAAGAAGCCCGGCACCTCGCCTTCCCGGCCCATCAGACCAGCGCTCCGCCGCCGAAAGAGAAGAACGAGAGGAAGAAGCTCGAGGCGGCGAAGGCGATCGACAGGCCGAACACGATCTGGACCAACCGGCGAAACCCCCCCGACGTGTCGCCGAAGGCGAGGCTGAGCCCGGTCACGATGATGATGATCACCGCGACGATCTTGGCGACCGGGCCCTCGATGCTTTCAAGAATCGACTGGAGCGGCGCTTCCCACGGCATCGACGAGCCGCCGGCGTGGGCGGGGACCGACAATATGAAGGCGAAGGTGAACGCTGCCGCGCCCCACATCGCTCGCATGGCACGGGTGATTTTCATGATCGGTCTCCTTCGGGGGTGATGAGGGGGGTGAGGCGATATTCGAGGTTGAGCCGGTCGAAGCCGTCGATCCGCGCGAGTTCGGCCAAGCGCCGTCCGGTTCCGTCGCGGACGAGGACGGCGACGAGGTTGATCGTCTCGGCGAGCAGCGCGCGCGGGACGGTGATCACGGCTTCCTGGATGAGTTGCTCCATGCGGCGGAGCGCGCCGAGCGCGCTGCCGGCATGGATCGTGCCGACGCCGCCGGGATGTCCGGTTCCCCATGCTTTCAGGAGGTCAAGCGCCTCGGCGCCGCGCACCTCGCCGATCGGGATGCGGTCAGGCCGGAGCCGTAGCGACGAGCGTACAAGATCGGATAACGACGCGACGCCATCCTTGGTTCGCATGACCACGAGATTCGGCGCGGCGCACTGAAGCTCGCGCGTGTCCTCGATCAGCACGATCCGGTCGCTGCTCCCCGAAATCTCGGCGAGCAGGGCGTTGGTGAGCGTGGTCTTGCCGGTGCCGGTGCCGCCCGCGACAAGAATGTTGAGCCGATCGTGTACGCCGGCGCGCAGCATCTCGGCCGCCCCCGCCGACATGATGCCCGAGGCCACATAATCATCGAGCGTGAAGACAGCGATCGCCGGCTTGCGGATCGCAAAGGCCGGCGCGGCAACGACAGGCGGCAGCAAGCCCTCGAAGCGTTCGCCCCCGTCGGGAAGCTCGGCCGACACGCGCGGGGCTGCGCCATGCACCTCCGCGCCGACATGATGTGCGACGAGGCGAATGATGCGTTCGCCGTCGGCGGCGCTCAGCGCTTGCCCACTATCCTCAATTCCTCCGCCCAGCCGGTCGACCCACAGACGGCCATCGGGATTGAGCATGATCTCGATGACGTCGCGGTCGGTGAGCCACTCGGCAATGGCTGCGCCCATCGCGGTGCGCAGCATGCGCGCGCTGCGATGACGTGCCTCAAGCCGGATCGGTTCTGCGCCCATCGGGATCCCCGTTTCATGGAGCCTGGCGAAGATGCCCGGCTCGACGGGGTCGAGTAAGAGACGCAGGAAAAACCCAAATTCAACAAGGTTTTCGCCGCGTCGCAGGCTGGCGAAGAAAGACAGGGGGTAGCGTAAGCGCCGGCAATCTCGACAACGGGTCCAGCGTCAATCCGGGACGCGACAACTTGCGTCGCGCGCGATTTTGACAAGAGTGAAACGATGACTGATTCGGGGTCGCAGCCGTCAGACGAGCCTTTGCGCTGGGCGCGCCTCACCGTGAAGCAGCGCGCATGCCTCGATCTGCTGCTCGAGCGCCAGACCTCGAAACAGATCGCGCGTCGTCTCCAGATATCGAAGCAGGCGGTCGACCTCAGGATCACCACTGCCCGCCATATCCTCGGCGCCGCCAATCGCGACGAGGCCGCGCTCATCTACGCGCGCCTCCGCCAGACCTACGACCGGATACCATATGATCCGGTCATACTACCGCCACACACCCGCCTCGTGCCATCCGACTTCCCGGACGGCGAGCCGGCCCCGCTGGCGCTGAACGACATTGCGGCCGACCCGCCGTCCAAGGGTCTCTGGAGGCACGATCATCGTCGCTTGAACCGGGGCGGGATCATGGCAGCGATGCTGGCCCTTCTCGTCCTTCTCGTCCTCGCGGCGGTGGCGATCGGCGAAACGCTGACGCGGCTCCTTTCCGGCTGACCCTTTCGCACTGTCGACCAGCTACAGCCGGAGACCTGGCTCCCGGCAGAGGAGAAGTCATGTCCAACGAAATCACCATCGCAGCCGCGCGCCTTATCCGCGACGTTCCGGCGGCCGAAGTGCGCATAGACGATGCGCTCATCGCCTTGTCGTCGCTGATGACAAGTGTCGTGACCGCCCGGCGCGATACGGCCGGCGTGCCCGCGATCAAGGGACAGGCCACGATCCGCAGATTGCTGAAGGCGCAGGTCGCACTCGTCGGGGTCAGCGGCGAAGTCTTGCGTGTTCATGGCGAGCTCGCCGAGATCGGCCGCGAGACCGCGGGTTATGACCTTCACGAATGTCCGTCGATCGCCGGGACGGGAAATGACGTTCAGGCCGCTTCGGCCTGACGCGCCGGTTGACGGGCTGGCACCGCCATGAAAGTCTTCGTCCATGCGCGTCGCATTGTTTCTGGGATTTCTGGCGGTTGCCATAATTTATGCCGCCTGGCGCGGCGGCGGCCCCGAACGCATCATGGCAGCGATCGCGGCGGCGATGGTGGGATCGGACCAGATGCTCCACCTATTCGTCCCACCGCAATTCCTGTCGCTCGACAGCGGCCATCTTGCGATCGACCTGTTCGGCGCGGCGGCGACGACCATTCTCGCGCTATTTGCGCATCGCTTCTGGCCCATGTGCGTCGCCGTCTTGCACATCGCCCCGTTGCTGGCACACATCAGCCGGGTGATCGACGTGGGACTCCACCCCGCGGCCTATCTCACGATGCAGGTGGCGACGTCGTGGCCCGTCCCGGCGATTCTCATTCTCGCAACCTGGCGTCACCAGCGTCGGCTGGCGCGCGGCGACAGCGAGCCGTCCTGGCAAATCTCGTCGCCGTCATCGAACCCGAAAATAGCGCGGCCATAGCCGAGGCACTGCTGGCGGAACATCGCACGCTCGCGCGCGCGCTGGGGCAGTCGCCGGAGAGGCTGGCGAGAACGCTCGGCAAAGACAGCGCAGTCAGCGCATTGCTTTCCGCAACGCAGGCAGCCGCGATCGAGTCGATGCGGGCCGACCTCGACGATCACAAGATCGATCCCGCCAATCCGAGGCTGCTGCGCTATCTCAAACTGTCGATGGCCGCTTTGCCGCAGGAAACGCTCAGGGTGCTGTTTCTCGACCCGGCGCGCCGCCTGATCGCCGACGAACAATTGCAGCAGGGCACGATCAGCCAGATCGCATTCCATCCGCGCGCGATATTCCGGCGCGCAATCGAACTCGACGCTGCGGCGATCATCCTCGTGCACAACCATCCGAGCGGCGATCCCACGCCGAGCGAGGCCGACGTCGCGGCAACGACAAGGCTGTTCGCCATCGGCCGTTCGCTCGACATCGAACTGCTCGAACATATCGTCATCGCGGCTCGCGGTAACCGGCCCATCCTCAACCGCAAGTCCGCACCGCGCTCCGCGCCCGCGTCAGATTTTCGCCTGTGTGACACATCCGCCAATTGGCCCAGCGCGCCCGAGGCCCCGCTTGCGCTGGCGAACGCGCAGCGCACGGCGCGCCGGCGGCTGCTCCGCCGGCAGCTTGTTGGGGCGCCCGGCATCTTTGGCGAACCTGCCTGGGACATGCTCATCGAGCTATTCGTTCACGAGGCGGAGGCAAGGCCCGTTTCGACGAGCTCGCTCTGCATCTCGTCGGGAGTGCCGATGAGCAGCGCGCTCCGTCTCCTGCAGCGCCTCACCGACGCCGGCCTTGTCACGCGAGAGGCGGACCAGACCGACGGGCGGCGCAACTTCATCCGCCTCGATCCCGATCTTGGGCATCGCCTCATGGCCTATTTTGCGGAAGGCGATGAATGACAGCAATTGAGGACTGCCAAGGGCTCCTTCGGCGGATCCTCTTCGGCAGTTCATTCACCGGACGATCTCGTCGCTTACAAAAGCTAAAGCCCCATGCCGGGCAGCGAGGCCGCGGCCTTCGAGACCGCCGTGCTGGTCGCCTTGTCAGCAGCGGGCGCGGCGATGGCCGCGCGCGATATGGCGGCCCCCGCAACCGGCGCCACCGATAGTGCGGTCTGGACGACGCCGGCGCGCTCGTTGATCGCCGACGTCAGTCTCGCGCGATCATCGGTGACGATCGTCGCCGACTCCTTCGCGCGCGAGATGCCCACATAGAAGCTTTTCTGGTCGACAAGATTGGTCGCCTTGCTGTCGGCGTGGATGATGACATGCTCGGCGGTTCGCCCCTGCGCGGCGAAGGCGGTATCGACATAGGCATAGGCGATATGCCGGTCGCGCGCGGCATCGAGGTCGAGCCTCTGCACCTGACCGCGAGCCCCCAGCACCGTCGCGGTTCGCGCCCGCTCGTGGATCCCCACCACTTGGCCCCGCGCACCATTGATCCGCCCGGCTTCACGGTCGTTGCGGGTGAAGCGGATGCTGTCCCCGGTCCGGAGGTCGATATTCTGGGGCGCGAACACCTGCACCTTGCCCATCCCCCATTGGCGGAGCCGCCAATCGATCTCGCGACCATCCTCGGATTTGAGCGCAATCGCGGCCTTCGCCGGATCGACCGCCTCGACGCGATAAGCCCCGCCCCGCGCGACACCCTTGTCGGCATAGTCGCGCGTGAACCGCACGACATCGCCCCGGTCGTAACTCAGCGGATCACGCGCCTCGGCGCGGGTGAGCCCTTTGTTGACGAGGCTTTCCACGGAGACGGCGGGACCGGAAAGCGTGCCCGACCTAAGCAGCGCCGATCTAATGTCCGCCGTCAACGCATCGCGCCCCTCGCGCGATGGCTCAATGACGATGGTTCGCGCGCGTCCCGCCTTGTCGAGCCCCGCATAACGCTCGGCGATAGCAGCGAAACGCCCGGCGCGATCGGCGTGTTCGACGATCTTGCCGCCACCGCGATCGAGCGCGGCGAGCGCCTTCTGCGCATCGCCCTCGATCGACGCGAGCACGGCCTCCTTCGTGGCCGCGTTACTCTGCCGGACAATCTCGCCGAGCGTCGCGGTTTCCATGCCAGCGCCTTGGAGCTGCGCAAATGCCGCGCCCGCCTCGACCGATCCGAGCTGCTTCACATCGCCGACAAGGATGATCCGGGCATCATGCTGCTCCGCTAAGTCGAACAACCGGGCGGTTTCGCTCGCCGCCAAAAGCGATGCCTCGTCGACGATCCATGCGACCGGCTGGCCGGAGGCCGAGCCTTCGGGCGCGAGCAGATGGCGGGCAACGGTATCGCCGCGCGCGCCGAGCGCCTCGCCAAGCACCATGGCCGCCGATGCCGTCGGCGCCAACGCGACCACCGATACACCGCGCGCCTCGGCCTCGCGCGCGAAGGTGGCCAGCACCGTCGTCGTCTTGGCGGTCCCCGCATAGCCTTGCACCGCGGTGATCCGGTTGCGGCTGGTCAGAAGCTGCTCGGTCGCGGCGCGCTGATCGGCATTCCAGGCAAATCCGGACCGCTCCGCCTGCGCGGCCGCACCCGCGACCGCCTTGGCGGCGGCAAGCGGCGAGGCGATCGGAGCGAGCACATCGCGCCCGTCCGCTTCGATACGCAGCAACGTCTTCTCGGCGACGATATTCTGGCGGGTCGTGAATCCGGCGAACGCGGCGCCGCGCCGATCGATGAAGGTGCGGTCAATGAGCTCGCCCTCCTTCGTCGCCCGCCCGATCGCCTCGCCAATCTCGGCATAGCCGATCTTCCCAAGGCCGACCCGCCCCGCTTCCTCGTGCAGCGCCGCGACCGCAAACACCGATTGCCGCTCGCCGAGCTTGTCGGCGGCATGGGCAACGGCGCGATCGGCGAACGATCGATCGGGAACGTGAAGGCCGCTCGCCGCCCTTGCCTCGGCCTCACGTACCAAGGCCAGCCGCGCCTCGGCATCGAACCCCGCCCGGTCGGCGGTCTCGCGCCAGTCGGCGACCAGCGCGCCATGGTCGGCCGCACCCTTCGCCTGCCGCGTGTCGAGCGCGGCAACCTGCTTTTCGGCGGCGCTGGCCTCTTCGCGCGACGTGCCGCGCTCGCCGAGCGCCGCCTCGATCTCGGCGCTGCGCGTGCTGAATGCCGCCATCACCTCTGCCGAGACGCCGTTGATCTCGAACATCGACTCCTTGCCCGGCGCAATCTCATAGCCGAGTTCGCGGACCTTCAAGGCCAGCTCCTGCCGGTAGATGGCGCCGATCTGCTTCTGGAGCTGATAGATGGCGCGCGGCTCCAGGCTGCGCCACGATCCATCCTCGCTCTGCGTCGCGTTCATGATCACATTATGGGTGTGAAGCTGCGGGTCCTGCGCCCGGCTGGTCCCATGCTGAAAGCTGGCGACAACAAGATTGCCCGTCGCTTCGCGGGTCACGCTGCCGCCGTACCGGACGCGGGTCGCGGCCATATGCGCCTCGACATGCGCGAGCGCCGTCTTCACCGCCTGTCCATGTGCCTCGATCAACCGCCGGTCGCCCCCAATCTCGGCCATGATCGACACCGACTTGGGCGCACTCAGCGTCACGTCCCAGCCGGGGCGGTGTTCAAGCTGGCCGTCTCGGACCGTGCCGAGTTGCTGGCCCGCGACCTTCCCTTCGAGCAATTCCCGAAAGGTATCGCGATCGACGTCACCCGATAGCCCAAGCTCCTCGGCGCCCTTCCCATGCCATTCGGACGGCGACAGCCCGCCGTCGGCGTAATAATCGTCGGCCTCATAATAGCTGCTCGCCTGCGCCGAGCTGGTCAGCACAGATACCGACGCGACCATCAGACCGGTCCCTCGCCGCTCGGCTGTGGTTTCGGGGGCGTCGGCTCGGCCAGAAGCACCGGCTGAGATGGCGTCTCAACGGGCGCCGCTTCAACCGGCGGCGTCGCGGCCGGCACCGTTTCAACCACCTGCTGCCAAAGGCTGGTCGTGGGATCTCCAGCGACATACCCGGGCTGGCGCGGCGTTCCGCGCC
>JAEWIL010000158.1 GCA_023387085.1 Pseudomonadota bacterium | reverse complement strand
CGAGTCTCCGCCCCGCACCGCTTCTGCGGTGCGGGGGCTTTCCGTGCGTGGGTTTGCGTAATGGCAAGGCAGGGCTAGTTTTCTTGAGCGACATCTACGGCGAATTGCCGCCAACCTTCTTCCGCTGCTGCTGCGCGTTGGGAGCAGGATTGAGCAATTACTGCAGCCGATGCTCATCGGGAGGCGGTTCGATTGCTTTTGAAGGAAAAAATTCTCGGGGCCCAATTGGGGGCACCCATGCCACGGGTAACAGAACAACACATTGTAATTAAATCAGAAAATTTAATTTATTCGATTCCGGCTCGGCTCCAAATCCTGTTCGTGAGCGGTCACGAACAGCTTAAAATCCATGTTTTCTGATATTTTTGGCTAATTTCCGGCTGTCCACGATGGCCTCGCTTGCCCCGGCTTTGGGTAATTGGTCTAATTGGGGTACTTTTCGTGCCGCCAAATCGCGACGCATCCACCCACGATATTATCGGAGCAAATCGGCGCCATCGATCGACAGAGCTGGCGCTGAAGGTGAACGACCTGGTTCTGAGATGGATACGGGCAAGGATTGATGGTCGAGATCAAGGGGGACCGTGTTGCTGATCCAGCCGATCATATGCAATCTCAATGCGCTATGGGCTTTCCCGCTCTCGAATTCCTACGCGGCCATGCGTAGGTGAAAGACCTCCTGTGGAGGTCCTATATGAAACAGTGGCATGAGAACCTTTCAGCCAATCTTGGCCTTCGGTCGGGCGGGGCCGCATTGCTCGGCATCGGCTTCTCGGTCGCGGGGCGGCTCCATCAGATAGCGCTCGCCACGCCGGCGCGTGACACCTCGTCCATCATGATGCTGCTCGCCGCGATCCTGTTCCTCTGTGGCAGCGCAGGAAGCGCGCTGCTTTTTGTCGGTCCGGGACTATGGGAAACTGTGGAGGTTGCCGAGCGATGGCGACCGCTGTCTAGGGGACGCATATCGACGGAACGGGCCCGTTGAGCTAGGGGGCGGTGACCACAACCGCGTCGGGGAACTTCGAGCAAGCCGCCGTACGGGCGTTGCATTCGTAATCGAAAAGCGATGACGACGGGCATCGGGCGCTGCAGTGAGCGAGCTATTTTATGCCAGAACTTTCGAAAAAACATATATAATTTAACATCATGCTCGGCATTCGACGGGGCGCTGGCAAGCCTTGACGGGGGTGGGCAACGCTGGTGCAATCGCAGTGTTCGAGGCAAGGCGAAGAGCCGAGTGAATTGACAAAGGGAACGTTATCATTTAGGTGAACGTTCACATTGAAATGCCGTCACTCAGAGCGGCTTAAACGGGAGGGTACGGATGCAGGCTTCGCACAAGCTTTGGCTCGCCAAATTGCTCGTCAGCACCTCGGCGCTGTCGCTGATGGGGGCCGCGCAGGCCGCGATGGCGCAGGAAGCGCCGGCGGATAGCGTGAGCGGCGGCGACGAGATCGTCGTCACCGGCATCCGCGCCAGCCTTGAGTCCGCGACCGCCATCAAGCGCGATGCACTGGGTGTCGTCGACGCAATCTCTTCCGAAGACATTGGCAAATTCCCCGACACCAACCTCGCTGAATCGCTTCAGCGTATCACGGGTGTCTCTATCGACCGCTCGAACGGCGAAGGCTCCACCGTCACCGTCCGCGGCTTCGGTCCCGAATTCAACCTCGTCACGCTGAACGGCCGCCAGATGCCGACCGCGATCATTGGCGACGGCGGCAGCGCACCCTCGTCGCGCTCGTTCGATTTCGCCAACCTCGCATCCGAAGGCGTCGCAGCGGTCGAGGTTTACAAGAGCGGTCGCGCGACGATCGAATCGGGCGGTATCGGATCGACGATCAACATTCGCACCCCGCGTCCGCTCGACAAACCGGGCATGTACGGCAGCCTGTCGGTCAAGGGCGTCTATGACACTTCGCGCAACGAAGGCCATCCGATCACGCCCGAAATCTCGGGCATCTTCAGCACGACCTTCGCCGACGACACGATCGGCATCCTGATCACCGGCTCGTACCAGAAGCGCAAGTCGAGCGAGAACAAGGCCAATGTCGGCTGGCGCGATGGCTATCTTGGTTCGGAAGAAAATATGTGGGGCGGGCTCGCCTTTCCGGGCGACCCGCGTTTTGCGAACATCACCAACCGCCCCGGTCCCGACGATGTCTATCAGGTCCCGCAGAATGCGTCCTACGACCTCAATGATATCAACCGCGAGCGGATCAACGGGCAGGCGGTGCTGCAATTCCGCCCGACCGACCAGCTGACCGCGACGCTCGATTACACCTATTCGCGCAACACGGTGCAGACGCGGAACAGCAATGTCGGCATCTGGTTCAACCATGAAGACACGTCGAGCGCATGGACCGACGGCCCGGTGGCCGGTCCGATCTTCTATTCCGAGCATTTCGCGGCGCCGGGCGCGCCGCCGAGCGAGACGGCGCTGAACAGCGGCAAGGATCTGTCGTACAGCGGCGCGCTCAGCGACAACCGCGCCGAAAACCGGTCGCTCGGTTTCAACCTCGTCTGGCATGGCGACAATGGCGTCACCATCGACCTCGACGCACACCACTCGACCGCCGTGGTCAAGCCGGTGAACCGGTTCGGGTCGAGCATGTCGGTCGGCAACGCGATCTTCGGAATCCGGAACCAGTCGATCAATTTCGAGAACGACCTGCCGGTGCTGTCGTACGAGATGTATCCCGGCATCGATCCGCTGAACGCGGCGTTGATCCAGCCGACGGGCAACGCATTCCGCGCTGCCTATTTCCGCGACGAGATCAATCAGGTCCAGTTGCACGGCCGCTACGATCATGAGGGCGGCTTCCTGGACAGCATCGATTTCGGCGTTTCCTATGTCGAGAACAATGTCCGCTCGGCGTTCGGGACGATCCAGAACGACACCTGGGGCGGCGCAGGTCCGGCGTCGGATATTCCCGACGACATCTTCGAGCTTGAGACGCTGCCCGACAAATTCCCGGGCCTCGCACAGCCGGGAATGATCCAGAGCTTCTACAAGTTCGATTTCGAGCGGATGGCCGACCTGATCGAGGGGCTGTACGGTACGTGCAGCAATCCGCAGACGGGATCGCAGGCAATCCCCGGCACCTGCATCGCCACATACAATACCGACCGGCGCATCACCGAAAAGACGCTGGCGCCTTATCTGCAGGTCGCGACCAAGTTCGACCTGTTCGACAATCCGGCGCATTTCGTCGCGGGTGTCCGCTACGAGACGACCGACATCTCGTCGGCCGCGCTCGTCCCGGTGCCGACTGGGACGCGCTGGGTCGGTGACAATGAATTTAACATCATCTTCTCGGGCGACAGCGACTTCACGCGCTTCAAGGGATCGTACGAGAACTGGCTGCCGTCGTTCGATCTCGACATCTCGCCGATGGACGACATCAAGCTGCGCGCATCGTACAGTCACACGATCACCCGCGCCGACTATGCCAACATGCAGGGCGGGCGCACGCTCGACACGCTGTTCCGCGTTGGCGGCGGCACGGGCGCGCAGGGCAATCCGGGCCTGATCCCCTACAAGTCGAAGAACATCGATTTGTCGGCGGAATGGTATTACGCGCCCGGTAGCTATTTTTCGGTCGGCTATTTCCACAAGGACGTCAGCAATTTCATCTCGACCACGCGCGTCGATACCCAGGCGTTCGGGCTGAAGACCCCGGTCGGCGGTCCGCGGTGGAATGCGGCGCTTGCCGCACTCGGGCAGAATGCGACGGTCACCCAGATCCGGCAGTATATCTTTGCCAATTATCCGGGTTCAGTGAACATCACCGGCGGCGGGCCCGGCACCTATGTCGGAACGATCGATACGCTGCCCGAGGATCCGGCGCTCAATTTCCAGATCACGCAGCCGATCAACAGCGACCAGACCGCGTCGCTCAACGGCTGGGAGTTTGCGCTCCAGCACGCTTTCTGGGACACCGGCTTCGGCGTCATCCTGAATTATACGATCGTCAACGGCGATGCAGTGTACGACAATACGCAGCCGGCGTCGGTGCCGCAGTTCGCGCTCACCGGCCTCAGCGACAGCGCCAACGCGGTCGCCTATTACGACAAAAACGGTCTGCAGGCGCGTGTCGCGTGGAACTGGCGCGACAAATTCCTGCAGTCCACCGGGCCGAACCCGACCTATGTCGAGGCTTATTGGCAGCTCGACGCCAGCGCGAGCTACGAGTTCATCCCCGGCTTCACTGCCTTCGTCGAGGCGATCAACCTGACCGGCGAGGGACGGCGCGCGCATATGCGGAGCAACAACAATGTGACCTTCGTGTCGCCCGGCTTCGCCCGCTACGCCGCCGGCATCCGGTTCAATTTCTAAGCGCGGCCTCCCCCGGTCCGCCTGACGGCAAGGGAGCCGCGTCTCTTGGGGCGCGGCTCTTTTGCGTGACGGACGACGGCAAGTGGCTTAGGAACGTTCCCAATGACGCAAAAAGTCGAGAGGGTGGTCATTCTGGGCGGCGGCACCGCGGGGTGGCTCGCGGCGTTGATGCTCGCCTGTTCGCGTCGCGCGAAGGCCGGGCCGCTCGAGATCACGGTGATCGAGGCGCCCGACGTTCCGATCGTCGGCGTCGGCGAGGGCACCTGGCCGACAATCCGCTTGACGCTCGCGACGATCGGCCTGGACGAGGGCGACTTCCTCGCGGCCTGCGACGGGGCGTTCAAGCAGGCGTCGCGGTTCGATGGGTGGGTCGACGGGTCGCCGGGTGACAGCTTCCTTCATCCCTTCACCACCCCGCCCGCGGTGCCGACGGGCGAACTGCTGGCGGCTTGGCAGGCGGCGGCGCCTGATCAGCCTTTCGCCGCAGCGATGAGCGCGCAGGCGGCGGTGTGCAACCTCCATCTCGCGCCGCGCCAGCGCGCGATGCCCGGCTATCAGGGCGCCACCAACTATGCCTATCATTTCGCGACCGAGAAACTCGGCGCGCTGCTCGCGTCGCATGCCAGGCAAAGCCCGCTCGTCACCCACATCCTCGACCATGTGACCGGCGTCCGCCATGCCGATAATGGCGACATCGCCGCGCTGACGACGCGTAGCGGGCGTGAGGTGGAAGGCGACCTGTTCATCGATTGCAGCGGCTTCAAGGGCGTGTTGATCGAAGGCGCGCTCGATGTCGAATGGGTCGACCGCAGCGACCATGCCTTCAACGACCGCGCGATCGCGTCGCAGGTGCCGGTGCCGCCGGGCAGCCCGATCGCGTCGCAGACGATCGCGACCGCGCACGAGGCGGGCTGGATCTGGGACATCGGTCTGCCGTCGCGGCGCGGGATCGGCTGCGTCTATTCGAGCCGCTTCATCGACGCCGACCGCGCCGAGGCGATCTTGCGCGCCTATATCGAGCGCGAATTGCCGGGCGCGACGCCGGAGACAAAGGCGTTCGGCGTGCCGTTCAAGCATATCAGCTTCCGCACCGGCCACCGTGCGCGCTTCTGGGAACGGAATTGCGTGTCGATCGGGCTGGCGGCGGGCTTCATCGAGCCGCTCGAGGCGTCGGCGATCGTCCTGATCGAACTGTCGCTGCGTGCGCTCACCGACAATTTTCCCGCCGACCGCGCGGCGATGGATATCCATGCCGGCCGCTTCAACAAGCTGTTCCGCTATCGCTGGGACCGCATCGTCGAGTTTCTGAAGCTCCATTATGTGCTCAGCCGACGCGACGAGCCCTATTGGCGCGCGCATCGCGCCCCCGAACATATCCCGCCGCATCTTGCGGAGATGCTCGAATTGTGGCGCAGCCAGCCGCCCTCGG
This sequence comes from Pseudomonadota bacterium, assembly GCA_023387085.1. Lineage (GTDB taxonomy): Bacteria > Pseudomonadota > Alphaproteobacteria > Sphingomonadales > Sphingomonadaceae > Sphingopyxis. The sequence continues at coordinate 12,414 of JAEWIL010000158.1, read as the reverse complement.
CGTGGGATTTTCCCCATGTCGACGAGATATTCTCGGCCGAAAGCCATCAATATATTCTCTATGGCATGGGCTTTCCCGTTCCTGCGGGCTGGCCCGCGAGCGATCGTGCGATGGCGGCCCTCGCCGAGATGCGGCAGCGCGCGCGTACGCTTGCCGCCGGGCTGCCGACCAACCGCGCATATCTCGACGCGCTTGCCGCCGACCGTCTTGCCGCCGCCGTATAGGACATAGCCCAAATGAGCAGCCACGCCATCCTCGACAGCAACACCCACCGCGACCTTCGCGTGCGCGTCGATGCGGGGGCTGATCTGGGCGACGGGGTGATGGCGACGCTGACCGTTCCGACCGAATTCCGTCGTATACAGGGCCATTTCCCCATCCTCTTCCGCCGCGAGGCGGGGCAGGAGGGCTATTTCGCGGTCGCGCTGCTCGGCTTCGAGACGGGCGAGAATCTGTTTTTGAGCCGCGCCGGCTGGGATGCGGGATACCGGCCGCTGTCGCTCGCGATCCAGCCCTTTCTCGTCGGCCGGGCGGCGGACCCTGAGGGCCCGTCGCAGGTGCATGTCGACCTTGCCCATCCGCGTATCGTTGCTGGCGATGGCGCCGGGGACGACCGGGGTGTCCGGCTGTTCGATGCCGACGGCCAACCGACGCCGTTTCTCGACGAGATAGCCGACAAGCTGGGCGATCTCGACGAAGGATATCGCGAAAGCGCCGCCTTTTTTGCCGCGTTGGCGGAGCACGACCTGATCGAGCCCTTCACGCTCGAGGTGACGCTCGACGACGGATCGCTCAACTCGCTCGTCGGTTTCCATGTCATCGACGAGGCGCGGCTCCGCGCGCTCGATACCGCCGCGCTCGGTGCGTTGCACGCGGCGGGGCATCTGATGCCGATCTTCATGGCGGTGGCGTCGCTGGCACAGCTCAAATCGCTCGTCGACCGCAAGAACCGCCGGCAGCGCGATGGCTGACCGGGACGCGCCGATCTACGACTGTATCGCGCGTGTGCCCGAGCGCGACTGGCGCGGCGGAGGCGGGCTCGATGCCCTGCTCGACGGGGCGCGCGAACCCTTCGTGCTGAGGGGGCTCGTCACTGACTGGCCGCTTGTCGTGGCGGGAAAGCGGTCGGCGCGCGACGCCCGCGCCTATCTGCTGGACCATGCGCGCGATCGCGCCTTCATGGTATCGATCGGCCCGCCGGGGCACGACGGGCGGCTGTTCTACGACGCCGGTATGGCAATGAATTTCCGCAGCGGCACGGGGAAGCTCGCCGACATCTTCGCGGGGATCGATCAGGGCGAGGATCTCGGTGACATCCGCACCGTCTATCTCGCCTCGATCGACATCCCGACGCATTTCGACGGGCTGGACGACGCCAATCGGGTCGACCTCGGGACGCGCGATCCGCTGCAGAGCATCTGGATCGGCACGCGCACGCGGATCGCCGCGCACAACGACTATCCCGACAATCTCGCGTGCTGCGCGGTCGGGCGGAGGCGCTTCACGCTGTTTCCGCCCGACCAGTTCCGCAATCTCTATCTGGGGCCGATCGACAACACCCCGGCGGGCCGCGCGGTGAGCATGGTCGATTTCGCCGCGCCCGACCTTACGGCGCATCCGCGGTTCGTCGAGGCGATGGCGCATGCGCAGACGGTCGAGCTCGAACCCGGCGACGCGATCTTCATTCCGTCGATGTGGTGGCATCATGTCGAAGGGCTCGCGGACTTCAACATCCTCGTCAATTACTGGTGGCGGCGCACTCCTGTCTGGCTCGGCCAGCCGCAGGAGGCGCTCAATCACGCGATCCTCGCGATCCGCGACCTGCCGCCGGAAGATCGCGCGATCTGGCGCGACCTGTTCGACCATTATGTGTTCGACGCCGATGCCAGCGTCACCGACCATATACCCGAGGCCGCGCGCAGCATCCTCGCCCCGCTGACCCCCGAAAGCGCCGGGCGGCTGCGCGCCTTTTTGTTGAGGACATTGAGCCGATGAGTGAAGCCACACCAAGCCGCCGCGTCGTCATTGCGGGCGGCGGCACCGCAGGCTGGATGATGGCCGCGGCAATCGCGCGCACGATGGGCCGGACGGTCGATTTGACGCTGGTCGAATCCGAAGCGATCGGCACGATCGGGGTCGGTGAATCGACGATCCCGCCGCTCGTCAATTTCAACCGTATCCTGGGAATCCCCGAACCCGATTTCATGCGCGCGGCGCAGGCGACCTTCAAACTGGGCATATTGTTCGACAATTGGAAATATGACGGACACAGCTATTTCCACAGCTTCGGACTGTCGGGAAAGGATCACTGGTCCGCCGGTTTCCAGCATTTCTGGCTCGCCGCGCGCGCGAAAGGCTATTCCCACAGCTACGACGATTATTGCCTTGAACTCGTCGCGGGCCTGCAGGGCAAGTTCGCGCATCTGCCCGACGACCGGATGAACTATGCCTATCATGTCGATGCGACGCTCTATGGGCGATTCTTGCGCAAGCTCGCCGAAGCCGACGGTACAAAGCGCATCGAGGGCAAGATTCAGAAGGTCGAACTCGACGGTGAGACCGGCAATATCGCTGCGCTGCTGCTCGATGGAGACCAGCGTGTCGAGGGCGACATGTTCGTCGATTGCACCGGATTTCGCGGCCTGCTGATCGACGGCGCACTTCACGCCGGGTTCGAGGATTGGGGCCACTGGCTTCCGAACGACAGCGCAATCGCGGTGCAATCGGACCATCTGGGGCCGCCGATGCCCTATACGCAGGCGATCGCGCACGACGCCGGCTGGCAATGGCGCATCCCGCTCCAGCATCGCATGGGCGCGGGGATCGTCTATTCGAGCGGCTATCTGTCGCGCGACGCAGCCTATGACCGGCTGATGTCGAGCGTCGGGACGCCGCGGATCGAGGCGTTCGACATCAAGTTCAAGGGCGGCGTGCGGCGCCGGCAATGGGTCCGCAATTGCGTGGCCGTCGGGCTGGCGGGCGGTTTCGTCGAACCACTCGAGGCGACGACGGTCCATCTGATCCAGCGCGCGATCCTCCGCTTCATCCGGCTGATGCCCAATGGCCGCGTCAGCGAGCGCGACGCGATTGAATTCAACCAGCAGCAGCGGCAGGATATCGAGCAGATCCGCGATTTCGTAATCTTGCATTATAAGGCGACCGAACGCCGCGACAGCCCGTTCTGGCGCCACGTCGCGACCATGCCGGTGCCCGACAGCCTGCAGCAGAAGATCGAGCTGTTCCGCGAAACCGGCCGCGTGTTTCGCAAGAATGAGGAATTATTCGCCGAGAACAGCTGGGTGCAGGTGATGATGGGGCAGGGGATCGACCCGCAAAGCTGGCATCCGATCGCCGAAAAGCTGTCCGACGACGAACTCGAACGGTTCATGGCGGGCCTGCGCGAAACGGTCGCGCGTACCGCCGCGACCTTGCCCGAGCATCGGACCTATGTCGCGCGCTATTGCGGCGCGGCAGAGCCGCAAGCCGCGTGAACATGCCGAAAAATATGGAAATCGACGGGGTTCGCATCTGGCCATGCTGCGGTGACAACGCTAGCAGGGTCCGACGTGATGATGTGGGGAACGGAGCGGACTGATGGGGCGCCGGCGGCAATCGGTGACGATCAAGCATGTGGCGGCCGACGCGGGTGTGTCGCTGCAGACGGTCAGCCGCGTCATCAACAACGAACCCAATGTCCGTCCCGAAATGAAGGAACGGGTGCAGGCGTCGATCGACAAGCTCGGCTATGTTCCGTCGATCGCGGCGCAGCGGATGAGCGGATCGCGCTCCTATCTGATCCTCGCGATCAACGACCGCGAACGCACGATCGCCGACTGGAAGGCGCGGCAGGGCACCGACTGGGTCGACCAGATGCTGTTCGGCGGCATGCTGAAATGTGCCGAATATGGCTATCGGATGATCTTCGAACTGGTCGATACGCATAGCGACCATGTCGAGCGCGAGTTGCGCGCGACGATCGCGGCGCTGCAGCCCGACGGCGTGATCCTGACGCCGCCGCATTCGGACAATCCGCTTATCGTCAACCTGCTCCATGGCCAGAAGATTCCGTTCGCACGGATCGGCTCGCACGGCGGCGAGGCGGGGATCGCGCTGACAATGGACGACGAGGGTTCGGCGGCGCGCGCGACGCGGCACCTGATCGACCTTGGCCACACGCGCGTCGGCTTCATCTCGGGGTCGGTCGAATATGACCTCAGCCATTGGCGCATCGACGGGTGGAAGGCCGAGATGGCGGCGGCGGGGCTGCCCACGGAAGGCCTGCTGGCCGAGGGCGATTTCAGCTACGCTTCGGGCGAGGCCGGGGCGCGGGCGTTGCTGGGCGGGGCCAATCCGCCGAGCGCGATCATCGCCAGCAACGACCAGATGTCGCTCGCGACGCTGGAGGTCGCGCGCGAGATGGGGTTCGACGTTCCTCGCGACCTGTCGATCGTCAGTTTCGACAACACGCCGATCGTCCGCTTCAGCCAGCCGCCGCTCACCGCGGTCGACCAACCCGTGTCGGCGACGGTGGCGCGCGCGGTCGAACTGATCATCGCGGCGCAGCGCGGCGAGAAACGGCCCGAAGCGCCGACGGTCGTCAGCGGCAGCCTGATCGAGCGCGGATCGACGGCGCGACATGGCGCTTGAGGCGGCGACGCCGCACCGCCAGTCGACGCGCTTCCTGTTGCTCTACGCGCTCGCCGCGGCAGGCGGGGCGATCGCCTATGTCCCGTTCCTGACCCTGTTGTTGCCGGCGCGAATGGCCGATCTGGCCGGCGCCGACGATGTTCGCTGGCTCGGCTACCTGACCTTTTGCGGCGCCATCGCGGCCAGTGTCGGCGGCCTGTTGTTCGGCTGGCTCAGCGACCGCACCGGCAGTCGCCGGCTGTGGGTGTCGATCGGGCTCGTGCTGACGATCCTGTTGCTGCTCGCGATGCCGCTGGCGCGCGATGTGCCGGGGCTGATCGGCCTCATCCTGGTCTGGCAATTGTCGCTGAACATGATCCTTGGCCCGCTGTCGGCGTGGGCCGGCGATGTCGTTCCCGACGCGCAGAAGGGACTTCTCGGCGGCCTGCTCGCCCTGTCGCCTGCGCTTGGCGCCTGGTCGGGAGCGCTGGTCACGCTGCCCGGGCTTGCGACGATGGAGTCCCGGCTGTCGGTGATCGCGCTACTCGTCGCGGCTGCCGTCCTGCCGGTATTGATCTTCGGTCGGCCGCGACCCTTTGCCGAACTGACGGCACCCGTGTCGCGCGTCGAACCGGGCGCGACGATGCGGCCCTCAACGCGCATGTGGCTGGCCCGGCTGCTCGTCCAGATCGCCGAGGCGGCTCTGTTCGCCTATCTTTATTTCTGGTTCCGCTCGATCGACCCAGCGATGGGCGACAATGAAAAGGCAGGCATCTTCAGCCTCGCCCTGACGATCGCGGTGCCCGTCGCGTTGCTCGCAGGTCGCTGGGCGGATCGCCACGACCGCCCGTTCACGCCGCTTGTCGTCTGTGCGGCGCTGTCTTCCGCGGGCCTCGTCGCCATGGCGCTGGCGCACGATGCGGCGTCGGCCAAGGCCGCCTATCTGTGGTTCGGCATTGTAACGACGGCTTTTCTGGCGCTGCATTCGGGGCAGATGCTGCGCGTGCTCCCCCGCCCGCAACATCGCGGGCGCGATCTTGGCCTTTTCAATCTCACCAATACCGTCCCGTCGCTCATCATGCCGTGGTTGACGATTTCGCTCGTTCCCGGTTTCGGCTTCGATGGGCTGTTCCTGCTGTTGGCGGGGCTGGCGGGGATCGCGGTGCTGCTGCTGGCGACGATGCCGCGGTCGCGCTGAGCCGCTTCCCGATAGGAGTCTTGATTTCAAGAAAGCGCTGTGCGAGAGGGTATTTTGATAACGTTCACATAAAAATGCGATGGGAGATGGAATGCGGCGCTCGACGATAGCTATGGCAACGGCGCTGTTGCTGGCGGGAACCGCCGGAGCAGCGGTAGCGCAGATCGCGGCGCCCGGCACGCCCCCAGCCGCCGCATCGGCCGAGGTTCATCCCGACCTCTGGCCCGCCGCGAAAAGCCCCGCAGCGATCACAGATGCCGCGACCGAAGCCCGCATCGACGCGCTGATCGCGAAAATGACGATCGAGCAGAAGGTCGGTCAGCTGGTGCAGGCCGACATCAGCACCATCACGCCGAAGGATCTCGAAACCTATCCGCTCGGCTCGATCCTGGCGGGGGGCAACAGCGGGCCCAACGGCAACGAACGTTCGACTGCGGAGGATTGGGCGAAGCTCGTCGGTGACTTCCGCGCGGTATCGCTGCGGCCGCAAGCGAATGGCGTCGCTATTCCGATCATCTTCGGCGTCGATGCCGTTCACGGGCATAACAATATCCCCGGCGCGACGCTGTTCCCGCACAATATCGGGCTCGGCGCCGCGCGCGACCCCGAACTGCTCCAGCGGATCGGGCAGGTGACCGCGGCGGAGATTGCCGGCAGCGGCATCGAATGGACGTTCGCACCGACGCTCGCGGTGCCGCAGGATCTGCGCTGGGGCCGGAGCTATGAAGGCTATTCGTCCGACCCGAAGCTCGTCGCCGACTATGCAAAGGCGATGGTGCTGGGGCTCCAGGGCCCGCTCGTCGCCGGACGCCCGGTCGATGGCACGCATGTCGCGGCGACGGCCAAGCATTTCCTCGCCGATGGCGGCACTTTCGAGGGCAAGGATCAGGGCGACGTGAAGATCGGCGAGGTGGAACTCGTCGCGAAGCACGCGCAGGGCTATCCCGCCGCGATCGACGCCGGCGCGCTGACGGTGATGGCAAGCTTCTCGAGCTGGAACGGGGTCAAGAATCACGGCAACAAGGGGCTGCTAACCGACGCGCTCAAGGACAAGATGGGATTCGAGGGCTTTGTCGTCGGCGACTGGAACGGCCACGGGCAGGTCGCGGGATGCACCGTCACCGATTGCCCGCAATCGATCATGGCGGGGCTTGACATGTTCATGGCGCCCGACAGCTGGAAAGGCCTCTATCAGGCTACGCTTGCCGAGGCGAAGGACGGCCGGATCACCAAGGAGCGCCTCGACGACGCGGTGCGGCGGATTCTGCGCGTGAAATACAAGCTCGGGCTGTTCGACGTCGAGCATGTCGATCGCGGCAATGTCGCCGCCGTCGGCGCGCCCGATCATCTGGCGATCGCGCGCGAAGCGGTGGCGAAATCGCTCGTGCTCTTGAAGAACAACGGCAGCGTATTGCCGATCAAGGCCGGCGCGCGCGTGCTCGTTACCGGTCCCGGCGCGAACAGCATGGCGATGCAGTCGGGCGGCTGGACGATCAGCTGGCAGGGCACCGACGTGACGCACGACGATTTCCCGAACGGCCAGACGATCTGGGAAGCGATGAACAAGGCCGTGCGCGACGCCGGCGGCATCGCAACGCTGTCCGACGACGGCGTCTATAAGGAAAAGCCCGACGTCGCGGTCGTGGTGTTCGGCGAGCATCCCTATGCCGAGTTCCAGGGCGATGTCCCGACGCTCGATTATCAGCCCGCCGAGGCGAAGGACCTCGCGACGCTCAAGAAGCTGAAGGCGGCGGGGATTCCGGTCGTTGCGGTCTTCCTGTCGGGCCGGCCGATGTTCACCAATCCCGAAATCAATGCCGCCGACGCCTTCGTCGCGGCCTGGCTGCCAGGGTCGCAGGGCGCGGGCGTTGCCGACGTGCTCGTCGCGGGCAAGGACGGCAAGACGGCGCGGGACTTTACCGGCAAGCTTCCCTTCGCCTGGCCCGCCGATGCGCGCTCGCCGGTCGAAAAGCCGCAGTTCGCGGTCGGTTACGGCCTGTCCTATAACGACAGAAGCAAGGTGCCGACGCTATCCGAAAAGCCCGGCATCGACGTTGCGAGCATGCTCAATGTCGAGAATTTCTTCTCGGGCGGCCGCGCGCGGGCGCCATGGACGCTGTCGGTCGTCGACGCAGGAGGATCGCGGCAGGTCGAATCGGGACCGGTCGACAGCAGTTCGGGCCTGCTCCGGACGCGCTCGGTCGATGTCGCGGCGCAAGAAGATGGCAAGAGCTTCGTGTGGGCCGGGCCGGCGTTGTTCCGCCTGTCGGGCCCGAACGCCGACATGACGCGTCAGCTCAACAACAGCTTCGCGCTCCGCATCGACTGGCGGGTCGACGCGGCGGGACCGGCGACGCTCGCGTTCGGCGGGGTCAGCGTCGATCTGTCGACGCTCGTCGGCGCCGCGCCCGCAGGCAGGGTATCGACGATCAAGATTCCGCTGCGCTGCTTTGCCGACGCGGGCGCCGATCTGGCGCGGGTGGATACGCCCGTGACGATCAGCGGCGACAAGGGGCTGGCGCTGACGCTGGTGAATACGAATGTCGAAGCGGTCGGTGAAAATCTGGCTTGTCCGCCTGTGGCAAAATGACCAGACCCGCAGATGGGCTGGCATCAATAAGATAATGGGGAGAGATGCAATGGCTTTGGCGCCGAATGTTGCGACGAGTTCGGATCCGAACGCGAATGATGAAGCACGCAGGAGCGGCGGCAGCACGCGGGTGGTGCTCATCCTCGCCTTTGCGGTGTTTTTCCTGCTCGGCGGGGTGACGAATATCAACGACCTGCTGGTCGGCAAGTTCAAGCCGATGTTCCACCTGACGCACGCCGAGGCGAATCTGGTGCAGATGGCGTTTTTCATCGCCTATGCCGCCTTTTCGATTCCCGCCGGCATCATCATGTCGAAGCTCGGTTATATCCGGACCTTCGTCCTCGGCTTCGCGATCGTCGCGGCGGCGGCTTTCCTCTTCATTCCGGCCTCGGCCGCGGCATCCTATCCCGGTTTTCTTGCCGCTCTCTTCTGCATCGGCGCGGGGATCACGGTTCTGCAGGTTGCGATGAATCCCGCGATCACGACCCTGGGACCGGTCGAAACGTCGCACAGCCGCCTGACCTTCGCGCAGGCGTTCAATTCGATCGGTGTGTTCCTGATGGTCTATGGCGGCGCGACCTTCCTGCTCGGCGATTCGCAGCCGATCGACGCCGAAACCGCGAGCGAGGCGCAGATCCAGGCCTATCGCGTTGCCGAGGGGGCGTCGATCGGCACCGCCTATATGTGGCTCGGCGTGCTGATGCTGGCCATCGCGGCGCTGTTCTGGATGTTCCGTTCGGCGCTCGACCGCGCCAGGGCCGAGGATGTGAAGCTCGAGGGGACCTGGGGCCTGCTCACCCACAACCGCCGCGTCCAGCTCGGCGCGCTGTGCCTCTTTGCCTATGTCGGCGCCGAAGTGGCGATCGGGTCGAACCTGATCGCCTATCTCGGCGAACCGAGCGTGATGGCGCTCGACCTACGGGCCGCGGGCAAGCTGGTCGCGATCTACTGGCTGGGGGCGCTCGTCGGCCGGTTGCTCGGCGGTTTCATCCTGCGGCTGGCGAAGCCGGGCCGTGTGCTCGCGATCTTTGCGGCGGGCGCGATTTCGCTGATCCTCCTTTCGGCGGTGACGAGCGGCGCGGTGTCCGGCTGGGCGCTGATCCTCGTCGGCTTCTGCAATTCGCTGATGTTTCCGACGATCTTCAGCCTCGGGACAGAGGGGCTGGGCGAGCAGACGCCGCAGGGGTCGGGCATTATGTGCACCGCAATCGTCGGCGGCGCGATCGTCCCCTATCTCTTCGGCACGGTCGCCGACCTCAGCGGCAGTATCCGCATCGCGCTGGCGGTGCCGCTCATCTGCTATGCGATCATCGCGGGTTTCGGATTGTGGACGGCACGCCGCGCCGCTTGAGCCAAAGGGGGACCCGTCCGTCCTGAGGGCGGGCGGGTTTCGCGCCGGCCATAGCGGCTTGCGCCGTTCGCATCGCCGCGGCATTCCTGTCCACGGCGCGGGTAGCGCGCAAGGCACGGGAGCAAGGCGATGGCACAGGGTAGCGCGCGGATCGGGCAGGATCGCTATCGCACCGAGATCGAGGTCGGTGGCCGCGGACTGGTCGCCGACGAGCCCCCCGCGCTCGGCGGGCAGGGCGCGGGCTTCGCGCCCTATGATCTGCTTCTCGCCAGCCTTGGCGCCTGCACCGCGATCACGCTGCGCATGTATGCCGACCGCAAGGGCTGGCCGATGGAATCGCTCGAGGTTGGCCTGCGCCTCCACGGCGTAGAAGAAAAACGCATCGCGCGAACGCTGACCATCGCCGGACTCGACGAGGAACAGAAGGCGCGGATGGCCGACATTGCCGAGCGTACGCCGGTGACCCTGACGTTGAAAAACGGCCTGCCGATCGACACGCGACTGGCGTGAGCAGGACTTAACATTCCGTTAGAAGACGGCCCTGGTGCCCCCTGAGGCCCCTATTCGCGGTTAACACGCGCGATCCGACGCTTCCGTCCGATTTCCTGTAAGATATTGATTTTAAATGAGTCAATCATTCGCGGCAGGTCTTCGCGGCGCTGGCCGGATAGGTTGACACCGGATATCGCTGCTTAAATGGAAGTATATTTTCCTTAAATATCAAAAACTTGGATATTCCGGAAATTTATCGTGCTTTTCCAGTGTCAAAACGGAACACCTCCCAGATTTTCGGGCGCGCAGCTTGCCCTTCCGGAAATCCCGAGTTAACTAACTGTTAACCGCCAGGGAGGGGCGAGTCGTTCGACGAGCGCCTCGGTGGTTGGAAGTGGTCGCGGTGTGTGGGAGCACGCCATTTTGCTTCCGATAGCTCTTGACCAATACGTTAGAGGGGAATTCCAAATGAAGAAGATTGCTTTTGTGGCTGCTGCTGCGGCCCTCCTGTCGACGCCTGCTATGGCCGCTCCGTCGGACACGGAAAGCTTCGATATCAACGCGAGCATTCCGGAAACCTGCACCATGGAAGGCATCAACGACATCAACCTCGGTGAGATTTCGATCAACACCACTGCCGGTTCGAACGCGCTGCTCATCAACACGCTGCTCGACACCGAAACGGCCGGCGATTTCTGGCTGAGCTGCAACGAGAACAACCGCATGTCGTTCTCGCAGACCAACGGCGTTCTGAAGAACCAGGACCGTTCGGTCGCTCCGGGCGATGACGCCGGCTTCAAGGACACGATTAACTATGTCGTGAACGCCGTCAACTATCGCAACGGTCTGCTGCAGCCCGGTTGCGTCAGCGGCCTCGGCTGCTCGACGGCGACCCGCGGTGCTGTCCATCGCCAGATCGACATGCGCGCTTCGGTTTCGGCGATCGGCCAAGGCGGCCTCCGTCCGCTGGCTGGCAACTATCAGGACACCGTGACGGTCACCGTCACTACGCTCTGAGTCCGCGCCACAGCGTGAAATAGACGGGAGGGGGGACTTCACAGTTCCCCCTCTTGTTTTTTAGCGAATTAGTCATTCAAACGCGTCAACACGCGTAGCTTCGTTCGCAACTTCATTACCTCGGGGGAGGGACATCCGTGCGTCTTGCTGTGAAACTTGGCTTGCTTGCTGCGACGCTCGCCCTGAGCGCGCCCACCTATGCCGCACGCGTTACGCCCATGTCGGTCGATCTTTCGACCTCGGGTCGCGATTCGGCAACGCGCATCGAATTCACCAATACCGAAGATCGCGAACTGCCGGTCGAGATACGCATGTATCACGGCGTGATCAGCGAAAGCGGCGAATTGCAGCTGGAACCCGCCGACGACAAATTCCTGGCGTTCCCGCCGCAAGTCGTCATGCAGCCCAAGACGCAGCAAATTTTCCGCGTCCAGTATCTGCCGAGCGAGCCGCTTTCGAAATCCGAAATCTATTATGCCGCGATCAGCCAGGTTCCGGTCAAGCTCGATCCTACAGTCTCGAAGATCCAGCTCGTGATGCGCTTCAACGTGCTCGTCAACGTCGTGCCCGACGGCGCGAAGCCCGATGCGGCGGTGAGCTGGGCGAAGCCGACCATTCGCAAGCCGATCGAGGAAATGGCTCCCGAGGAGACGGCTGCCAAGCCCGCCGCCGATCCCGCGGCACCCGCCGCCCCGGCGCCGACCGAAGAAAAGGGCATCGAGGTCCGGATCGAGAACAAGGGCAATCGCTATTTCGCCGCCGGCCGGACGAACTGGACCGTCACGGGGACCACCGCGGCGGGGCAGCCGTTCAGCCGTTCTTATACGCCATCGCAGATCGGGTCGGAGATCGGCATGGGTGTCGTGCCGCCCGGGGGGGCGCGCGTGTTTTTTGTCGAGCTGGGCGAGGCGCTGGCGGATGGATCGGTGAACGTCACGATCGACAAATAACAACTTGTTGGGGGGCAGGTTCGTGAACAGATTCTTATGCGCGGCGGGCTGGCTGGCGATTGCGACGAGCAGCGTGGCTGCCCAGGCGCAGCAGGCCCCGGCCGCTCCAGCGGCCGACGCACCGCCGGCAGCATCACCCGCCGAACCGGCGCCGGGCGCCGATGCGAGTGCGCGTGCGATGGTCCTGCAA
>JAEWIL010000105.1 GCA_023387085.1 Pseudomonadota bacterium | reverse complement strand
GCTTCGAATCGCGGGTGGCCCGCTCTGGCAGTTCCGCACCTCCGAAGGCACGCTCGACATCGAGCAAAGCCTGTGGGTCGACGGCGACGGCCGCCCCCATCCGACCGAGCAACTCGTCGTCTCGGGCACCGCGCCGGCGGGCGGCGCGAGCATCGGCTGGATCTTCAAGCATATCGGCTGACGCCACCGCCAAAAATTGTGGTGAAAAGTTCCGGCCCGTTTTCAGGCCGTTTCTGACAGCGCTTACCCTCTGTTTCACTCGTGTGACAGCCGCGTAACACAGCGGTCACAACGCGCTGCCACTCGTCCCCTCGAATCGCCGGAGGCAAATCTGCTCCGGCGATCTTCCGCACTCTCCAGGGGGATCATATGCAATCGCTTCGCACCGTCCGTTCGCGCATCCTGCTCGGCACCTGCCTTTCGCTCGCCGCCGCGCTTCCCGGCACAGCCTTCGCCTCCGACATCGTCGGCACCGTTAGCGACGCGAGCAATACGCGCGCGCTGCAAAGCGCGCAGGTTCGCATCGTCGAGCTCAATCGCGAGACCGAGGCCGGCCGCGACGGCAGCTTCCGCTTCGGCGATGTGCCCGCCGGCACCTACACGCTGGAAGCGCGCTATGTCGGAGCCGAGCCGCGCACCGAGACCGTCACGGTGACCGACAGCGGCAATGTCACGGCCAACATGATCCTCGGGACCGACGGCACGATTCTCGTTCTCGGCCAGTCGGCGAACATGACGAGCGCGCTGTCGCGCCAGAAGGCCGCCGACGGCGTCGAAAGCGTCCTGACCCGCGACGCGGTCGGCCAATTCCCCGATCAGAATGTCGCCGAATCGCTGCGCCGCCTGCCGGGTATCAACATCCTCAACGACCAGGGCGAAGGCCGCTTCGTCTCGGTTCGCGGCCTCGACCCCGAACTCAACGCGACCTCGGTGAACGGCGTCCGGCTGCCCGCCCCCGAAAGCGACGTCCGCTCGGTCGCCCTCGACGTGATTTCGAGCGACAGTATCGAATCGATCGAGGTCAAGAAATCGCTGACCCCCGACATGGACGCCGACACGATCGGCGCGTCGATCGAGATCAACACGACAAACGCGTTCGAGCGTCGCAAGAATCTGCTGACCGCGAAGATCGAGGGCAGTTTCAACGATCTGTCGGAAAAACTCACCCCGAAAGGCAGCATCGATTTCTCGCAGCGCCTTGGCGACACGATCGGCGTGTCGGGTGGCATTTCCTATTATCAGCGCAAGTTCGAGACCGACAATATCGAGGCCGATGGCTGGGACGAGGATGACGGCCTGATCTTCCCCGAAGAGGTCAACTACCGCGACTATGACGTCGAACGGAAGCGCCTGTCGGCCAATCTCAACTTCGATTTCCGCGTCGGCAGCTCGACCAATCTCTATGCGCGCGGCGTCTACAGCCAGTTCGACGACCAGGAATATCGGCGCGAGACGAGCCTGAAGCTGGAGGATGCCGGCGCCATTTCCGGCACCAGCGACAATCTTTTGTTCAGCGATACAAACCCCGATCCAGACGAAGACGGCGAGATCAAGGTCCAGCGTTCGCTGAAGGACCGCTTCGAGCGCCAGCGCATCCGCAGTCTCGTGCTCGGCGGCGAGACAGCAACGGGCGGCTGGCACGCCAAATATTCGGTGAGTTTTGCCAAGTCGACCGAGCGCGAAAATGGATCGATCGACCCCGCGAACTTCGAACGAAAATTCGAGGGAGACGGACTGGAAATCGGCCTCGACACGACCGATCCGCGCAAGCCGCTCTATACGGTTGGCGGTCCTGCCAATGTTGTCGCCGATTTCTATAACCCGTCGAAATATGATCTCGACACCATCCAGATCACCGACCTGTCGGACTCGCGCGACCGCGAATGGGGCGCGCGCTTCGACCTTGGCCGCGAATTCGCGACCGACAGCGGCAGCTTCACGATCCAGGCGGGCGTGAAGGGCCGCTGGCGCAAGAAGAGCTACAATCTCGAAACGACCTATTGGGAAAATGGCGACCTGACGATGGCCGACCTCGTGGGCGACCAGACCTATCGCCTGATCGATATCGCGCCCGTGCTCGACAAACGGGGCGTCCGCCAGTTCTTCAACGCCAACCGCGACATCTTCGAGATCAACGAATTCGATACGGTGCTCGATTCGCTCCTCGACGATTATTCGGTCACCGAGGACGTCGCCGCCGGCTATCTGCTCGGCCGCTGGGACAGCGCCACGCTACGCGTGATCGGCGGCGTTCGTTATGAGCACACCAAGAACGATATCCGCGCCAACACTGTACTCACGGTCGAAGAAGGCGGCGAGTTGCCGGACGGCACGACGGCCGACGATGACACGATCGCCAGCGTCACGCCGAACCGGTTCAAGCGCAGCTATGGCGACTGGCTGCCGAGCCTGACGATCCGCTGGGAACCGCAGCAAAATCTCGTACTGCGCGCCGCGGGATACAAGAGCCTTGTGCGGCCCAAGCTGTCAAAGCTCGCGCCGCATTTCACCATCGAGCAGAACGACGATGACGAGCGCGAGGGCGATTTCGGCAATCCCGACCTCAAGCCTTATCGCGCATGGAATTTCGACGCCGGGGTCGAATATTATCTCCCCGGCAACGGCGCGCTGTCGGCGGGTGTCTTCTACAAGGACATCAAGGATTTCATCGTCGATGCGAAATATCGGGATCCGGGCACCTGGCAGGGCATCGCCTATGACGAGGCGACGATCCCGATGAACGGCGACAGCGCCAAGGTGTGGGGGCTCGAGCTCAGCTACCAGCAGGCGCTGCGCTTCCTCCCCTCGCCGTTTGACGGCCTGCTGGTGCAGGCGAACTATACCTACACCGACGCGACCGGAAAGGTGCCGATCGACGGCGACATCGCCGATCTTCGCAAGATCGACCTGCCGGCGGCGTCGAAGCATACGTTCAACGTCGCGCTCGGCTATGAGAAGGGGCCGGTCTCGCTGCGCCTTGCGGGCACCTATCGCTCCAAATATCTCGACGAGCTCGGCGACGACGCACCCGAAGACCGGATGATCGACAATCATTTCCAGCTCGACCTGTCGGCCAAATATGATGTGACCAAGCGTTTCCAGGTCTTTTACGAGTGGGTGAACATCAACAACGCGAAATATTATGCATACAACACTGTCGGCGCACGCCAGAATCTGCTGCAGTTCGAGCAGTATAAGTGGACGATGAAGTTCGGCGCGCGGGTGAAGTTCTGACGCCTTCCCGCAGAGGGTGGTCCGGACCGCGCGCCTCCGGTCACCCTTTGCGGACGCATCGCGCCATTTTGGCCCGACGCCGCTTGCGATAGCGGGCCGGGGCGCCTAGGGGGACCGCGTCTTTCCCATCCTGCAAAGGCCGCCTCCCGATGACCGATCTCGTTCCCGTCCGCCGCGCGCTCCTCTCCGTCAGCGACAAGACGGGGCTCGCCGAGCTTGCCACGGCGCTCGTCCGCCACGGCGTCGAGCTGGTCTCGACCGGCGGCACTGCGAAGGCGCTGCGCGACGCAGGACATACGGTCCTCGACGTCGCCGACCTCACCGGCTTCCCCGAGATGATGGACGGCCGCGTCAAGACGCTGCACCCGACCGTCCATGGCGGCATCCTCGCGGTGCGCAACGACGCGGCGCATGTCGCATCGATGGACGAACATGGCATCGGCGCGATCGACCTCGTCGTCGTCAACCTCTACCCGTTCGCGGCCACCGTCGCCAAGGGCGCGGCACGCGACGAGATCATCGAGAATATCGACATCGGCGGTCCGGCGATGGTGCGCTCGTCGGCCAAGAACCATGCCTTCGTCGGCATCGTCACCGAGCCCGAGGATTATGCCGCGGTCATCGCCGAACTGGACGCCAACAATGGCGCAACCACGCTCGCGCTGCGCAAGCGCCTCGCCGCGACCGCCTTTGCCCATACCGCCACCTACGACGGAATGATCGCGAGCTGGTTCGCCTTCGCCGACCAGGGCAAGGCCTTCCCCGACACGCTGCCGCTCACCGCGAAGCTCGCGAACGAACTGCGCTATGGCGAAAATCCGCACCAGAAGGCCGCGCTCTATCTCCCCGCCGGCCCCGCCGCGCGCGGGATCGCGCAAGCCGAGCAGGTGCAGGGCAAGGAACTCAGCTATAACAATATCAACGACGCCGACGCCGCGCTCGAACTCGTTGCCGAATTCCGTGACGCCGACCCGACCTGCGTCATCGTCAAGCATGCGAATCCCTGCGGCGTCGCAAGCGCGGCGACGATCGCCGAGGCTTACGACGCGGCGCTGAAGTGCGACGATGTCTCGGCCTTCGGCGGCATCATCGCGGTCAACCGGCCGCTCGACGGCGCTACGGCGGAACTGATCAGCGGCATCTTCACCGAAGTCGTCTGCGCCCCCGACGCCGACGCCGACGCGCGCGCGGTGTTCGCGAAGAAGAAGAATCTCCGGCTGCTCCTGACGGGCGAGCTGCCCGATCCGGCGCGCGGCGGACTGATGATGAAGACGATCGCGGGCGGCTGGCTGGCGCAGAGTCGCGACAATGGCCGCATCACCCGCGATGATCTGAAGGTCGTGACCGACCGCGCGCCGACCGAGGAAGAGCTGATCGACGCGCTCTTCGCGTGGACGGTCGCCAAGCATGTGAAGTCGAACGCGATCGTGTACGCCAAGGGCGGATCGACCGCCGGCATCGGCGCCGGGCAGATGAACCGCCGTGACAGCGCGCGTATCGCAGCAGCGAAGGCGCGCGAGGCTGCTGAAAGCCATGGCTGGGCCGAGCCCCGCACCGTCGGCAGCGCGGTGGCGAGCGACGCCTTCTTCCCCTTCGCCGACGGCCTGCTCGCGGCAGTCGAGGCGGGCGCGAGCTGCGTGATCCAGCCTGGCGGCTCGATCCGCGACGACGAGGTGATCGCCGCGGCGAACGAGGCGGGGCTGGCGATGGTGTTCACCGGGATGCGGCATTTCCGCCACTAAGCCGCGTAAGCGGAGGGGGCTTTATTTCCCCCCTCGTCACCGGCATAGCAGGGCCGTGGTCACCCTGACCCGGCGACAAGGACCAGCATGACCGCCAAGCCGCGCAACAAGTCCATGATCCAGAAGCTCTACAACTGGACCATGGAGAAGTCGGCGCATCCGCACGCCGAGTTCTGGCTGGCGCTGGTCGCGTTCGTCGAGGCGAGCTTCTTTCCCATCCCGCCGCACCCGCTGCTGGGATTGATGTGCCTCGCCAATCCGAAGAAGGCGGTGCGCTATGCGATTATCTGCACGCTCGCCTCGGTCGCGGGCGGGATGCTCGGCTATGGAATCGGTCATTTTTTGTACGAGAGCGTTGGGCTGTGGCTGCTCGGTGTGCTCGGTCTCACCGACGCCTTTCCGCCGGCCGCCTGTTACCTGCGGGAGTATGGCGCCGAGATCATCCTGATCAAGGGCGCGACGCCGATCCCGTTCAAGCTGCTGACGATCACCGCCGGCTTCATCCACATGAACTTCTGGACCTTCCTGTGGGCAAGCCTCGCCAGCCGGGCCTTTTCCTTCATGCTCGTGGGCATCCTGTTCCGGCTGTTCGGGGCGCCGATCAAGGCGTTCATCGACAAATATCTGGTATGGGTCGCGGGTGCCTTCATCGTTGCGGTGGTCGCCGGCTTCCTCGCGATCAGCGCGCTGTCGGGCGACGGCAAGACCAAGGAAGCCGACAAGTGCAGCGGTGCGACGCTGGAAAGCATCGGGCTGGACCGGAAGTAATATCCTCCGTCATTGCCAGCAAAGCGAAGCAATCGCCAGCTATAGGGTGCGCGCAGTTCCGATAGCCGGAGCTTGCTTCGTCGCTAGGCTCCTCGCAATGACGAGCTTATTCGTTCGCCATCGTATGAAGCCAGTCGGCATGCCGCGGCGCCTTTTTCGTCTGGCTCCATTCCTCGAGCATCAGCGGCGCGACGCGTTTCAGTTCGGCATATTGTTCGGCGGTGCCGATGTCGCACGCGAGTTCGACGCGGTGGCCGTTGGGGTCGAAGAAATAGATCGACTTGAAGATGCCGTGATGCGTCGGGCCTAGCACGTCGACGCCTTCGCTTTCGAGATGCGCTTTGGCGGCGACCAGTTCATCGAAGCTGCCGACCTTGAACGCAAGATGCTGGACCCACGCAGGGGTATTTTCGTCGCGCCCCATGACGGGCTGGTTGGGCAGCTCGAAGAAGGCGAGGATGTTGCCGTTCCCCGCGTCGAGGAAGACGTGCATATAGGGGTCATATTCACCGGTCGACGGCACATGATCCTCGGCAAAGGCGGTCGTATAGGTCATGCCGAGCATGCGCTCGTACCAATCGACCGTCTCCTTCGCATCCTTGCAGCGATAGGCAGCGTGGTGAACGCCCCCCAATTTGATCGGGCTCGTCATTCGGCGGGTTCCTCGACATTCAAAGCACCGCGGCGAATCTGGTCCATTTCCATCGATTTGAACAGCGCGGTGAAATTGCCTTCGCCGAAGCCTTCATCCTTCTTGCGCTGGATGAATTCGAAGAAGACCGGGCCGATGACGGTCTGGCCGAAAATCTGGAGCAGCAGGCGCGGGTCGCCGTCCTCGGTCGATCCGTCGAGCAGGATGCCACGCGATTGCAGCGCCTCGACCGGCTCGCCGTGCCCGGGCAGCCGCTCGTCGAGCATCTCGTAATAGGTCGCCGGCGGCGACGGAGCGAAGGGGTTGCCGAGCGCTTTCAGCTTGTCCCATGCGGCGTAGAGGTCATCACACGCAAAGGCAATATGCTGGATGCCCTCGCCATTATAGGCGCGCAAATATTCCTCGATCTGCCCTTTGCCCCCCGCGCCTTCCTCGTTGAGCGGGATACGGATCTTGCCGTCGGGCGCGGTCATCGCCTTGGACGTCAGGCCGGTATATTCGCCCTTGATGTCGAAATAGCGGATTTCGCGAAAGCCCGCGATCCGCTCGTAAAAGGCGGCCCAATGCGCCATCCGCCCGCCGTAGACATTGTGCGTCAGATGATCGATCAGCTTCATCCCCGCGCCGACAGGGTGGCGATCGACGCCCTCTTCATAGACGAAGTCGATATCGTAGATGCTGAGGTCGTCGCCGTAGCGGTCGATCAGATAGATGATCGAACCGCCGATGCCGCGGATCGCGGGGAGGCGGAGTTCCATCGGGCCCGGGGTGACCTCGACCGGCTCGGCGCCGCGCGCGACCGCTTCGGCATAGGCCTTGGACGCGTCGCGGACGCGCCAGCCCATGCCGCACGCCGATGGGCCGTGCTCCGCGGCGAAATAGGCGGCGGGCGATCTGGGCTCGTAATTGGCGATCAGATTGATGCCGCCCTGGCGCCAAAGCTGCACGTCTTTCGAGCGGTGGCGCGCGATCAAGGTGAAGCCCATGCGTTCGAAAACGGGTTCGAGAATGCCCTTCTCGGGTGCCGAGAACTCGACGAATTCGAAGCCATCGAGGCCCAGCGGATTATCGAAAAGGTCGGCCATGCCGCGCTCCCATCTAGTTTCAATTGAAACTATTATGATGGAATGGGACGGTGGAGTCAATGCGAGTGAGCCCACCACAACTTCGTCATGCCGGACTTGATCCGGCATCCATGGCAGCTTCGATGTCTGGGCCCCGGATCAAGTCCGGGGTGACGATGTCGCGGCGGACGATCTATGCGACGGCGCTCTCGAACGCCTCCAGCGCTTCGCTCGCCGCCAGCCAGCGCGCTTCGGCCGCTTCCTGCGCCGCAACGATCTTGCCGCGCCGCTGCGACAATTCGCTCATCGTCAGGCCTTTATATTCGTTGGCCGCGCTCTGCGGATCGAACATCGCGCGATCGATCGCAGAGAGAATGACCTGATATTTCGCCAGATCGGCCTCGGCATCCGAGACCTCTTTCTTGATCTTCGCGGCTGCCTCGCGCGCCGCGGCGGCGGCCTTGCGGTCTTCCTTCTTGTCGGCCTTCGACATCTTTTCCCTGGGCGCCCCCCCTTTGCCCGTTGCGCGGCCGAGGATCAGGTCGACATAATCGTCCATGCTGCCCGAATATTCGCGCGCGGTACCGTCATCGACGAGCACGAGCCGGTCGGCGGTGAGTTCGAGCATGTGACGGTCGTGGCTGACAAGAACGACGGCGCCATCGAAATCATTGAGCGCCTGCACCAGCGCCTCGCGCGCATCGACATCGAGGTGGTTGGTCGGTTCGTCGAGGATGAGGAGGTGCGGTGCGTCGCGCGTGATCAGCGCAAGTGCGAGCCGCGCGCGTTCGCCGCCCGACAGCTTTTTCACCTCGGTCGTCGCCTTGTTGCCCGAAAAGCCGAAGCGGCCGAGCTGGGCGCGGATCGCGGCCTGCGTCTTACCCTCCATCACGCGCGTCATGTGCGCGAGCGGCGTATCGCTGCCGTCGAGTTCCTCGACCTGATATTGGGTAAAATAGCCGACGCGCATCTTGCCCGACGCCGCCATCGCGCCGGCCATCGGTGCGAGCTGCGCCGCGAGCAGGCGCGCCAGCGTGGTCTTGCCATTGCCGTTGCGGCCGAGCAGCGCGATCCGGTCGTCGGGATCGATGCGCAGGTTCAGCCGCTGCAACACCGGCCGGTCGGCATAGCCCACACTCGCAAGATCGAGCGTGATCAGCGGCGGCTTCAGTTCGTCGGGGCTCGGGAAATCGAACGCCAGCGTCTGGTCCTCGGCGAGCGCGGCGATCGGCTGCATCTTGGCGAGCAGCTTGGCGCGCGACTGCGCCTGCTTCGCGGTCGAGGCGCGGGCGCTGTTACGCGCGATATAATCCTGCAGTTTGGCGCGCTGGGCGTCCTGCGACGCTTTCGCCGCCGCGAGCTGCGCCGCGCGTTCGGCGCGCTGGCGCTCGAACGCGTCATAGCCGCCCGCGTAAAGCGTCACCTTGCCGCCTTCGAGGTGGAGGATATTATCGACGACATTGTTGAGCAGGTCGCGCTCGTGGCTGATCACCACAAGCTGCCCCGGATAGGCGCGGAGGAAGTTTTCGAGCCATAGCGTCGCCTCGAGGTCGAGGTGGTTCGAGGGTTCATCGAGCAGCAGCAAATCGGGTTCGGAGAACAGCAGCGCCGCGAGCGCAACGCGCATCTTCCACCCGCCCGAGAAACTGTCGAGCGGCTGCGCCTGCATATCCTCGTCGAAACCGAGCCCGATCAGGATGCGCGCGGCGCGCGCCGGCGCGGTATAGGCATCGATCGCGATCAGCCGTTCGTGGATATCGCCAAGCTTGTCGGGGTCCTGCTCGGTCTCCGACGCCTCGAGTAGTTCGGCGCGCTCGGTATCGGCGGCGAGAACGGTATCGAACGGCGTTGCGGTGCCGCTGGGCGCTTCCTGCGCGATATAGCCGACACGCGTCTTGCGCGGCATGTCGATGCTGCCCTCGTCGGCCTCAAGCTGGCCGATCATCACCTTCATCAGCGTCGACTTGCCCGCACCGTTGCGCCCGATCAGCCCGACGCGGCTTTTCGCCGGCAGGCTCGCGGTGGCGCGTTCGAGGATGGTGCGCCCGCCAAGGCGTACGGTGATTCCGTTGATTGTCAGCATCGCGCGCCCCTAGCACGGCATCGACGCCAGCCCAAGAGGCGGACTGGCGTTACGGCGCCGCTTGCGGCAAGATCGTCCGATGTCCGAAATCGCACCCTTTCACATCGCCTTCCCCGTCGACGATCTGGCCGCCGCGCGCCACTTCTACGGCAGCGTTCTCGGCTGTCCCGAGGGACGGAGCGCTGCCGACTGGATCGATTTCGACCTTTACGGCCACCAGATCGTCGCCCACCGTGTCGACGCACCGCGCGCATCGGCCGAGCATAATCCGGTCGACGGTCATGACGTGCCGGTGCCGCATTTCGGTGTCGTGCTGCCGCCCGAACAATGGCACGCGCTCGCCGAACGGTTGACAGGCCAAGGCGTCGACTTCGTCATCGAGCCGCACACCCGGTTCGCGGGTCAGCCGGGCGAGCAATCGACGATGTTCTTCCTCGATCCCGCCGGCAATGCGCTCGAATTCAAGGCCTTCGCCGATTTGAGCCAGCTTTTCGCCAAATAGCAGCTAGTGCCCGCCGCCCATCGAAATCTGCTTCGGCCGTGGCGCGAACCAGACCGATATCGCGGCGATCACGAAGACGACGCCCGCGGCAAGGAACAGGTGGAGCACCCCGAGCGTCGAGGCCTGTACGTCGACCAGCCGCTCGATGACGCCGCGCGCCTGCTCGAGCGTCAGCCCGGCATTTTGGAGCGAGGTCATCGCCGCCTCGGGATTGTTGAGCGACGACACCAGTTCCGACCGGGACGTCCGGCTCGCATCGTCCCACGCGGTCGTGGCGATCGCCGTGCCGATTGCACCGCATAATGTCCGCAGGAAGCTCATGAGGCCCGCCGCCGATGTCTGGTGCTGCGCGGGGACCGAACTCAGCGCGAGCGCGGTCAGGCCGACGAAGAAGAAGGGCATGCCGATCCCCTGCAGGATATGCGGCAACGCCAGCGTCCAATAGCCGACGTCGGCGTTCCAGCTCGCGCGCAGGATGGACATGAACGCCATCCACAGGATGCCGCCCGAAATGGTGATGCGAACATCGACCTTGGTCATCAGCCCCGCAGCGACCGGCGACAACAGTACCGCGAACACGCCGAGCCACGCGACGATAAAGCCCGTCTCGGTCGCCGTGTAGCCCGCGACCTGTTGCAGCCAAAGAGGTGTCAGCACGACCTGCGCAAAAAAGGCCCCGAAGCCGAGCGAGATCGCCATGGTGGCGAAGGTAAAGCCGCGGAAACGGAAGATGCGCAGGTTCACGACCGGATTGGCGTCGGTGAGCTCCCATATCACGAAGGCGGCAAAGCTGATCGCGGCGACAATCGCTAGCCCGACGATCCACGTCGATCCGAACCAGTCATGCTCGCGACCGGTGTCGAGCATGATCTGGAACGCGCCGACCGAAACGACCAGCAGGATCAGGCCCACGACATCGATGCGCGCCTTGGCCCGTTTCGTTTCGAACGGCGTCAGCAGATTGAACACGCCGAAGGCGCAGATCGCGACGACGGGCAGGTTGATGAAGAAGATCCACGGCCAGCTCCAATTGTCGCTGATCGTGCCGCCGAGGATCGGGCCGAGGATCGGCGCGGTCGTCGTTGTCATGGCCCAGATCGCCAGTCCGAGCCCCGCCTTTTCCTTTGGAAAGATGCGCAGCAGCAAAATCTGCGACAGCGGCATCAGCGGACCGCCGGAGAGACCCTGCAGAACGCGGAAGAGCACCAGCGCGTCGAGCGTACGCGAAACGCCGCACAGGAAAGAGAAGAGGCCGAAACCGATGATCGAGATCATGAACCAGCGCACGGTGCCGAAGCGCATCGCGAGCCAGCCGGTGAGCGGCACGCTGATCGCGTCGGCGACCGCATAGCTGGTGATCACCCATGTTCCCTGGGTTGGCGAGACCGCGAGGCCCCCCGCGATATGCGGCACCGACACATTGGCGATCGTCGTGTCGAGCACGACGACGAAATTGGCGAGCGCGAGCGCGAAGGCCGCGACGATCAGCCGCGCACCGGTGAGTGGTTGCGGCTCGGCCGGGATGGCGGAAGCGGGGGCAGCGGCGCTGGCCATCGGTCAGTTCAATTCCCGCGCGTGTCGATCGTCGCTTCCATCGACAGCCCGACGCGCAGCGGATGCGCCTTCAGGTCTCTCGGGTCGAGCGCGATCCGGACCGGCAGGCGCTGCACGACCTTCACCCAGTTGCCCGTCGCATTCTGCGCCGGGATCAGCGAAAAGGCGGCGCCGGTGCCGCCGGCGATGCCGATGACCTTGCCGCGGTAGACGACATCGCTGCCATAATAGTCGGAGGTCAGTTCGACCGGCTGGCCGATGCGTATGCGCTTGAACTGGCTTTCCTTGAAATTGGCATCGACATAGGCGGTCGCGACCGGAACGATAATCATGATCGGCGCGCCCGCCGCAATCCGCTGGCCCACCTGCACCTGCCGGTTGGTGACGACGCCGTCGACCGGCGCGCGGATGACCGTGCGTTCGAGGTCGAGCCGCGCCTTGTCGAGCCGCGCCTGTGCCGCCGCGACATCGGGGGCGGGGGCGATCGTCGGGCCGCGCACGACGGCTTCGGCGGCGCCGAGATCGCCGCTCGCCGATCCGCGTGTTGCCTCGGCCGAGGC
>JAEWIL010000081.1 GCA_023387085.1 Pseudomonadota bacterium | reverse complement strand
CCGATCTCGCCGAGCCCCTGTAACGCGACGACCGAAAGCAGCGCGGCCGGGATCGACCCCGCGGCAAGCCGGCGAAAAATATGCCAGTCGACCGTGTCGCGCCAGCCATGGACCGTGCTTCCTACCGTCTTGGTAATCGCGGCAAACAGCAGGTCGGTGCCGACAGCGGTCTTGGGGTTCACGCCGAACATCAGCACCAGCAGCGGCGTCATCAGCGATCCGCCCCCGACGCCCGTCAGTCCCACCAGAATGCCCACCAGCAACCCCGCGGTCGCATGCATGGCGTCGATCCGATCGATCAGAGTCCCGATCAACCCTATTTTCCCGATCCGCAGGTCACCGATCCGGAGCCGAGGTTGCGGACCGTACAGGCCGGGCGGCCGAGCACGACCACCCTGCCGACCCCGCGCGCGGTGACCGCGGCGGTCTTTACCGCGTTGAAGCTATGGTCGCCCGCGCCCTCGCTGTCGCTGATCAGGTCGTCGATCGCGAGCTTGCCCGCATCGACCACGCCCGCCCCCGACAGGTTGAGCTGTCCCTGCTTGGCCTTCCCCGCCAGCGTCATCGTACCATTGCCGAGCATCGCGACGTTCAGCTGGTCGGCCGCGATCGCACCGACGCCGATCTGCCCCGGACCGCGCAGCCCGATCGTCACGCGGGCGCCCTTGAGCTGGTCGATCCGCAGCGATCCCGCGCCCGCGAGCGTCGCCGAGCGGAGGTTCGCGGCATTGACGCGGATCGTGACCGCGCCGGGCGGGGCGCGGCGAGTCTGGTCGCCTGCATATTTTTTTTCGCCGATCACAAGCCGCCCGTCGCGCGTTTCGAGCGTCAACCGGTCGAGCGCATCGGAAGGCCCGGTCGCCACCGCACTCACCGGCGCCCGGTTCACTACCTCGACATCGACATCGGCGGTAACCTCGATCGCCTCGAAGCCGGTGAGGCCGAACCTTTTCTCCGCCGCTGTTGCGGGTCCGGACAAAAGCAGGGCAGCGGCCAGAGTGGCGGCCAAGCGCGGGGTGCTGGTCATGGCGCCGCCTTACCGCGTTCGCGGCGGCGGCGCCAGCATGGCATCATTTACAGGTGGCGGTTCCCGATCCCATCGCCTTCGTCGAGCATTTGCCGCCACCGCCGATCGTCGCATCGCCCGATCCGAGAATCTTGATATCGGCGCTCGTGGTCGCGTGGGCGTCGACGTCGCCCGATCCGGTGATCGACACCGCCAGGGTCTGAGCCACCAGCCCTTCGGCATCGATATCGCCCGACCCGGTGACACCGAAATCGCCCGTCGCGATCGCGCCGCCCTTGACCTCGATATTACCCGAGCCGGAGACGCCCAGATCGGCGCTCTTCGCGGTCAGCTTGCCAAGCTTCAGATCGCCCGATCCGGTGACGTCCAGCTTGGCCGCATCGGCATCGAGGGTGTCGGCATCGATCGACCCCGAGCCAGTCAGCCGGAGCGTGTCGAGCTTGGGCATCGTGATGCTGATTTCGACCCCGTCGCTGTCGTGGCGGCTGAAGCTGAAACCCTCGCGCTTGCGGCCGATCGAGAGCATCGATCCGTCGAGCTTGATTTCCAGCTCGTCGAGCTCGCTTTGCGGGCCCTTCGCGCTGATAGAGAAAGCATCGCCCTGCCGAATGGTAACGTCATCGGGGCCTGCGACCTTGACGCCGGTGAAGCCCTTGAGATCGAAGGCCTGCGTGGTGGCTGGCCCGGCCTCGACGGTCCGCTTGCCATCCTTGCTCCCGCTCGTCACCTCGGCACCGCAGCCCGAAGCGGTCAGCATGATCGCCAGCGGCGCAATCGCCATCGTCCAGTTTCGCATCGTCGATCTCCTTGTGTGTTATTTGTGTAACACAGAGACGATGCGCTGTCCACCCACCTACCAGCGAAGCAGCGGTGTAAGCAGCAGACGGCCGACCACTGCCCATAGGGGGATGGCGAGCCCGTGCCAGAACGCAATGTGGATCATGTCGTTCGACGAGCAATGCAGCGCGATCACGGCCGCCCCCGCCGACCCGGCAGCGATGCCGATCACCCAGCCCGCGCGCTCGGGCGAAGTTGGTGCCCCGCCCTTCAGCCATGCGAACAACGCGGCCGCCGTCCCGATGCCGGCGATCAGTCCGCTGACCATGCAATGCATGCCATGGCGCGGATGCATCGCCTCCATCGCCCGGTCACCATCTCCCAGGCCGATGAAGATCGCGGTCAGCGGCAGCGCCAGCGCGGCGAGACCTGCCCAGCGCCATCCGCTATAGTCGCGCCCGACCCCGGGCAGCCCCATCCGCAGCGCGCTCCATGCAGCCGCAAAGCCAAGCGCGACGATCAGCCAGAAGGCGAGCATCGGCAGCGGCGCCATCGGTACCCCGGCGGCAAGATCGTGACGCATGCCGAACAACCAGAGCAGCAGCGCGCCGCCGCCGATCCAGCCCGCCGCGACCCAGAGGCCGCCGCGCAGCAACCGACGCGGCCGCACCGGTTCGAGTTCGCCCGCGAGGCCCTCGATCAGATCGTCGATCGATGCGTCCTTCATCTCATTCACTTTCGACCAGAGCCGCGAGCCGCTTCAGCCCGCGGTGGATATTCACTTTGACGAGCGATTCGCTCTGCCCCGATATTTTCGATGCCTCGGCGATCGACGCCCCTTCGATCCTCACCAGCGTGATCGCCTGCGCCTGAGCCGGCGGGAGATGCGCCAGCAACCGGTCAAGCCCGAGACGTGCGTGCACCGCCTCATCCCCCGCCGGAACGGCGGCATCATTGTCGCCGAGTTCGGCCTCGTCGTGTTGGCGGCGGAGCGCATCGATCCAGCGATAGCGCGCGATGGCCGCCAGCCACGGCAGAAACGGCCGCCCGCTGTCCCAGGTCGCCAGCTTGCGGTGCATCGACACGAGTGTTTCCTGCACAAGATCGTCGATCTGGTGCGGCGCGATGCGGCGCGCGAAATAACGGGCCAGCCATTTGCGGCAATCGGTCAGCAACGCGCGATAGGCCGTGCGGTCCCCCTGCTGCGATGCAGCCATCAGGCGCGCTAGCGAAGGCTCGTCGAGGCTCATGGGCCCGACACTTTAGCAGGGTTGGCGGAAAATGGCATCGCCTCCGGTTCGCGTGCCAGGCCCCCATGGTTACACGCCCGGAAAAATTCGCGCCATCTTGTCGCCACCTTCGCGGTGCAACAGGGATGTTTCCCATCCGTATCGAGAGTAGCATGAGCGTAGCCTTCCGCCGCGAGAGCGACGACGAGCATATGGAGCCAGCCTTCGAGTGGCCGATTCCGGTCGGCCCGAATCTGGTAACTCCGCGCGGCCGCCGCCTGCTCGGCGCGGAGGTCGCGCGCCTCGAAACCGCCATCGCGGCGGAAACGGAAGAGGAAGCGCGCAAGAAACTCCAACGCCGCCTGCGCTACGCCGCGACCCGCCACGCCACCGCCGAGGTGCAGGACGCGCCCGAGGCGGATGTCGTCGGCATCGGCAGCCGGGTCCGCTACGCGTTGAACGGCGGCGAGCGCGCCGTGACGATCGTCGGCCATGACGAGGCCGATCCCGGCGCAGGACTGATCGCCTTCACCGCGCCGCTCGGCCGCGCGCTGATGGGCGCCGAAACGGGCGACATGGTCGAATTTCAGGGCCGCGAGGATGCTATCGAAATTCTTGCCGCCAATCCCGATCCGGAGGTCAGCGCATGAAGGACAAGTTCGAACGCCACAAACAGCCATGGACCGCGGCCGAGATCGACAAGCTGCACACGCTTGCGAAGAAGGGCATGGCGCTGAAAGCCATCGCCAAGGCCCTGACGCGCAGCGAGGAATCGGTGAAGACCCGGGCCAAGGCGGACGGCCTGTCGATCGCAAAGCTGCACTGACGCCGCAATGACCACTCCCGATTACGACGCCATCGTGCTGGGTGCCGGCGCGGCCGGACTGATGTGCGCCGCGGTCGCGGGGCAAAGGGGGCGGCGCGTCCTGTTGCTCGACCACGCCGACCAGGTCGGCAAGAAGATCCTGATTTCGGGCGGCGGCCGCTGCAATTTTACCAACATCCACACCGCACCCGACCGCTATATCTCGGCAAACCCGCATTTCGCGAAGTCCGCGCTCGCGCGCTACACGCCTGCCGATTTCATCGCGCTGGTGGACGCCTATGGCATCGCCCATCACGAAAAGACGCTCGGGCAACTCTTCTGCGACGGCTCGGCGAAACAGATCGTCGCGATGCTGCTGGAAGAATGCGTGAAGGGCGGCGTCGACATCCGCTGCGGCCAACCTGTAAGACAGGTCGAACATGCCGACGGCGCGTTTCGCGGCACCTTCGGCAACTTCCACTTCACAGCCCCCAATCTCGTGATCGCGACCGGCGGGCCCTCGATCCCCAAGATGGGCGCGACCGGCTTCGCCTATGATCTCGCGCGCCAATTCGGGCTGAAGATCGTCGAGCCGCGACCGGCGCTCGTGCCGCTCACGCTCGGCGGCGACGATGTCCTGTTCCGCGACCTCTCGGGCATCGCGGCCCCGGTCGAGGCGCGCGCGGGCAAGGCCGCCTTCCGCGAAGCCGCGCTCTTCACGCACAAGGGCCTCTCAGGCCCCGCGATCCTCCAGATCAGCAGCTATTGGCGGCATGGCGAGCCGGTAACGATCGATTTCCTGCCCGATGCCCCGCAAGGCTGGCTACTCGAAGCCAAGCGCCAGCGTCCGCGCGCGACGCTGGCCTCTGTTATCGCCCTGCCCGACCGCCTTGCGCAAACCCTCGCCGATCGCCTCGCACTGCCGGGCGAACTCGGCGCCCAGGCCGACCGCAAACTCGCCGATGCCGAGACACGCCTTTCGCGCTGGCTCTTTCATCCCAACGGCACCGAGGGTTTCGCGAAAGCCGAGGTCACCGTCGGCGGAATTTCGACCGCGAATCTCTCTTCGCAATCAATGATGGCCAAAAGCGTGCCGGGACTGTATGCGGTCGGCGAAGCCGTGGATGTCACCGGGTGGCTGGGCGGCTATAATTTTCAATGGGCTTGGGCCAGCGGACACGCGGCGGGCCAGGCCCTTTAGGAAAAACCCAGATATTTCCTCGTCATGCTGAACCCGTTTCAGCATCCACGACCCAATTGTTCGAACTCGGGCACAGACCCGAGCCGAATCCCGGGCGGCGAAGAACAAACCACGGCGCCTTTGCCGCACAGGATAAGAAGAACACAATGCCTTTCGAAAATCTCTCGCCCGTCCTTTCGGACGCGCTTACCGCGCGCGGCTATGAAGCGCTTACCCCCGTCCAGACGCATGTCACCGAAGATGAAGCCAAGGGCCGCGACCTGCTCGTTTCCGCGCAGACCGGTTCGGGCAAGACCGTCGCCTTCGGTCTCGCCATGGCCGACGAGTTGATCGAGGATGGCCGCCTGCCCTTCGCAACCTCGCCGCTCGCCTTGATCGTCGCGCCGACCCGCGAACTCGCGTTGCAGGTCAGCCGCGAACTCGGCTGGCTCTATGGCAAGGCCGGCGCGCGCATCGCGACCTGCGTCGGCGGCATGGATGCCAGCAAGGAGCGCCGCAATCTGAACCAGGGCGTACAGATCGTCGTCGGCACCCCCGGGCGCCTGCGCGACCATCTCGAGCGCGGCGCGCTCGACCTCTCGGCACTGCGCGTCGCCGTCCTCGACGAGGCCGACGAAATGCTCGACATGGGCTTTCGCGACGACCTCGAGGAAATCCTCGATGCCACGCCCGAAACGCGCCGCACGCTCCTGTTTTCGGCGACGCTTCCCAAGCCGATCGTCCAGCTCGCGAAGCGCTACCAGCGCGACGCGCTGCGCATATCGACCGTCGGCGAGGATCGCGGCCATGGCGACATCGCCTATCAGGTGGTGACCGTTGCACCCGCCGACATCGAGGCCGCCGTCATCAACCTGCTCCGCCTGCACGAGGCCGAAACGGCAATGCTGTTCTGCGCGACGCGCGACAATGTCCGCCGCCTCCACGCCAGCCTCGTCGAGCGCGGCTTCGCCGCCGTCGCGCTGTCGGGCGAGCATAGCCAGAACGAGCGCAACCATGCGCTGCAGGCGCTCCGCGATCGCCGCGCCCGCGTCTGCGTTGCGACCGACGTCGCCGCGCGCGGAATCGACCTGCCGACGCTCAGTCTCGTCATCCACGTCGAAATTCCGCGCGATGCCGAGGCGCTCCAGCATCGCTCGGGCCGTACCGGCCGAGCCGGCAAAAAGGGCACAGCGGTCCTCATCGTCCCCTATCCGCGGCGGCGCCGCGTGGACGGCATGCTGCGCGGGGCGCGCATCAACGCCGAATGGATGGATGCGCCGACCGCCGCCGACGTGCGCGCGCGCGACCAGGAACGATTGATGGAGAAGCTGCTCACGCCCGTCGAGCATGAGCCCGAGGATATCGAACTCGCGCAGCGCCTGATGGCCGAACGCTCGCCCGAGGATATTGCCGCATCGCTCGTCAGCGCGCACCGCGCGCTGATGCCGCCGCCCGAGGATCTGCTCGACAACGGTCCGCGTGGTCGCGACCGGCCCGAGCGCGGCGAGCGCTTCGAACGCCAGCATGACGATAGGGGCGGACGCGGCAGCGCCGACCGCCGCGAAGGCTTCGAGGACAGCGTCTGGTTCCGCCTCAACATCGGCCGCCACCAGAACGCCGATCCGCGCTGGATTCTGCCTTTGCTCTGCCGCCGCGGCCATGTGAGCAAGAACGAGATCGGCGCGATCCGCATCGGGCCGAAGGAAACGATGTTCAACATCCCGCGCGACATTGCCGACCGCTTCATGGAAGCCGTGCAACGCAGCGCCAACGCCGATGGCGAGGACGACAGCGGCGTGGCGATCACGCCGGCCCCCGACGGCCCGACCTGGCCGCCGCGCCGTGACAGGTCGCCGCGCGACGCGGCCC
>JAEWIL010000046.1 GCA_023387085.1 Pseudomonadota bacterium | reverse complement strand
GGGCCGGCGCCCCCCCCCGGGGAACTCGCGCGGACACGTATCAGCCTCGTTCACGAAGGACGCAGTACCGTTGCGCTGCCGCTGATCGAACGGCTCGTCGCGGTGATCGAGCAGACCGAGGCAGGCGAGCGCATTGCCTTTTCACTCGTGTGCGGCGAGCAGGAGACGTTGCCGCTGGCGAGCGACGATGCCGCGGAACTGCTGGGACCCTTGCTAGAAAATGCCGCACGCCATGCCCGGCGTCTTGTCCATGTCGCGGTGGAATCGGCGGGGCGCGACGGAATACTGACCGTCGGCGATGACGGGCCGGGGCTCGATTCGGCGCAGCGCGGCGAAGCGATTCTCCGTGGGGCTCGCATCGACTCGGCTGGAGAGGGCTATGGGTTGGGCCTCGCCATCGCGCGCGAACTGGCCGAAGCGACGCGCGGCGAACTGGCGCTTGCGCGGTCGCCTTTGGGGGGACTCGAAGTCCGGGTGCGCTGGACGCTATCGACCTGAAACTCCTGTCAGCTTGGTGTCAGATCGGGTGCTCCGTGCCCGGCTTAGGTGCTTCATCGATCACCATTGTGCAAGATATATTCTATTTAGCTTGCAATATGGAATAATTGTGTCATTATGCTTCCCAACGAGCGCGGCAGGGAGCTGTGCCGGGGGAGGAGAGGCAGTAAAATGACACGGTTCGGACGGGCGCTTTTGCTCACGACATGTCTGGCGGTTCCGGTAACGGGTGCCTGGGCGCAGGAAGCGGCGGACACGGCAAGCCAGAACGACATCATCGTCAGCGGCCGCCGCGCGGCAGATCGTGCAGCGCTCGAAACGAAGCGCAACACCGATACACAGGTCGACGAGGTTCGGGCCGACGATGTCGGTCGTCTCCCCGACCAGAATGTCGCCGAAACGCTGCGCCGCTTGCCCGGTCTCAGCGTCGCCAACGACCAGGGCGAAGGGCGCTATCTGACCGTCCGCGGCGTGTCGCCCGACCTTCTCAACGTGACCTTGAACGGCCAGACCGCCGCCGCCCCCGAGCCCGATTCGCGCCAGGTGAAGCTCGATGATATCCCGTCGGCGCTGATCGGCGCGGTGACGGTTTCGAAGACCCTCACGCCCGACATGGATGCCAACGCGATCGCGGGCGCCGCAAACATCGAAACCGTGTCGGCTTTCGATCGTCCCGGTACTTTCGGCAGCCTGCGCGCCGCAGTGGGCAAATATGACATCAACGGCAAGCATCCCTATGAATTCGATGCGTCGATCGGCTCGCGCTTCGGTCCCGACCGCCAGTTCGGCTTCGTCTTCGCGCTCAACTATTCGAACCGCGAATTCGAGGCGCAGAACGTCCAGTCGGGTGGCAAGTGGGAGGAAGTGAACGGCGAGTTCGTCCCTCTGCGCCAAACAATCCGGGATTATCATACGCAGCGTCAGCGCTATGGTGCGGTTGCCAATTTCGATTGGCGCCCGACCGACGATGTGAAGGTCTATGCGCGTTTCCTCTATTCCAAATATAAGGACAAGGAAGCGCGTCCGGGGTTCCAGATCGACCTCGACGAGGACGAGATTACGAACCAGACCGCGACCAGCGGCGACTTCACCGCCGCCAAGGCGAAGCGCGCGCTGCGTTCGCGCGAAGAGGACTCGGATACCTTCACCTCGTCGTTCGGCGGTGAATTCGATCTGGGGCCGAGCTGGTTGCGCCTCGAGGGCAGCTATACCCGTGCCAACAAGCGCGACCCGCATCGCGACGAAATCATCTTCGCGGCGAAGAACATCGCGGGATCCTATGATCTGTCGGGAACGATCCCTGTCTATCAGTCCAACGCGACCGCGTTCGATCCCACCAAGTATAAATTCGACGAAACAAGTTACGAGCATCGCCGCGCGCGCGAGGATCTCTATCAGGCGCGCGCCGACTTCCGCACTCCGGTGGGCATCGGCGACGACAGCACGATCCAGATCGGCGCCAAATATACCCGGCGCCGCAAAACCAACGATGCCGAAGCGGTCATCTACGGTGGCTATGACGACGATTTCACCCTCGATCAGGTTGCGGGTGCGCCAATCGATACTGTCTTCAAAGGCCGCTATCCTTTCGGTCCGACAATCAGTCGGCCCAAGGCTGACAGCTTCTTCCAGTCCAATCTTGCCGGGTTCGAACTCGACGAGGAGGGGACCGTCGGCGACAGCCTGGCTGCCGACTATCTGATCCGCGAAAAGATCTTCGCCGCCTATGCGATGGCGACGCTGAAGTTCGGCGAGTTCACAGCGATCCCGGGCGTCCGCATGGAAAAGACGAAGAGCGATTATGCAGCGAAGGATGTCCTCGACACGACGACCGTCGACGACCTCGACAAGGATTACGACAGCTTTGGATCGCAGAGCTACACTGACTTCTTCCCGGGTCTCAACCTGCGTTGGAACGCGACCCGGTCGCTCGTTTTGCGCGCGGCGGTGACCCGCGCCATCGGACGGCCGAACTATGAGCAACTCGCGCCGACGACGGTGGTCAATACTGCCGACAATGAAGTCACGAGGGGCAATCCCGACCTGAAGCCGCTGACCTCGACCAACTATGACGTGGCCGGCGAATTTTATATCGGCCGCAAGGGCATCGTCAGCATCGCCGCCTTCTACAAGACGATCGAGAACCCGATCTATTCGGCGACCGTCGATCAGAGCGGCAACTTTGCTGGTCAGGATCTCGTCGATGCGCAGGTAACGATGCCGGTCAACGCCGACAGCGCCTTCGTCAAGGGGATCGAGATCAACGCGCAGACCGAGCTCAGTTTCCTGCCGTCGCCACTCGACGGGTTCAGCGTCGGCGGCAGCATCACCTTCGTGAAATCGCGCGCCAAGGGCATTCCGGGCCGCGGCGACGAGCGACTGCCGCTTGCCAGCCAGTCGAACCGGGTGGCCTCTGCCTTCCTCTCCTATGAAAAGGGCGGTCTCTCGGCGCGAATCGCTTATACCTATCGCTCGGCCTATCTGCTCGAACCCGGCGAGGATCGCGATACCGATCTGTACGTCGGCTCCTTCAACCAGTGGGACGCGCGGATCGGCTATGACGTCGTCAAGAATGTGACGATCTTCCTCGAAGGATCGAACCTCAACGACGAGCCCTATCGTGTCTTCCAAGGCGTACCGTCGCGCACCGACGAGGTCGAACGCTATGGCTATTCGGTAAAGACAGGCATCCAGTTCAAATTCTGATCCTCTGCAGGGGAGCACTGGACTTGGGGCCGGGGAAACCCGGCCCCTTTCTTTTGCGGACTCCAAGGCTTGTTTCGGGACGCTCGCTTCGGGTTGGGGAGCGGAGGTTCGCTTGCCTCCCGCCTCCGCTTTCAGGAGAGGGCAGCGAGACTTGCCAACTTGTTCGTTGGTCGCAGCGGGTAGGGCCTATCGGCCGCGCGCAGGGCCGATGGGCCCCACCCCGACCCCTCACCTGAAGGGGACGGGCTTAAGGTCCGCAATCGGTCGAAACTAGAAAGCAGCAGAAACGGGCGACATTCGTGCCGCCCGCTTTCGCTTCAGAGCAGTACGCGCTCGCCGGTGGCTGCCGATTGCGCCGCCGCTTCGGCCAGCGCCAGCGCCGCGACGCCGTCGCGGAAATCGACGAGCGGCTTCTCGCCGTCGAGGATATCGGCGAAATGCTCGGCCTCGCGCGCATAGGCAACAGCGTAGCGGTCGAGGAAGAAATTCTGGAAGCGGTCGGCCGCGGCGCCATTCTCGCCCCACGTCTCGACCGTCGTCTCGAGCTGGTTCTGTGCACGGATCATGCCTTTCGATCCGAACGCCTCGATCCGCTGGTCATAGCCATAGCCGCTGCGCCGGCTCGACGAGATGACGCAGAGGCGCCCCGAAGCGGTGCGCAGGATCGTCTTCGCCGTGTCGGCATCGCCCGCTTCACCGATCGCGGGGTCGACGAGGACCGAAGCGCTGGCAAAGACCTCGGTCACATCTTCGTCCAGCAGCCAGCGCGCCATGTCGAAATCGTGGATCACCATATCCTTGAATATGCCGCCCGATGCTCTGACATAATCGACCGGCGGCGGCGCCGGGTCGTGGCTGATGATGTGCAGCGTTTCGAGCGCGCCGACCGCGCCGCCCGCGAGCCGCGCCTGCAACGCCGCGAAATTGGGGTCGAAACGGCGGTTGAATGCCAGGAACAGGCGCGCATTCAGGGCCTCGAACCGCGCCGACGATTCGCGCGCAGCCGCCAATTCCTGATCGAGCGGCTTTTCGCAGAAGATCGCCTTGCCCGCTTCCGCGGCAGCAAGGCTATAGGGAAGATGCGTGTCGGTCGAACTCGCGACGACCACGCCGGCGATCGCCGGATCGGCCAGCGCCTCGTCGATCGTCGACACCTCCGCGCCATAGTGCGCGGCGACCGCCGCGGCAGCTTCCGGGAAGGGGTCGACCACCCGCGCCAGCCGCAAACGTGGGCTCGCGGCAAGGTTCGCCGCGTGGATTTTGCCGATCCTGCCGGCGCCGATCAAAGCAATGTCGTGCATTCAAGCCTCTCCGATTGAAATATCGTTCCATGTGTTTAATGATTGAAACGTTCATTCTATAGCGTGGAAAATGGCACAGGGCGACAGTTGCGTTACAAGTTTTGAACAGATATTCTGTTTTATGGATGATGGGGGAGAATGAAGTTGAACGACGTCAAGGCCGCCCCCACCTCGGCGGAAGAATTGCGCGCCGAGATCGTGAGCCGATATGAAACGCTGAGCAAGCGGCTCAAGCAGATCGCGCGGTACATTCTCGACGAACCCAATGATATCGCGCTCGAAACGCTGGCGGTTATCGCCGATCGCTGTGGTGTCCAGCCCTCGGCGATCGTGCGCTTCGCCAAGAGCTTCGGCTTCGAGGGTGCCAGCCAGATGCAGCGGCTGTTTCGGGACGGGTTGCTCAGCAACAATGCGGCGCTCGGCTATTCCGAACGTGTCCGCCAGCTCGACCAGGCGACGAATGCGCGCGAGGCGGAGCCCGAGAATCTATTAGCCGAGTTCGTCGAGGGAAACAGCCTGGCGATCGAGAATCTGCTTCAGACGGTCAGCGCCGCCGACATGCGCGCGGCAGTCGATCTGTTGATGGCTGCGGACACTGTCCATGTTGCGGGCTTTCGCCGCTCGTTTCCTGTCGCCTCCTATATCGCCTATTCCTTGCTCCAGGCGGGCAAGCGCACGGTCTTTATCGACGGGGTCGGCGGGCTCGGACTGCAGCAGGTCCACGCGATCGGCCCCGACGATCTGCTGATCGCGATCAGCTTCCATCCCTATTCCGAAGAGACGATAGCGGTCGTCAATGCGACGAAAGCAAGCGGCGGCCGTGTCCTCGCGATCAGCGACAGCCTCGTCAGCCCTGTCGCCAAGCCTGCCGAGCATGTTCTGCAGATTCGTGAAGCCGAAGTCAGGAAGTTCCGGTCGCTTTCGGCATCGATGTGCCTCGCCCAGGCTTTGGTGATCAACTTCGCCTTCGAAGCGACGCGCACCGACGGAAAGGCGCGCGACCATGTCGGAAGCTAGGCCATTCCATTTGCGGTGCGCATGAAACATATGTTGCAAACATTCTAAAACTGGAATATGTGTTACAGACCAAGGAAGGATGGTCTGGAAAACGATGGCGCAACAAGGGGGGAATTTGGGCGGGAAGGACGCTCTGGACGTCATCACGCTGGGGCGCGCCGGGATCGACCTGTACGGCGAACAGATCGGCGGGCGGCTCGAGGATATGGCGAGCTTCGCCAAATATATCGGCGGCAGCCCGACGAACACCGCGCTCGGCGCCTCGCGCCTCGGCCTGCGCGCCGGCCTGATCACCCGCGTCGGTGCAGATCACTTCGGCCGCTTCATTGTCGAAGAACTGGAGCGTGAAGGGGTCGCTACACGCGGCGTTCGGACCGACCCCGATCGTCTTACCGCGCTGGCAATCCTCGGTATTCGCGACCCCGACACTTTTCCGTTGATCTTCTATCGAGAAAATTGTGCGGACATGGCGCTGTGTGTTGACGACATCGATGTCGACTTTGTCGCTTCGGCCGGGGCTCTGCTCGTCAATGGCACGCATCTGTCGCAGCCCGGGGTTTTCGAGGCGAGCATCAAGGCGGCGACGATGATGAAGGCGACCGGCGGTCGCGTGATTTTCGACATCGACTATCGCCCGGTCCTGTGGGGGCTTGTCGGCAAGGACAATGGCGAGGACCGGTTCGTTGCCGACCAACGCGTCACCGAAGCACTGCAGCGCGTGCTGCCGTTG
>JAEWIL010000217.1 GCA_023387085.1 Pseudomonadota bacterium | reverse complement strand
CTTCGCCGCCGCGGCTTGGCGCGTCGCGGTTGCCGACGTGTCGATGAGCCTCGCCAATGTCCTCGCGGTCGCGGGCGCGGCGCGCGAGCATCCGGGAATCCTGATCGTCGGCCTGATCTTCGCGGTCGCGATGATGGGCGTCGCGGCGAATATCATCGCCAAATATATCGAGCGCTATCGCTGGATCGCGTGGGTCGGCCTCGCGGTCATCGTCTATGTCGCAATCAAGATGATCTGGGAGGGATGGCACGACGTCCATCCGCATTTCATGGAGCTGATTGCTCGCTGATCGGCGTGTCGCGCTGGACAAGCCGGATTCACCGTCGCATTCTCGGCTGATGACCGACGATGCAATGGTGCCGATCGCGCAGATCCTCGGCCGGGGCGAGGCGCTGACCGTCGCCGCGATGCTCGATGCGGCGGGCATCATCGTTCATGTTGGCGGTGAATATTACACGAGCGTTTCGCCGGATATTCTGGCGGTTGGCGGATTCCGGCTCACCGTTCCTGCGTGGCAATATGAGGATGCATCGGCGCTGTTGGCCGAAATGCTGGCCCAGCCTGCGCCGATGCCAAATGATTACACCGCCCGCGCTCTCGGGCGGTTCGGGATCGCGACCGCCGCGGCCATTGGCGTCGCCCTATATGCTGCTGTTCGGCCTAAAACCGTTGCTTGCCGTCCTTTTTACGCCGTTGCTGATGCTGCAAGTGCCCGTCAATCCGCAAGCGCGAGGCGACTATTATCTGAGTGTCGGCGCGGCTTGAACGGCGAGCCGGCGCGCCCATCTTGAGCGATATGTCCCAGCTTCACATGACCCGCGTCGCCGTGGGCTGCCCCGACTATCCGTCGCTTGCCGAACGGATCGCATCGCGTGCCGAAGGCGGCGAGATTCGTTTCGCGACGCGCTTCAAGCCGAAGCGCGCCGATGAACTGCTCGGCGGCAAGCTGCATTTCATCGTTCGCCACACGCTCGTCGGCCGCGTCGAGATATTGCGCTTCGAGGATCGCAACGACGGCCGGATCGACATTGTTTGCGCGGGCGCGCTCGAACGCATCCATCCGCAGCCGAAGCGCGCGCATCAGGGCTGGCGCTATCTGACCGACGCGGACGCTCCGAAGGGCGTCGACGATGGGGACGGCATCGGCGACCTGCCGCCCGAGCTCTATCGCGAACTCGCCGAGCTGAGCCTGATCTAAGCCTAAAGCGCCGCGCGGAAGCTGTTCGCGCGCGCCATCGCCCAATAGCGCGCGCCCGACACCGAGTCGGGATCGTCGAGCAGCACGCCGCGTTCGTAGAATTTATAAATCCGGTCGATCGAATCCGACCGCGCCGAATTCAGGCGCTCGCGCAGGTGGTGCGGCTGGATCTGCCACGGGCTGTCGAGCCCCATCGCGGCGGCGATATCCCACAGCGCCGACACCGTCGCGGCCTGAAAGCGGCGCACGCGCTCGGCCTTGTCGGCGGGAACGAGCCCGCGCTGGCGGCCGGCATCCTGCGTCGCGACCCCCGTCGGGCATTTGTCGGTATGGCATTTGAGCGACTGGACACAGCCCAGCGTGAACATGAAGGCGCGCGCGGCGTTCGACCAGTCGGCGCCGAGCGCGCAATTCGTCGCCAGCCCCGCACCCGAATGGACCTTGCCCGAGGCGGCGAGGCGAATCTCTTCCTTGAGTCCGCAGCCGACGAGCGCGTTGCGAACGAAGATCAGCCCTTCGCGAAGCGGCATCCCGATGCTGTTCGAAAATTCGACCGGCGCGGCGCCGGTGCCGCCTTCGGCGCCGTCCACCACGATATAGTCGAGCCGGATTCCGGTTTCGATCATCGCCTTCATGACGGCATATATTTCATGCGGTTGGCCGACGCAGAGCTTGATCCCGACGGGCTTTCCGCCCGACAGGTCGCGCAGCTTTGCGACCCATTCGACCATTTCGATCGGGGTCGAAAAGGCCGAGTGCGATGCAGGGGATATGCAATCCTGGCCTTCGGGTACACCGCGCGTCGCCGCGATCTCGGCGCTCACCTTGGCACCCGGCAGCACCCCGCCGTGCCCCGGCTTCGCGCCCTGGCTGAGCTTGATCTCGACCATCCGGACCTGATCGTTTTGTGCGCGGGCACGAAAGCGTTCGGGGTCGAAGCGGCCCGCCTCGTCGCGGCAGCCGAAATAGCCGCTGCCGAGCTCCCAGACGATGTCGCCGCCATGGATGGCGTGATAGGGGCTGAAGCCGCCTTCGCCAGTGTCGTGGTAAAAATTCCCGAGCTTTGCCCCGAGGTTGAGCGCCTCGATCGCGTTGGCGCCGAGCGAGCCGAAACTCATCGCCGAAATATTGAGCAGCGCGGCATCATAGGGCCGCGAACATTGCGAGCTGCCGACCTTAACGCGCCGCGCCCGGTCCTGCCCGTGTTGCGGCGCGATGCTGTGGCTCATCCACTCATATTCGTCCGAATAGACGTCGAGTTCGGTGCCGAAGGGGTGCGCGTCGAGATCGCCCTTGGCGCGGGCATAGATCAGGTCGCGTTCGTTGCGTGCGAAAGGGCGGCCTTCGAGCGGGCTTTCGACGATGTAGGAATAGAGAAAGGGCCGCAGCGCCTCAAACATCCAGCGGATACGCGCGATCAGCGGATAGTTGCGGCGCAGGCTGTGCTTCCGCTGGACCGCGTCATAGAGCGCGAGACAGAGCAGCGGCACCCAGATCAGCAGGGTCCAGCGCGCCGGCGGCCACCACGCGGCGAACGCCGCCAGCGCGGTCAGGACGGGGAAGGCGATCCAGCGAAACATCGGCAGCGCCGGGATCAGCCGGCCTGCGCCGCGAGCATCGCCGCCATCTTTTCCCAGACCTTGTTGATCGCTTTGAGAGGCCGGACCATTACTTTGAAATCATTGATCTTTCCCTCATCGTTCCAGCGAATGATATCGACCCCGTTGATCTGGATATCGTCGAGCGTGGTTGCAAACTCGAGCATGGCCTGATCGCCGTCGACGATTTCGCGCAGATAGCGGAAATTGTCGCCGCCGAGGACGTGGCTCGCGGCGTGAAGATAAGCGAAGACCTTGTCGCGGCCTTCCTGCGGCGTGTGGACCACGGGCGAGTGGAAGACCGCATCCTCGGCGAGCAAAGCCTTCAGCGCCGCGGGCTCTCCGCCGCTTGCCATATAGGCGTGCCACGCGGCGAGCCCGCGATGCCCGGTCATGCGAGATGCTCGGCAAAGAAAGCGCGCGTCCGGCCGTCGGCGAGCTGGGCGCCCTCCTCGTTGCGGCGATTGCCCATCGTCGCGGCGAAGCCGTGATCAAGGCCCTGATAATCATGGATGGTCACTTTGGGCAGCGGATCGAGACCTTCGTGAATCCGTTGTTGCGCCGCGTGATCGACAAGATGGTCTTCTGTCGGAATATGGAGCATCAGCGGATGGGCGATCGCGTGGCTTTCGTTCAGCATCTGATCGATCATCACGCCATAATAGCCGACCGACGCATCGATGTCGGTACGCGCCGCCGTCATATAGGCCAGACGCCCGCCCAGGCAGAAGCCGACGCAGCCGACCTTGGTCGCGCCTTGTGCGCGGAGCCAGCGAATGGTGGCTTCGATATCCTTCACGCCATCGTCGGCATCATATTGACCGTAATAGCCGAACGCCTCCTGAAGCTGGGCCTCAATGTCGGGGTTGAGTTCGACACCTGGGGCGAAGCGCCAGAAAATGTCCGGAGCGATCGCGAGATAGCCCTCGGCCGCCCAATCGTCGCATTTCTTGCGAATGCCGGCATTTACCCCGAAGATTTCGGGAATGACGATGATCGCGCGCGACGAATCGGCATCGGGGCGCGCGACATAGGCGGGAATCTCGCCTTCGCCGCCGAGCGCTGCGATGGTGATGTTCGTCGGGGAGGGTGTGGACATTGCGAGCTCTCCTGTCTCTTGCTTCTTGGTGGTGAAAGCGCGAAGCTAGCCGCCGTGATGGCGCGGCTCAAGCGCCGATAGGGGAAGGCGAACGCATGAAGTTCAATATCGAAATCGATTGCACCCCCGAGGAAGCGCGCCGGCTGTTCGGGCTGCCCGACCTCGAGCCGCTACACGACATCTATCTGTCGCGGGTCAAGGAGCTGATGGCAAAGGGCATCACCCCCGATATGGTGCAGTCGATGGTCAAGAGCTGGGTGCCGATGGGGGAAAGCGGGCTTGGACTCGTCCAGTCGCTGCTGGGCCAA
This sequence comes from Pseudomonadota bacterium, assembly GCA_023387085.1. GTDB lineage: Bacteria > Pseudomonadota > Alphaproteobacteria > Sphingomonadales > Sphingomonadaceae > Sphingopyxis. The sequence continues at coordinate 6,582 of JAEWIL010000217.1, read as the reverse complement.
TTCGGCGGCGGGCTGATGGGCGGCGCGTCGAAATCGGCCCCTGCGGATGATGACGACAAGCCCGCCAAGGGACGCAAGAGCTGAACCAAGTCGCTGCTCAATCCCTCGCAAGCGATACGATTTTCGCGCTGTCGAGCGGCTCGCCGCCGGCGGCGATCGGCGTCGTACGGATCAGCGGACCAGCCGCCGGCCAAGCGCTCGAGGCACTGGCGGGGCGGTTGCCCGCGCCGCGTCGCGCTTCGCTCGCTACGCTTAGAGACGGGGCGGGCGCGCCGCTCGATTGCGCGCTGATCCTCTGGTTTCCGGGCCCCGCGACCGCGACCGGCGAGGATCTGGCCGAACTGCACCTCCACGGCGGCCGCGCGGTCGTCGCGGCGGTCGAGGGTGCACTCGCCGCAATGCCGGGCCTGCGCCGCGCCGAAGCCGGCGAGTTCACACGGCGCGCCTTCCTCAACGGCCGGATCGATCTCGCCGAAGCCGAAGGGCTCGCCGACCTGCTCGCGGCCGAGACAGAGAGCCAGCGTGTGCAGGCGCTCGATATGGCGAACGGTCATGTCTCGCGCGCCGTCGCGGGCTGGCAGGACCGGCTGCTCGGGCTGATGGCGGGCGCCGAGGCAGAGCTGAATTTCGCCGACGAGGATGATGTCGAAGTTTACGAAGGTGCCGCGGAACGGCTGGTGGCGGGGATGGCAACTTTGGGTGCCGAGCTTGGCTCCTGGCTGGCGCGGCCGGCGGCCGAGGTGATTGCAGAAGGCCTGAAGGTCGTCATCGCGGGCCCGCCAAACGCGGGTAAATCGACGCTTATCAATGCCTTGGCCCAGCGCGAGCTGGCGATCGTGTCGCCCGTCGCGGGAACGACACGCGACGTGATCGAGACGCCGCTCGCGCTCGACGGAATCGCGATGCGGTTTTCGGACACGGCGGGAATCCGCGCCGAAGCTGCCGATGGTATCGAGACGATCGGCATCGACCGGGCGAAGGCGGCGGTCGAGGCGGCGGACATCCTGCTGTGGCTGGGGTCGCCCGGCGACGCCCCCGATCATGCCCGGACGATCCTGATCGCCGCGCAGGCCGACCGATGGAGGGGCGACGCCGCGGCCGAAGCGGCGGCGGCGCGATGCGACCTGATCCTGTCGGCCGCGACGGGCGAGGGGATGGACCGGCTCCACCGGATGATCGTTGCGATGGCGCGCACATTGTTGCCGCGCGAAGGCGAGGCGGCGCTGCGCAAGCGGCAGCGCGCGGCATTGGCCGACGCGCGCGAATGGCTGGCGGTCGACCCCGCATCGCGCGAGGCAAGCGATCTGATCATGATCGCCGAACGGCTGCGGCTGGCGGCGGCGGCGCTCGACCGCATCACGGGGCGTGCAGGGGTCGAGGACATGCTCGACGCGCTGTTCGGGCGCTTCTGTATCGGAAAATGATGTTCCACGTGGAACACCACATCGATTGCAGCATGGTGGATTCGCTGCACGCCTTGCGCTAAAGGCGCCGCAATCATGCAAGCTTCAGCAATTTTCGATGTTATCGTCGTCGGTGGTGGACATGCCGGGACCGAAGCCGCAGCGGCTGCGGCGCGGCTGGGCGCGCGCGTCGCGCTGGTCAGTTTCGACCCTGCGTTGATCGGGACGATGTCCTGCAACCCGGCGATCGGGGGGCTTGGCAAGGGCCATTTGATGCGCGAGGTCGACGCGCTCGACGGCTGGATGGCGCGCGCCGCCGACAGCGCGGCGATCCATTACCGGATGCTCAACGCGTCGAAGGGTGCGGCAGTGCAGGGACCACGTATCCAGGCCGACCGCAAGCTCTATCGCGATGCGATCCAGGCGCTGCTCGCCGCCGAACGCGCGATTACGGTTGTCGCGGGGGAGGCGGCGGCGCTCCGGCTGTCGGTGGATGGCGGGCGTGTCGAAGGCATCGAGCTCGGCGACGGCACCGAACTCGCCGCGACTGCGGTGGTGCTTGCCACCGGCACCTTCCTCGGCGGGCGCCTGTTCCGCGGCGAGGAACGAATGGAGGGCGGGCGGATCGACGAAGCCGGTGCCCACCGCCTCGCAGCGCAGCTTCGCGGCGCGAAGCTGCCGATGGCCCGGCTCAAGACGGGAACGCCCCCGCGGCTCGATGCGCGTACGATCGACTGGGCACGGCTCCACGAGCAGCCGTCGGATAGCGTAGACGGTGCGACCTGGACCTGTTCCACGTGGAACAGCGCACGTACCGTTCCGCAGATTTTTTGCGCCATCACGCGAACCAACGCCGAGAGCCACGCGATCATCGCGGCCAATCTAGACCGTTCGCCCCTGTTCACGGGCGCGATTGGTGCGGCGGGCCCGCGTTATTGCCCGTCGATCGAAGACAAAATTCACCGGTTCGCCGATCGCGAGGGGCATCAGGTCTTTCTGGAGCCAGAGGGTCTCGATTCGAATCTCGTTTACCCCAACGGTGTCTCGACATCGCTTCCCGCCGACGTCCAGCTTGCGATGTTGCGGACGATGGAGGGGCTCGAACGTGTCGAGATGGTGGTGCCGGGCTATGCGGTCGAATATGACCATATCGACCCGCGCGCCCTCGACCGGACGTTGCAGGTCCGCGCAGTCGGGGGGCTTTATTGCGCGGGGCAGATCAATGGCACGACCGGATACGAGGAGGCAGCCGCTCAAGGCCTGATTGCCGGCGCGAACGCTGCGCTCGCCGTGCAGGGCCGCGAGCCGCTGATCCTCGACCGCTCCGAATCCTATATCGGGGTGATGGTGGACGATCTGGTGCTGCAGGGCGTGACCGAGCCGTACCGGATGCTGACGGCGCGCGCCGAATATCGGCTCCGGTTGCGCGCCGACAATGCTGCTACGAGGCTGACGCCGAAAGGCATCGAGCTGGGCCTGGTGCGCGCGGCGACCGCAGAGCTGTTCGAGGCCAGGCAGGCTGAACGCTCGCGCGCCCGCGCGATTCTCGACGTACCGGTCGCGTCGGGCGATTATGCAATACTCGGCATGACGATTCCGGGTGACGGGGTCGTCCGCACGCGCATCGAGCTGTTGCGGTTTCCGCAGGTGACACTGGCGACACTGGGCAGGCTTGCGCCCGAACTCGAGACGATCGACATCGCGATCCTGTCGGAGCTCGCCGAGGACGCGCACTACGCGCCCTATATCGCGCGACAGGAAGCCGAGCTGCGGTCGCTCGCGGCGAATGAGGCGATTCTGCTCGATCCCGCGCTCGACTATGGCGCGATAGGAGGATTGTCGCGCGAGATGGTTGAGCGGCTGACGAAGGCGCGTCCGGAAACATTGGGGCAGGCGGGACGGATCGACGGGGTGACCCCGGCGGCGCTGACCGCGATCATGGTGCATAGCCGGCGGCGCGCAGCATGACGCGTCTGCTCGACAGCGAAGAGGCCGCGCGCGCGTGGATGGGCGAAGCCTTGGATCCGACGGCTCGGCAATGGGACCGGCTCGACCGGTTCGTCGCGATGCTCGTCGCCGAAAATGCGAATCAGAATCTGATCGCGGCGTCGACGATTCCGACCATGTGGGTGCGGCATATCGCCGATAGCGCGCAGCTCCTGTCATTCGATACGCGCGAAGGCGCCGGCGTGTGGATTGACCTCGGTAGCGGTGCCGGGCTTCCCGGTGTCATTGTCGCGATCCTGAGCGATCGACCGGTGCTCCTCGTCGAATCGCGCAAGCGGCGCTGCGAGTTCCTGCGCGCGGTCGCGGGTGATCTCGATTTGAAGCATGTAGAAGTCGCCGAAGCGGCGCTCGAGAAGGTTGCGACGCGGCCCGCGGCGACGATCAGCGCGCGCGCTTTCGCGCCGCTCCACAAGTTGATCGACTTGTCCGCGCGTTTTTCCACCGAATCGACGCGCTGGTTGCTGCCAAAGGGCCGAAACGCGGTTAAGGAACTGGCATTGCTGCCGCAGCCATGGCAGAGAATGTTTCACGTGGAACAGAGCCGCACCGACGCCGAAAGCCTGATAGTGGTGGGGCAGGGACGGATCGCGGCAAAACAGCGAGGAAAGCGATGATCCGTATCGCGGTGGCGAACCAGAAGGGCGGGGTCGGCAAGACGACGACCGCGATCAATCTGGCGACCGCGCTCGCGGCGACCGGCTGGCGCACGCTGATCATCGACCTCGACCCGCAGGGGAATGCGTCGACCGGGCTGGGAATCAGCCAAGCGCAGCGGGAATTTTCGAGTTACGATCTGCTCCGCGGCGACGCGCCGCTCGCCGACTGCGCGGTGCACACTGCGGTGCCGCGGTTGGACATCGTCCCTGCGACGGTCGATCTTTCGGGCGCGGAGATCGAGCTGATCGAATTTTCCGACCGTTTGCACCGTCTGCAGCAGGCGCTGTCGGGCGCCGAGGCCGGCCAGTGGGATATCTGCCTGATCGATTGCCCGCCGTCGCTTGGCATGCTGACGCTCAATGCGCTGATCGCCGCCGAGTCGTTGCTCGTGCCGCTCCAGTGCGAATTTTTTGCGCTCGAGGGTCTCAGCCAGTTGCTGACGACGGTCGAGCGCGTACGCGGACGCTTCAATCCGCAGCTTTTCATTCTCGGCGTTGCGCTGACGATGTTCGATCGCCGCAACCGGCTGACCGACCAGGTGTCCGACGATGTCCGTGAGGTGCTGGGTCCGGTGGTCTTCGAAACGGTGATCCCGCGCAATGTTCGCCTGTCGGAAGCGCCGAGCCACGGGTTGCCGGCGTTGATCTATGACCATCGCTGTGCGGGATCGGCCGCCTATATCGCACTCGCGCGCGAACTGATCGATCGCCTTCCCAATATTCGCAAGGCAGCGTAAATGTCTGATAACGAAAGAGAAGGTCCCGCAGCGACGCCGCGTAAAAAGCCCTCGGGACTCGGGCGCGGACTGAACGCGCTGTTTGGCGACGCCGCCGTGGAGGCGCCGGTCCTTGCGACGCCGGGTGCGGCGACAAAGGCGGCGCCGGTGTCTGGCGATGCGGTCCAGCATGTGTCGGTCGGGTCGATCCGTCCGCTGCCAAACCAGCCGCGTCGTCATTTCGACGAAGCCGCAATCGCCGAGCTGGCCGACTCGATCGGGGCGCGCGGGCTGCTCCAGCCGATCATCATCAGGCAGGCACCCGACGGACAAGGCTATCAGCTCGTTGCGGGCGAACGGCGCTGGCGCGCGGCGCAGCGCGCGGGGTTGCACCAGATTCCGGCGCTTGTGCGCGATCTCGACGATGCTGCGACCTACGAGATTGCGCTGGTCGAGAATATCCAGCGCCAGGATCTGAACGCGATCGAAGAGGCGAGCGCCTATCGTCGCCTCATCGACGATTTCGGCCATAGTCAGGAAGCGCTGGCAAAGCTCGTCGGCAAATCGCGCAGTCATGTCGCGAACCTGATGCGGCTGCTCGACCTGCCGCAGGGGGTCCAGGATTTCGTCAGCGAGGGCGCGCTGTCGATGGGGCATGCGCGCGCGCTGATCGGCGTCGAGGGCGCCGAGGAGATCGCACGCAAGATCGTGAAGGACGGGCTTTCGGTCCGCGCGGTCGAAGCGCTCGTGCGCGAGGGCAAGGGCGGCGGCGGCCGGAAGGCGCCGCTCGAATATAAGAGCGCCGACGGCGGCCGCGATCCCGACATCGTTGCAGTCGAGCGCCATTTGTCCGAACTGCTCGGAATCGGCGTCGCGATTCAGTATGCGGGCGGCGGGAAGGGCGCACTGACGCTGAAATTCGCCTCGCTCGACCAGCTCGACATGATCTGCCAGCGACTCAGCGGCGAATCGATCTGACGATTCGCAATGCGGCCGGGCGTGGACGGTTGAATTTAGCTTTCCATCGCCCTTAATCTGTCCCGTCAGGGTCGTTAAGGACGTGAAGGCGATCCCCGCGACTTGCCAAAGCGTGGCTCAAGGCCTTGTTTTCGCTCGCTTGCATCCTGCAACGCGGGTCAATCCTGTATGCGCTGTTAACCATGATTGTTGGGCAAAGCCTGAACGGGTGGCCGGCTAAAGGGGTCGGCGAATGGGGTGGGATTTCCATTCGAGTTTCGACTTGCTCAAGGGACCAAATCATATGCGCACTACTGGAATGAAACGCGCCCTCGTCGGCGCCGCGATTGCTGCCTTCGCGATGAACGCGTCGGCGGCGCACGCCGCCTCGGCGACCGCGACGGCGAAGGCGAAGATCCTCGCGCCGCTCACGATCAACAACACCAGCGATCTCGACTTCGGCACGATCGTCAGCGGCACCGCCGCCTCGACCGTCGCGGTTTCGACCGCCGGCGCCGCGACCTGCGGCAGCGGCCTGACCTGCATCGGCACGACGTCGGCCGCGGGCTTCAGCCTCGGCGGCACGAGCGGCGCGAGCGTCGGCATCAGCGGCCCCGCGACGGTGACACTGACGTCGGGCAGCAACACGATGACCGCCTCGCTGGCCTATTCGGCAGCGAATCTGGTGCTCACCGGGACCGGCGGCACCTTCTCGGTCGGCGGCACGCTGAACGTCGGCGCGAGCCAGGCGGCGGGCAATTACGCCGGGACGTTCAACGTCACTGCCAATTACCAGTAAGCTGTAATCGACCCGATTATCGGGTGTGGTGGCGGGCTTAGGCC
>JAEWIL010000210.1 GCA_023387085.1 Pseudomonadota bacterium | reverse complement strand
TCGATACCCCGTTCGACAGCGCGCTGTCCGAGCGCTATCTCGTCTATGCGCTCTCGACGATCACTGCGCGCTCGCTTCCCGACCTTCGCGACGGGTTGAAGCCGGTCCATCGCCGCTTGCTGTGGGCGATGCGCGCACTGCGGCTCGACCCGGGCCAGGGTTACAAGAAGTCCGCGCGCGTCGTCGGCGACGTCATCGGTAAATTCCACCCGCACGGCGACACCGCGGTCTATGACGCCATGGTCCGCCTCGCGCAGGATTTTTCGCTCCGCTATCCGCTCGTCGACGGCCAAGGCAATTTCGGCAACATCGACGGCGATAATGCCGCCGCCTATCGCTATACCGAGGCGCGGCTGACGCGCGTCGCGATCGACCTGATGCAGGGGCTCGACGAGGGCACCGTCGATTTCAAGCCGACCTATAATGGCGAGGACGAAGAGCCCGAGATCATGCCGGGCCTGTTCCCGAACCTGCTCGCGAACGGGGCGAGCGGGATCGCGGTCGGCATGGCAACGAACATCCCGCCGCACAACGCCGCCGAAGTAATCGACGCGGCGCTGGTGCTGATCGACAATCCGAAGGCCGAGCTCGGCGAGTTGCTCGAGCATGTCAAGGGGCCCGACTTCCCGACCGGCGGCCTGATCGTCGACAGCCCCGAAACGATCGCCCACGCCTATGCGACCGGCCGCGGCGGCTTTCGCGTCCGCGCGCGCTTCTCGACCGGCAAGCAGGATGGTGTTTGGGAAGAAACGGGGATCGAGAAGCAGGCCGGCGGCACCTGGCAACTCATTATCAGCGAAATCCCCTACGGCGTCGCCAAGGGCAAGCTGATCGAGCAGATCGCGCAGCTGATCGCCGACAAGAAGCTGCCGATCCTCGAGGATGTCCGCGACGAGAGCGCCGACGATCTGCGCATCGTGCTGGTACCGAAGAGCCGCAACGTCGATCCCGACATTCTCAAGGAAAGCCTCTACCGGCTCACCGAACTCGAAAGCCGGTTCGCGCTCAACCTCAACGTCCTCGACGCGACGCGCACCCCGAAGGTCATGGGGTTGCAGCAGCTGCTGACCGAATGGCTCGATCACCAGATCGTCGTGCTGGTGCGCCGGTCGAAACATCGCATCGCCAAGATCGACGACCGGCTGGAACTGGTCGGCGGCTATCTGATCGCCTTCCTGAACCTCGACCGGATCATCGAGATCATCCGCACCGAGGACGAGCCGAAGGCCGTGATGATGGCCGAATTCCATCTGACCGATCGTCAGGCGGAGGCGATCCTCAATATGCGCCTGCGCTCACTGCGCAAGCTCGAGGAAATGGAGCTCAAGCGCGAGCAGGACGCGCTCACCGCCGAGCGCGAGGACCTGGTCAAGCTCGTCGAAAGCCCGGCGCGCCAACGCACGCGGCTAAAGCGCGACCTCGGCGCGCTGCGCGCCGTCTACGGCCCCGACACCGCGCTCGGCGCGCGCCGTACGACGCTGGCCGAAGCCGCGCCCGCACGCGACATCCCGCTCGACGCGATGATCGAGAAGGAGCCGGTGACGGTAATCCTGTCGAAGCGCGGCTGGATCCGCGCCCAGCGGGGGCATGTCGCGCCCGAGCAATGGGCCGAGTTCAAGTTCAAGGAGGGCGACGAGCTTGCCTTCGCCGCGCGCGCGCAGACGACCGACAAGCTGCTGATCGCCGCAAGCGACGGGCGCTTCTATACCATTGGCGCCGACAAACTGCCCGGCGGACGCGGTTTTGGCGAACCGCTGCGGCTGATGGTCGATATCGATCCCGAGGCCCGGATCGTCGCGATGATCCCGGCGAGCGCCGAAGGCCGTCTGCTGCTCGCATCGAGCAGCGGCCATGGGTTCATCGCGCAAATGGCCGATGTCATTGCCGAGACGCGCAAGGGCCGCAATGTCGTCAACCTGAAGCCCAAGGCCCAGCTCACCGTTGTCAGGCCGATCGCCCCGGCAGACGACAGCATCGCGGTCGTCGGCGAGAACCGCAAACTCGTCGTCTTTCCGATCGCCGAAATGCCGGTGATGGCCCGCGGCCAGGGAGTAACATTGCAAAAATATCGCGACGGCGGCCTGTCGGATGCGACAAGCTTCGTTTTTGCCGAAGGATTGAGCTGGCCGATGGGCGGCGACACCGGCCGAATGCGGACCGAATCCGATCTCGGTCCCTGGCGGGTTGCCCGTAGCGCGTCGGGGCGGATGCCGCCGACCGGCTTTCCCCGCAACAACCGTTTCAACTGATCGCATTTGGATGTTGCCGTAAATCCCTTCTTTACTTCCCATCGCTTACGCCACGGCCAATGGGGAAAGGTCGCATCAAACCCACTGTTATGCCAATAGATAGAACCGGCGAAGACCGGCCATCCTTGTTCGTCGGCTGGATCGACGCCCTGCCTGTTCCGGCAGCGCTGATCCGCCCATTGTCGCGCGGCAATTTCAGCCTGCACGCGAGCAATGCGGCGTTCGATCGTCTCGACCTTTCGCCCGCCGGCGTGAACGCTCCCATCGAGCTTCGCCGGGCGATCGAACGCGCCGCGCAGGATAGCGACGGCCCCCAGGAATTCTCGTGCCGGCTGGGCAAGGGCGTCGCGGCGCGCGACCTGCGCGGTTCGATCGGCCCGCTTGCCGACGAAAGCGGCGACAATTCACTGTTTCTGCTGACGCTGATCGACCGCACGCAGGAAATGATGACCGAGCGCAACCTGCGCCGCGAACTTGTGTCAGACAGCCTGACCGGTCTGCCCAACCGCGCCGGTTTCGAGGAACTGGTCGAACAGCGGGGCGACCCCGAGGGGAGCGGTGATCACGCGATCCTGCTGCTCGATCTCGCGCGATTCAGCCGCATCAACGAGCATATTGGTCCGATGGCGGGCGACGAGCTGATCATCACCGTCGCGCGCCGTCTGAAATCGAGCCTGCGCAGCGGTGACATATTGGCGCGTACCGGTGGTGACGAATTCGCGATCTCGTCCCGCGTCCCCGGCGGCAAGGCCGATGTGCGCGAAATGGCGCGGCGTATCCGTGGCTGCTTCGACCATCCCTTCCGCATCGGGGAGCTGAAAGTCAGCGTCGATTGCGCGATCGGCTGTGCGATTCAACCCGCGATTGACACCGATATCGCGGACCAGATCCGCCACGCGCAGATCGCGCTCAAGCGCGCCAAGCGTACCGACCGCATCGAAATCTACGAGCCGGAGGCGGCGATGCTGTCGGAGAACCGTTTCGGGCTCGAAACCGAGCTCAGAAGCGCGATCGAGGAGGGCCGGCTCCATCTCGACTTCCAGCCGCTCATCGAATTTTCAACCGGGACCGTCGCGGGCTTTGAAGCCCTCGCGCGCTGGAACACCAGCAAAGGCCTTTCGGTCCCGCCGACCGAGTTCATCCCCATCGCCGAAGACTCAGGCCTGATTGTGCCGCTCGGCCAATGGGCGATCGGCAAGGCGGCCGAGACGCTTGCCGACTGGGACCGGCAGAATGACGGCAAGCCGGTCGACTGTTATATCTCGGTCAACGTGTCGGCGATTCAGCTGGTGCGCGACGATGTTGCCGCCGTCGTGCGCGATGCGCTCGCCAGAAACGCGGTTGGCGGCGAGCGGCTGATGATCGAACTTACCGAAAGCGCTATTATCGGCGATCCCGATCTGGCTCTGTCGGTTCTTCGCGAGTTGAAAGCGCTCGACGCCCGCGTCGCCATGGACGATTTCGGCACCGGCTATTCGAACCTCGCCTATCTGCAACGGCTGCCGCTCGACGTGCTCAAGATCGACCGCAGCTTCGTCGATCATATGGTCGAGGACCGCGACAAGGCCGCGATCGTCCGGACGATCCAGAGTCTGGCCGAAGTGCTGGGCATGCGGACCACCGCCGAAGGCGTCGAGACCGTCGATCAGGCGCGCTTGCTCTCAGCGCTCGGCTGCGATTTCGGGCAGGGTTTCCTGTTCGCGCGGCCGCTGGAAGCCAATGCGGCGCTCGCCTATTGGCGCGAATCGCGGACACGGCCGATCATCTGATCGACGAGCGCCGCGACGCGCGCAACATCGGGATAATCCTCGGCGACCCATGCCGCCTCAACGGCGCGAAGAATGCTGGCGACATCGGGACCCGCGGCCACACCGCGCGCGACTATATCGCCGCCCTTGATCGGCAGAACGGGGACCTCCCAGTCATGCAGGGCTTCGGCCGCCGCTCGCGCCGCCGCCGTATCGCCAGCCAGAAGCCAGGCGTCGCGCGCGCCGTCGAGCCCGATCGCATGCGCCAATTGCCGCGCCGGGCGCAAATCCCCGCGCCGCGCCGCCACCGCGCCGAGATGCTTGCGCTGCCGCGTCGACAGCCGGAGTCGGCTTGCCACCTGTTCGGCCGTCGGACCGGCGGGAGGGAGCAGCGCGGCGAGACGGCGAAGCGGCGCGGGCTCGACCGCCGCGGCATCCTCGTTGGCGATCAGGCGGTCCAGCGTCACGGCGAAATCGTCCGCCAGTTCGGGCAGGATCACCTCGAATATTCCGTCGGCCGTCATCTGTGCGACAATCGCGCGCGGATCGGGCAGCGACAGGATTTTCAGCAACTCGTCGGCGATCCGCTCGCGCGACAGGCTTTTGAGCGACTGGCGCGCAGCAATCACTGCCGCATGACTGGGATATTCCAGTTCGCCCCGACCGAAGCGCGCCGCAAAGCGATAGAAGCGCAGGATGCGGAGGTGATCCTCGGCGATGCGCGTCGCGGCGTCGCCGATGAAGCGGACGCAGCCCGCCTCCAGATCGGCGAGGCCGCCGAAATAATCGTCGATCGCGCCGCTGTCGGGATCGGCATAGAGCGCGTTGATCGTGAAGTCGCGCCGCGCCGCGTCTTCGCGCCAGTCGTCGGCGAAAGCGACCGTGGCGCGGCGCCCGTCGGTTTCGACGTCGCGGCGAAGCGTCGTGACCTCGTGCCGCTCGCCGCTCGCGATCGCGGTGACCGTGCCATGTGCGATGCCGGTCGGGACGACCTTGATGTCGTTTGCTTCGAGCCGCCGTATGACCTCATCGGGGAGCAACGGCGTCGCAAGGTCGATGTCCGCCACGGCAAGGCCCAGCAACGTATCGCGCACCGCGCCGCCGACGATCTTCACCGCACCGCCGCCTGCGGACAGCGCTGCGACGATTCGCCGCAGTCCCTGCGCGCGGCGCCATTCGGTTTCGGGCAGCCGCGTCACCGGTGCCATCCCGCCGGCAACCGCCGCGCCAGATTGACGATGATATCCGCCGTCACGCCCCAGATCCGCCGCCCCTGCCAGTCCATGTCGTAATAGTGGCGGTCCTGCCCCTGCCAGTTTGCATGGTGCAGCGCATAATTGCCGGGGTCGAACAGGATGTCGAGCGGCACCTCGAACCAGTCCTCGACCTCGTCGGGATTGGGATCGAGCGGCAGGTCGGGCGGGATTACGCCAAGGACGGGGGTGATGTGATAGCCGCTCCCCGAACGATAGGCATCGGTCGCCCCCGCGACCATCACGTCGCGGCGATGCAGGCCTATCTCCTCCTCGGCCTCGCGTAGCGCCGCATCGATTGCGTCGACGTCGCCCGGATCGATCTTGCCACCGGGGAATGCGACCTGGCCCGCGTGACTGCGCAGCCATTGCGGGCGCTGGGTCAGGATCACTCCGGGATCGGGACGGTCGGTAAAGGCGATCAGCACCGCCGCGTCGCGGAGGCGCTCGCCGCGGAGAAGATAACCCTCGTCCTCACCCGGATCCGGAAGCAGATTGTCGAGCGCCTCACGCAATTTCTCCGACAGCATCAGGCGTCCACCAACGGAAAGCGCGCGCCGTTCGACCAGATCGCCGGCGGCTCCGCTCCGTCCGCCAACGCCATCTCGACAATCTCGTAATAAAGCGCGCGGTCGACTCGCGCTTCGAGGCCGCACCCGACCGCGCCGCGCACCCGCAGCCGGGGATCGGGATCGTCGGCGTTCTTGCCAAAGCTCAACGGATGCTCGGGACCCGCCATCACCAGATCGTCGGTGTCGAGCCGGAAGACGAGCTTGCGCGCCTCGCCTTCCCCTTCGCTCTTCATCTCGACGGCGCGGAACGGCGTGTCCTCAACGGCGATAACCAGTTTCTCGGCAGGGGTGACGAGGACGTGGCTGCCATCGGGCTCACGGCGGAGGATCGTCGAGAAGAGCTTGACCATCGCCGGCCGGTTGATGCGGCCGCCCTCGTGATACCAGCTGCCGTCGGCGCGAATTTCCATGGCGCTATCCCCTTCGCGTTCGGGGTGCCAGCTTTCCACCGGCGGCAATTTACGCGCGGCGAGCAGTTCGGCGGCCTCGGTCAGCGAGAGCTGCGAAAAGTCTTTCGGAAGCGAGGGTGCGGGGCTGACCATATGTTCGACATAGGCAGACAGGCGCGCCGTGCAACCCCGCGCGGTCTCAGCGCGGTCCGATCATCCCCGCGCCGGTCGGGAGGCTGTGGCCGTTCACTGCCCGCGCGAGCAGCCGATGCTTCTCATACGGGCCCGGCAAATCCCACGCGCCGGTCGCTTCGGCGGTGAAATCGAAAAAGCGGCCATAATATTCGGGATCGCCGATCATCATCAGCGCACTGTCGGCTTTCGTCTCGGCCGCCGCCAGCATATGCGCCATCAACGCGCGGCCGAGCCCGCCGCGCTGGACGTCGGGACGCACGGCGACCGGCCCGACCATGACCAGAGGGGTTGCCGCACCACCCTCCGCGCGGTGCGCGACGGGCCAGCACTGGATCGTACCGACCAGCAGGCCGTTCTCGACGGCCGCGAAGCTCAGTGCCGCAACCGCATCCATGCCTTGGCGGATGCGATAGGCGGTTCGTCCAAACCGATCTGCTCCGAAAGCGGCATCGAGCAGATCCTCGACCGCCTGCGGTTCGATATCGGACAATGGAAGTAACTCGACCAACGCGCACCCTTTCGCTAATGCGGCGGCGCTTTACGGACAGGGGGCGCGGTTGCAAAGCCGAATGTCGCCGCCACCAGACAGGATTTTCTTGTGACCGACACATTGTGGCTGGAGGTGGACGGCCTGACCGTCGACGTGCTCACCGGCATCTATTCCGAAGAAACCCACCTGCCGCAGCCGCTGCGCATCTCGGTGCGCGCGAAGCTGGCGATGGCGGATCATTATGATCCGACGACCCCGCTCAGCCGCTCGAAAAATTACATGCACCTGAAATTCGCGGCAACCGAGGGCATCCCCAAAGACGTCCATTTCGTGCTGATCGAAAGCGTTGCCGACCATATCATCGACACGCTGTTCCTGCAGGACGAAAAGGTCGAGGAGGTCGAGGTGAAGATCGTCAAGCTGGCGATCGCCGAGGACGGCGAAGAGATCGGCATCACAATGCGGCGCGGGCGCAAATGACGCAGAAGCTGGCGCTGGTAACGGGTGGCCTCCACCGCGTCGGCGCAGCGATTGCGGCGCGGCTCGCGCGCGAAGGCTATGAACTGGCGATTCATAAAAGAAACGCGGCGGACGCCGACCCGGTGCTTGCCGACGCACTGGCCGAAACCGGCGCGCGCAGCCATCGCTTTGCCTCCGACCTCGCCGATCCGGCGGCGGTCGATGCGCTGGTCCCCGCGGTGATCGAAACATTCGGCCGTGCGCCCGATCTTCTCGTCAACAACGCCGCGATGTTCGCCGAGGGCGAGTGGACCCACCTGTCGGCCGCCGCGCTGGCCGGGATGATGCAGATCAACTTGTCTGCACCGGTGATGCTCGCAAAGGCGCTCGTCGCGGCTAGCGAGGGCCGACGCCCCGCGATCGTCAACATTGTCGACCAGCGCGTCGTCCATCCGGTACCCGACCAGATCGCCTACAGCCTGTCGAAATCGGCGCTGTGGCAGGCCACACAGACGCTCGCGGTCGCGTTCGGAAGCCGCGCCCGCGTCAACGCGGTGGCGCCGGGGTTGACGATGGCGACCGATGATTATTCGGCGGCGCAAGTCGAGCGTCTCGCGAAACGCATGCCGCTCGGCGCGCTGCCGACGCCGGCGCAAATCGCCGATGCGGTCGTGTATCTGGCGCGGGCAGAGGCGGTGACGGGGCAGACGATCTTCGTCGACGGCGGCGCACATCTCGCGCCGATGGGGCGCGATTTCGTGGCGCTGGAGCGGGATTAGTTCGACAGAAACCGTAGCCCTGAGCCTGTCGAAGGGCGCAGTCGCCTCAATAAATATGCACCGCCTTGGTGACGAGATAGCCATCGAGCCCCTCGGGGCCGCTTTCGCTGCCGAAGCCTGATTCCTTGATCCCGCCGAACGGCATGTCGTTCGCAGAGATGACGAAGCTGTTGATCCCGACCATCCCGCTTTCGATCCGGTCGGCGATGCGGTTGATGCGGCGGCCATTCTCGGTGAAGGCGAAGGCGGCGAGACCATAGGGCAGCCGGTTCGCCTGTTCGAGCGCTTCTTCCTCGGTGCCGAAGGGGCGGATCAGCGCCATCGGGCCGAAGGGCTCGTTGTTCATTGCATCGGCGTCGAGCGGTACGTCGGCAAGCGCGGTCGGCTGGAAGAAATAGCCCTCACCCGTCGGTTCGCCGCCCGCGATCACGCGCGCGCCCTTCGCGGTCGCATCGGCAATCATCGTCTGCAAGGCGGGCGCGCGGCGGGCGTTGGCGAGCGGGCCCATCTGCGTATCGGGGTCGAGACCGCTGCCGATCTTCACTTTCTTGGTGCGCGCGGCGAAGCCCGCGACGAAGGCATCGTAAATACCCTGCTGCACATAGAAGCGCGTCGGCGAGACGCAGACCTGCCCCGCATTGCGAAATTTTTGGGCGACCACGCGATCCAGCGTTGCCTCGAGATCGCAGTCATCGAAAATCAGCACAGGCGCGTGACCGCCGAGTTCCATCGTGATCCGTTGCACGCGGTCGGCGGCGAGTTTCATCAAATGCTTGCCGACCGCCGTCGAGCCGGTGAAGCTGACCTTGCGGATCACCTCGCTGCCGAGCAGGTGGCGGCTGATCATGTCGGGATTGCCGTAGACGAGCTGGACGACGTCGCCCGGAATGCCCGCGTCGGCGAGGCAGCGCATGATCGCGCTGGTGCAGCCGGGCGTTTCCTCCGGCGCCTTGGCGATCACGACGCAGCCCGCGGCGAGTGCGGGCGCGATCTTCTTGACCATGAGATTGACCGGGAAGTTCCACGGGCTGAAGGCCGCGACGGGCCCGACCGGCTGGCGCAGCACCATCGCGCGCTGGCCGGCGGGACGCGGGGCGACGCGGCCGGCGATGCGCTTTCCCTCCTCGGCGAAATATTCGAGCAGCGACGAGGCCGACAGCACCTCGCCGCGCGCCTCGGCGATCGGTTTGCCCTGTTCGAGGGTCAGCAAGGTCGCGATATGATCGACCCGCTCGCGGATGATCCCCGCAGCTTTCCGCATCAGCACAGCCCGCTCGTCCGGTGTCTTCGCGCGCCACACCGGCCAACCACGCGCAGCGGCGGCGAGCGCCTCGTCGAGGTCGGCGGCGGTCGCAACGGGCAGGTCGGCAATCGTGTCGGCGGTTGCCGGATTATAGACCGGCCGCGCCTCGCGCCCCTCGCCGCTCCGCCAGACACCGTCGATGAAGAGCTGGAGGTCGGCGTCGTAGGTCGCGGTCATGGGCAGGGCTTTCAATGCGCCCCCCCTAAACCCGTTCGTGTCGAGCGAAGTCGAGACACCCATCGATGCAGTGCAAGGTCGAGAGG
>JAEWIL010000200.1 GCA_023387085.1 Pseudomonadota bacterium | reverse complement strand
CCTGTGCACATACGGGTTCTTCGCATCGATCGTGTTCGATATTCGAATTGCGCTGTCGTGCGGGCTGGCTGCGATCGTGACTTATGTCGGACTTCGGTCGCGCTCGCACTGGCAGGATCGCGGCGCCAATGTCGATCCCGACACCGGACTACCGACGTTGCGAGCCTTCGCCGCGGAACTCGCCGCGCCGGGGCAGGAGGGCGGCTTCGTCGCGATCGCAAAGGTCCATGGCTACGAAGCAATCCTGCAGACGCTCGATACTGGGCAGCGGGCCGCGTATATCATGAAGCTGTGCGAGCGGCTGCGGATCGGCGATGCGCGCCGCACGATCTATGTCGACGGACAGCACCTTGCCTGGCGGGTCGGCGAAGCCAGCGGCGCTAAGCTGTTTGCGCATCTCGAAGGGCTTCGGGCGATATTTGCGGCGCCCGTCGCGATCGGACGGCACACGGTCGACGTCGGGATCACTTTCGGCGCGGCGCCAATTCTGCCGGGCGAGCCGGACCGATCGATTGCCATTGCCCTCGCTGCGGTCGAGGATACGAGCGAGGCTCTGGAGCCGGTGAAGGTCTCCGAGGCGCCGAGTTCGTCGGACGCGCTGTGGGATCTGTCGCTACGCGCGCGCATCGACGCGGCGATGGAAGCTGGCGAGGTCTTCTGCGTCTATCAGCCAAAGGTCGATATCTCGGCCGATCGCATAGTGGGGGTCGAGGCACTCGTGCGCTGGGAGGACCCCGAGCGCGGATACATCTCGCCGATCCACTTCGTCATGCAGTGCGAAAAGGCGGGACGGATGGAATATCTCACCCGCTACGTGCTGCAATCAGCGTGTTCGGCGGGAAAGCTCCTGCACTTCCGAGGCAGCCGGATCACGATGTCGGTCAACATATCGGCAACGCTGCTGACCGACATGCGGATCGTCGGGATCGTTCGCAATGTCATCCAGGCGACCGGCTTCGATCCCAACTACCTCGTTCTCGAAATCACTGAGACCGCGCGGATCCGCGATTTGACCGAAGCGCGCTCGGTGCTGAAGGCGCTGAAGGCGTTGGGGACCCATCTATCGATGGATGATTTCGGCGTGGGCGCCGCCAACTTTGAAGCATTGCAGGCGTTGCCGTTCGACGAAATCAAGATCGACCGGCAATTCGTGTCGCGCGCCACGTCCAGCAACAAGGCGCGTGCGATTACTGCGAGCATCGTCGGACTGGGCGCCAGCGCGCGGATTTCCGTGGTGGCGGAAGGGGCCGAAACCGATTCGGATCTGCAGATGTTGCGCGAGATTGGATGTTGGCAGGTCCAGGGATTTGCGCTCGCGCGGCCGATGCCATTGACGGATTTACTTACTTTTGTGGGAACAAACCCGGAATCGGAGCACACCGCAGCGGTTTAGGCTTTACAAACGGACATGGTTAATAAATGGTTACTCCTGGCAGCCAACAGGAGGGTCAGCCATGTGGTTTCTTAGGTGGCTCTTTAACGGGTAATCCCGTTGGGCCTTGAACCAATAGAAGGGGGTCGGGTCACCGGCCCCCTTTTTCATTGCAAGCTTGAAACCGCACCTGCCATGCCGCGTTCGCTTCGCACATGACCATCGCCATCGACGCCAGTTTCAGTTTTCGCGCCGATCAGCCGGTCGACGTGCTGTTGCAGTTCGAAGCGGCCGCCATTCCCGAACAGCTGCTTTCTGAAGTGGCGACCGAGCTTTCGGAAAGCAGCCACGTGGCGCGTGTTGCTGCCCAGGATGCCATAGGCGAGCGGATCTGGGTCTGCGCCGAAGGCGATTTCCACGTGTCGCACCGGGCCAAGGTCAGCATCGATCGGCTCATCTGCGACCTCTCCGGGCTCGGGCAGCTGTCGACCCACGACCTGCCCGGCGAGGCGGTCGAATATCTGCTCGACAGCCGCTACTGCCCGGCCGACCGCTTCCAGTCCTTCGTCTCGGAAGAATTCGGTACGCTCCAGGGCGGAGCTGCGGTGACGGCGATGCACGATTGGATCGCGGCGCATTTCACCTACACCCCCGGTTCGAGCGACACCAACACCACCGCGCTCGACAGCTTCGTTGAGCGACACGGCATTTGCCGCGATTATGCGCACGTCATGGTGACCTTCGCGCGCGCGGCAGGCATCCCGGCGCGCTTCGTGAGCTGTTATGCGCCGCGCGTGACGCCACAAGATTTTCACGCGGTCGCCGAGGTGTTCCTCGCGGACCCGACCACGCCCGGGGGCGGCGCCTGGCAGCTCGTCGATGCGACCGGGATGGCGCGCGCCGACGAGATCGTGAAGATCGGCGTCGGGCGCGATGCCGCCGACGTGAGCTTCCTCACCAGCTTTGGGCCCACCGAATTCCTCGACAAGACGGTGAGCGTGACTCGGCTTTAGGCGCGCATAGCTATGCGAGGGTGACAAGCGGGTAGGGGGGCTGTTAGGCGCAACGCGCATCACGCCGGGAGACCGTTCGCCGCCATGAGTTTCATCGCCGACCGCCTGATCCTGTTCGGCGCGACCGGCGATCTCGCCCAGCGCATGCTGCTTCCCTCGCTCTGCGCGCTCCACGGCGATGGGCTCCTTCCCGACGAACTCAAGATCGTCGGCACGGCGCGCTCCGACTACGATGATGCGGGCTATCGCGCTTTCGCCCGGGAGGCGCTCGAGAAATACCTCGCACCGGACCGCCGCGAAGGCATGGAGCGCTTTCTCGAGCGGTTGTTCTACCAGCCGCTCGATGCGACCACGCTCGACGGGTACCGGGAGCTCGCCGCCAAGACTGACCGGGAGGGCAAGGGCCTGGCGATCTTTCTCTCGACCGCGCCAAGCCTGTTCGAGCCGACTA
>JAEWIL010000177.1 GCA_023387085.1 Pseudomonadota bacterium | reverse complement strand
GTCGAGCGCGCTCGACGGCCCATCGGACGCGCGCTCGGCTGCTTTGATCATTTCCCATTGCCCGCGCACGTCGTCCGTCTTGGCGTCACCGAATATATGCGGGTGGCGCCGCTCCATCTTGTCGCTGATCGCGGTCGCGACATCGTCGAAACCGAACAGGCCCTGGTCGGTCGCGATCTGGCTATGAAAGACGACCTGGAGCAGCAAATCGCCGAGCTCGTCGCAAATCGCCGCGGGATCGCCGCCATCGATTGCGTCGGCGACCTCATAGGCTTCCTCGATCGTATATGGCGCGATCGTCGAGAAATCCTGCGCCAGATCCCATTCGCAGCCACCATCGGGGTCGCGAAGCCGGGCCATAACGCCAAGCAGGCGGTCGATGGGGGACTGGGCCGAGGGAGCCGTCGTTTCGCTCATCTATTTATCCGATAATATATATTATGTTAAATCAATATCGGTGGGACAGGCAGGAACCTATCCTCCGCGCGCCATCCTGAACGTCCAGACCGCCAGGAATATAAGCCCAAAGATCGCTACCCACGCCAGCGCCATCTTGACGCCATCGGCCAGCTTTATGCGGCGCGCGACGAGCGCGCTGAGCACCAGCGCGAAAGATCCGGCGAACCAAATCAGGTCGACGGCGCTATCGCTCGTCATAACTGCACCTCCAGCCCGTCATATCCGGGCTCGACGCCCGGCGGCAGCTCTGCCGCCAGATCGTCATAATCCATTGTATTGTCCATATGCGTGATGATCGCGCGCGGATTGCCGACCTTGGCGAGACCTTCCAGCGTCATGGCGAGATGCGGGTGCGTCGGATGCGGATAACGGCGCAGAGCGTCGATCACGAACAGATCGACCCCCTGAAAGAAATCCACCATCTCGTCGGTGAACTTCGAGAAATCAGTGGCATAGGCAATCTTGTGCGCGCCGTCGCTGAAGATCAGCCCGGTCGCCTTGATCGGACCGTGCGGCATTTCAATCGCGGATACCTCGATCGGGCCAATCGATTGATGATCGTGCAGGTCGATCGGGTCGACCGATGCCGGATAGCCGGCATTGCCGGCAAAGGCATAAGTGAAGCGCCATTTGAGAATGTCGAGAACATGGTCGCGGGCATAAACCGGAACCGCCGAGCGCCTCAGGTGCATGACCTGCCGCAGATCGTCGAGTCCGTGCGTATGATCGGCATGCTCGTGCGTCCAGATGACGGCGTCGAGGTCCCCGACGCCGGCATCGAGCAGTTGGAGCCGCATGTCGGGGCTCGTGTCGACGAGGATGCGGAAGCCACCGAGCGAGACCATGATCGAAGCACGGCTGCGCAGGTTGCGCGGATTATCGGGGTCGCACTGGCCCCAGTCGTTGCCGATACGCGGGACGCCGGACGACGTCCCGCAGCCAAGGATTCGCAGCTTCATGATGTGCGTGACGTCATGGCGCCGCCTTATTGAAAAGCGTATAGAAATTGGCGCTTGTCGCCGCTGCCAGCGTGTCCCTGTCGTCGCCGCGAAGTGCGGCAAGATAGGCCAGCGTGTCCGCGACGAACGCCGGTTCGCCAGTCTTGCCGCGGTGCGGGACGGGGGCGAGGAAGGGGGAGTCGGTTTCGACCAGCAGTCGATCTTGCGGCAACCATTTGGCGGTCGCCTGCAGGTCGGCGGCGTTCTTGAAGGTCACGATGCCCGAGATGGAGATGTAGAGGCCAAGATCGAGCGCCTTGCGCGCGAAATCGTCGCTGGCGGTGAAGCAATGGATCACGCCGGGGAATTCCGCCCTGCCCATCTCCTCGCCGAGCAACGCAAGCGTGTCGACCTCGGCCTCGCGGGTGTGGACGATGATCGGCAGGCCCGTCGTCTGCGCGGCATGGATATGGCGGCGGAAGCTGTCCTGCTGCCGCGTCCGGTCGCTCTTGTCGTAATAATAATCGAGGCCGGTTTCGCCGATCCCGATGACGCGCGGATGCGCGGCGCGCTCGACGAGCTTCGCGGTATCGACCTCGGGATGGTGATCGGCGTCGTGCGGATGAATGCCGACGCTTGCCCAGACATCGGCGTTCGCCTCGGCGGCCGCGAGGACATCGTCCCACTCGCTCTCGCGCGTCGCGATATTGAGCATCGCCGTCACGCCCTTCTCTCTCGCGCGCGCCAGCACCTCGCCCTGCTGTTCCGCAAGACCCTTGTAATTGAGGTGGCAGTGCGAATCGACGAGCATCAAGCGTCCCCTTCCCCCTCGCTTTCGGGTAGTTCAAGGCGCGGGAAGATCGGGACGGGCTGCCCTACGGCGAAACCGCTGGCAGCGAGTTTGGCGAACCAGCCCTTGTCGGCGAGCGCCGCAAAATCTCGCGCATCCGCGGCGATGCCCATCTGATCGAGCAGCTTGTCCGCGGCCGCAGGGACGACCGGGCGGATCGCGATCGCGAGCGTCCGAACCGCCTGGAATAGCGTCATCAGGACCGCGCGCATCCGCTCGGGATCGGTTTTGCGGAGCGCCCAGGGCGCCTGCGTATCGACATATTGGTTGCAAGCGAAAACCGCGCGGATCCAGTCCTCGATCCCGACCGAGAATGCCAGCTGCTCGAACTCGCGCGGCAGACGCTCGGTCGCCATCGCGTTCAGCTCCGCAAGCAGGTCGATATCCTCTTGGGCTGGCGAATAGTCGGCCGAAATCTTGCCGTCCAAATTCTTGAAAATCATCGACAAGCTGCGCTGCGCGAGATTACCGAAGCTGTTCGCCAGGTCGGCGTTCGCAGTGCGCACGATCGCCTCGGCCGAATAGCTGCCATCCTGCCCGAAGCTGACTTCGCGGAGCAGATAATAACGCAGCGCGTCGACGCCGAAGCGGTCGGCCAGTTCCATCGGATCGACGACATTGCCGAGCGACTTCGACATCTTCTCGCCGCGGTTGAGCAGAAAGCCGTGGCCGAAAACCTGTTTGGGCAAGGGCAAGTTCGCGCTCATCAGGAAGGCTGGCCAGTAAACCGTATGAAAACGCACGATATCCTTGCCGATCATATGAATATTCGCGGGCCAGAACTTGCCGAAATCGCTGGCGGGATCGGGATAGCCGAGCCCCGAAAGATAGGTGGTCAGCGCGTCGACCCAGACATACATCACATGGCCCGGCGAGCCCGGGACGGGAACGCCCCAGTCGAAACTGGTGCGCGAGACGCTGAGATCCTTGAGCCCGCCCTCGACGAAGCGCAGCACCTCGTTGCGGCGGCTTTCGGGGCGGATGAAATCCGGGTCGTCGTTGTAGAGCGCAAGCAACCGGTCCTGATAGGCCGACAAACGGAAGAACCAGCTCTCCTCGACGGTCCACTCGACCGGAGTATTTTGCGGCGATAGGCGGACGCCCCCTTCCCCGTCGACCAGCTCGCTTTCGTCGTAGAAAGCCTCGTCGCGGACCGAATACCAGCCTTCATAACGATCCAGATAGAGGTCGCCATTTGCCTCCATCGCTCTCCAGATCGCCTGCGAGGCCGCATGATGCGCGGCGTCGGAGGTTCGCATGAAATTATCATAGCTGATATTCAGCTTTGCGTACATCTCACGGAAATATCCCGACATTTCGTCGGCAAGATCGATCGTCGCGCGGCCCTGGTCGCGCGCGGTCTGGAACATCTTCAATCCATGCTCGTCGGTGCCGGTTACCAGGCGCACGTCGCGGCCGCGGGCGCGCTGAAAACGCGCCATCACGTCGGTCGCAATGGCTTCATAGGCATGCCCGATGTGCGGGCGGCCGTTGGGATAGCTGATGGCGGTGGTGATATAGAAAGGATCGGACATGCGCGCGCCTTAGCGGTTGCCACGCGCGAGGGGAAGCGTCAGCGCACGGCGTGTCGTTCGCGCGGCGCCAGTTCGGCCAGGCAATTGCCGATTTCAAAGCCGACCATCGCCCCGTCATACGACCCGCGGATAGCGTCGCGGACGGTCCGCTGCACGCGGTCCCATTGCGCTAACACCGGCGCGATCTCGGCCACCGGGCGTTCGCGCGCAAGGCGCGCCAGAAGCCCCGGCACGATATCGATCACGAGTTCCAGCCGCGCCCGGTTGCTCGTGCCGCCGACCTCGCGCGCAAGCGCCTCACGCAGCCGGTTGCCCGGGTCGCCGCTCGACGCGATTGCGAGCAATTTCTTTTCCATGGTGGCGACATCGCTGTCGATCAGCGCCAGCGCCTTGCCCGGCACTCCGCCCGACGCGCCGGCGATCGCGCGCACCTCTGTCATATCGAGCATCGGACGCTGATCGTGCAGCCACGCCGCCATGACGTCACGCTCGACCGGCTGAAAACGCAGGAGTCTGCATCGCGAACGGATTGTCGGGAGCAGGCGCCCCGGCGAGTGGCTGACGAGCAGGAAGAGTGTCTTGGCCGGGGGCTCCTCAAGCGTCTTCAGCAGCGCGTTGGCGCCGTCGGTCTCGAGGTCGTCGACCGCGTCGACGATGATGACGCGCCACTCGCCGAGCGACAGCGAAAGATGCAGGCGGCGGATCACGCCGCGCACCTGATCTATCGTGATATTGCGCGCGAGGTCCTTGCCTTTGTCCTTGGGCTGGCGCGTCAGGTGGATGATCTCGGGATGGTTGCCAGCTTCGACGAGTTTCCCCGCGGCGGCATCGCCGGGGTCATCGAGCGAGCGAATGTCACCCTGCCCGCCACCTCCGTGCGTAACCAGGAACCGCGCGGCCCGTGCCGCGAAAGCCCCCTTCCCCATTCCCTGCGGGCCGGCGAGCAGCCACGCATGGTGAAGGCGGTCGCTCTGCCACGCCTCCAGAAAGGCTCTCTCGGCTTCGTCGTGGCCGATCACAGCCATGGCTCCAGTTCGGCCATCATCGCCGCCGTGACGGTCTGGACCGGTGCGGCAGCATCGATCACGCGCCAACGTTCGGGCTCGTCCGCCGCCATTTCGGCAAAGCGCGCGGCAAGGCGGGCCTGATAGTCGGCGGACTTGCGTCCCATGCGGTCGGCGCCCCCGGCATCGCGGATCGACAGCCGCCGCGCGGCCTCTTCCTGCCCCAGCGCAAGCAGAAACGTACGATCGGGGAGCAGCCCCAACGAGCCGAAGCCGTGGAGCATCAACAGTTCCGCGTCGGTAATCCCGCCGCCGCCGCCCTGATAGGCGCGCGAGGAATCGACGAAGCGGTCGCATAGCACCCAGGCTCCACGATCCAGCGCCGGGCGGATCGTGCGCGCGACATGATCGGCACGGGCTGCGGCGAAGAGCAACGCCTCGCTCCGCGCACTCCAGCGGTCGTCGCTCCCCTCCATCAGCAAGACACGGATCGCCTCGGCGCCAGCGCTCCCTCCGGGCTCGCGCGTTGCGACCACCTCGACCCCGCGTTGTTCGAGTGCGGCAGCGAGAGCGCGGATCTGGGTCGATTTGCCGACGCCTTCGCCGCCCTCCAGCGTGATGAAGCGCCCGCGCGTCATTGTACAAACTCGCGAAAGTGGAACAGAGAGCGGCGCCCGTGCATCATCCGGCGGTAGCGCGCCGTCGGGCCTTTGTCATCAAGGTGTCGTCGCCCCCCGCCGGCCCTTCTCTCCCCGCTGGGCGACGGTAGGCGCCCCAGCCGACGCGAAACCCCATGTCATCAGCCGCTCGGCCTCGTCGCGGCGCGCTTTTTCGCTCGCCATGCCCGCGATGACCATGACCAGTCGCCGCCCGCCGCGCTTGGCCGATCCCATGAAGCAATAGCCGGCTTCGCGGGTATGGCCGGTCTTCAGACCATCGGCGCCCGCAAAACGGCCGAGAATTGGATTGCGGTTCGGCTGGACAATCGGTTTGCCCTCGGGCGATTTGCCATGTTGAAGCCGCGGGATAGAGAAATAGCGTGCATAGCCATCCGGATGGTCGCGGATCAGCCGGTCGGCGAGCGTGATCAGGTCGGCCGCGCTTACCTTCGTTACGCCGCCGTCGGGCCAGCCGTTGGGCGTCCCGAAGTTGCTGGACGTCATGCCAATCTTCTTCGCCATCGCATTCATTCGCTTGACGAAAGCATCCTCGCTGCCGTCGATTCCCACCGCCAGAGCCGACGCGGCGTCATTGCCCGAAACGGTGATCAGCCCCTTGAGCAGATCGTCAACCGATACCTTCTCGCCCGCGCGAAGGAACATGGTCGACCCGCCATTGCTGCCATTCCACTTTTTCCACGTGGCCTGCTCGACCGTAAATATCTTATCGCGAGACAGCTCGCCCTTCGCGATCAGGTCGAGCACGACATAGGCGGTCATGACTTTCGCCATGGACGCCGGCGCGAATCTTTTGTCCGCACCCCGCGAAAAGAGAATCTCGCCGGAATCGAGGTCCTTCAACATCACGATCGGGGCCTGCGTCACATAGGCAGCGGATGGCGCGGGGGTTGCCTTCGGCGGAGTCTTGTCCGCCGAGCCTGCGGGATGGCTAACGACAAGCGCCAGCGCCGCGACAATGCTGCCCGCCGTTCGCCCCGCCGAAAATCTCATCGCTCGCGGACGACCACCGCGTCGCGGAAGCCCTTTGCCTTCGCCTTGCCGAGCGCGCCGCGCGCGTCCGCGTCATTGGAGAAGGGCCCCATGCGCACACGCCAGAGCTTGCCGACCTTTGCCACCGTTCCGCCCACGGTCTTTGCCGCGGCATTGGCATTGGCCTCGCTGCCGAAGGCGCCAACCTGGACGAAATGTGTGCCCGTGGCGGCAGGTTTCGCGGAAGCGGTCTGTGCGGGCGGAGTTTCGGGCTTTGCCTCCGACCGTTTCGCCGCAGCCGGCTTGGCGGGAACCGGCTTTGGCGCGGGCTTTGCATCGGAAGGCTGGACTGACATGCGATCATCGCCGGGCTTTGCCTTGCCCGATGCCACCGGCGGCGCCGGCTGCGCCGCGATGGGCGCAGTCGTCTGGCTTTGAAGCTTTCTGCGCAGGATCGCGAGCAGCGAGTCCGGGGTGGCAATCCGCTCGGGCACAGCATTGCCGGCGCGGAGCTGCGCGCGCTCGGCCTGCGGCGGGTTGGTCCGGCGAACGCGGACGGCCGAATGTCCCTCGGTCAGGCCGAGCTGTTCAGCAGCGCCCCGCGACAGGTCGATCAGCCGGTCGCCGACCATCGGTCCGCGGTCGTTGACCCGCACCAGGATCGTGCGTCCGGTATCGAGCGCAGTCACCTCGACATAGCTTGGCAACGGAAGCGTCCGGTGCGCGGCGCTGATGCCGTCGGGGTTGAAGATTTCGCCATTCGCAGTCGTCTTTCCGGTGAGTTCCTCGCCATACCAGCTTGCATAGCCGACATCGTCATAATCGGGAATGTCGGCGGGCGTATAGG
>JAEWIL010000107.1 GCA_023387085.1 Pseudomonadota bacterium | reverse complement strand
CCGTGCGATGCGGCTGGCGGATCTCGGAAAGACGGATGAGGCCCTTGCTGCAATCGATCGCGCTGACGCAATCGCGAAGAATTACGGCAATGATTATGCCCATATGCTCCTCCGCCGAACCCGGATTTGCGCACTCGCGGGTGCCGGAAGGCAGAGCGAAGCGAAAGCGTTGCTGGACGAGGCGATCGCGAACAGCGCCGATTCGCCATCTTCGGCTGTGCAAGCAATGTTGTGTGTGGGTGCCGACGACGAGGCAGCCCGGGTGGCAAGAGGCATGCTTAATGATCCCGTCCAGGCCGGCGACATCATTGATGATATGCAAGCGCCCGACTTCGCGCTCGACGCGAACCCGTCCGTCCTGCCGAGCATGGTAGCGAAACTGCGAAATCGGCCCGACATAGCGCCGCTCTTTCAGAAAGTGGCACGCGACGTTCCGCGCACGTTCGTGCCATTGTTCAGCATTCGCCGGTCCGCAATCCAGTCTGCGGGATCAACGGAATAGGGCTGCTTCAGCGGCTCGGACGATAATCGACACTTGCGCTGCCCGTCATCCTCACGGGCAGGTAAAGACCGTTGCCATAGGCCTTGATTTCGCCGGTCTCGAAGCCGTCGACGCGGGTTCGGACAATGAAGGCGCCTTCGCGGCGCCGATCGACCGCGCGCCGGATCTTGTCCTGCAATTTTTCAAGGTCGCCGGTGAAATTCTGGGTCAGCGCCTCGGCAATAAGCGGCGCGAAGCCTTCGCTGCGTCCGATCAGGATCAGCATGTCGCCGCCGACGCCGTTGGTGTCGCCATTGATGTCGAGCGCGGTGAAACGGACCGTGGCCGACCCTGGCTCGTTCACCGGAATAGCGGTCATCCAGATCGTTCCGCGCGTCGGCTCTCCGGTGCGTGCTTCCAACCGTGCCTCGACCTTGGTGCCGACCGCGATGCGCCCGCCGGGCGCGCCATAGACGGTCGACGGCCCGAATTTGACCATCATCGGCCCCAGCTTGGGCAGCTCGAACGGCCGCGCCGCGCGCTTGGCGAGGGCGCGATCGATCACGGGCTGGAGCTGGGCGTAATCGGCGATCACCGGTACGCGCACGTCGAGGTGGGGGCGCGGCGTCTCGCGGACCAGCCGGGGTAGCGGCGTCGGCTTGGGATCGTCGGGTCGGCCCGCAACAAAGGTTTCGGTGACGCCCTCGATGCCCAGATTGAGGTTCAGCTTCTGCCCGTTCAGCCGGTATCCGCCGTACAGGATACGCTTCGGCGTCACCCGCATCCACACCGGCGGATTTTCATGATTGAGCTCGAGGGACGTGAAGCTCTGCCGCCATATTTCCTCTGCCTGCGCACGGATATCGACCTTGCCGATCTCGCGGTTCACTTCGCGCTCGACGTCGACAATCACGGGGGCGAGTTTCGCGTCGGCCTGGTCGGTGAAGGTGATCCGCTTACCGAGAAAGTCGATCCCGGGCGCCTTCGTCCAGCCATAGCTGATCCGCGCCTTGCCTTGCATGCGCCAGTCGGACGTCAGGTCGATGCGGATGCGCGCATGCGCCATCGCAGCGCCCGTCGCGGTCTCCCCCTTCAGCACGCCGCCGACATCGCGCGCGGACACCGTGGCGTTCAGCGGCACATCGACGACGATTTCGTTGCCTTCGCCCCGGAGCCGCAGTGCTCCCCGGGTGACCCGGCCGACGATCGTGCAGGCGATGGGCGGGGTGACCTTGACCTCCTTGCCAAAGACTTTGACCCGCTGCGGTTTGACGCAGGCGCGCTCGCGCTGGTTGATCGTCCACAGCGTCTTTGGGACCGCGCGTTCGAGTTCGGCGCGCAGCGGCGCGATGTTCGCATCGATCGGGACGGCGATCAGCGAGGTCTGGCTGGGTATCGGCGCCGTGTCGGTCGCGCGCGGCGGGGCCTTGGCGCCGCCCTTTGCGGGATCGCAGCCCGTCAGCAGCGCGGTCACGATGATTGCAGCAGCCAACCCCTTTGTCGCGCGCATGACCCAGCTCCCGATTGTTGATCCTTCCTACCATCAACGGGTTGAAGTCGTTCCCTGCCTTTTGGAATCAGCCGACGACGGCTCCGAACAGGTCGTGCTCGTCGGCGTCCTCGATCAGGGCGTCGACGATGTCGCCGGCTTTGAGCGTCGCCGCGACGTCGCGAAGATAGACATGGCCGTCGATCTCGGGCGCGTCGGCCTGTGAACGGCCGGTCGCCCCGATGCTGCCCTCTTCATCCGCCTCGCCGACCTCGTCGATGATCACGGGGAGGGTGCGGCCGATCTTGGCCTCCAGCTTCGCGGCGCTGATCGCGGCGGTTTTCGCCATGATGCGCTGAAAACGCTCTTCCTTGACCTCTTCGGGCACCGGATTGTCGAGCGCGTTCGCCTGCGCCCCCGCGACGGGTTCGAAGCGGAAAGCGCCGACGCGGTCGAGCTGTGCTTCGTCGAGCCAGTCGAGCAGATACTGGAAATCCGCCTCGGTCTCGCCGGGGAAGCCGACGACAAAGCTCGATCGGATCGCGATGTCGGGGGCGATATCGCGCCAGCTATTCAGCCGTTCCAGAACCTTCGCCTCATTGGCGGGGCGCTTCATGCGCTTGAGGACGCTCGGGCTCGCATGCTGGAACGGAATGTCTAGATAGGGCGTCAGCAGCCCCTCCGCCATCAGCGGGATCACCGCATCGACGTGCGGATAGGGATAGACATAGTGGAGGCGCACCCACGGCGCGCGGCCTTCGCCGGTCTTGAGCTGACCGAGTTCGCGCGCGAGGTCGGTCATGTGCGCACGCACTTCGCGGCCGTGCCATTCGCGCGGATCGTGCCGGATGTCGACGCCATAGGCCGAGGTATCCTGGCTGATGACCAGCAATTCCTTCGTTCCCGCAGCGACGAGCTTTTCGGCCTCGCGCAGCACCGCGTCGATGCGGCGGCTGACCAGTTTTCCGCGCAGGTCGGGGATGATGCAGAAGGAACAGCTGTGGTTGCAGCCTTCGCTGATCTTCAGATAGCTGTAATGGCGCGGGGTCAGCTTCAATCCGCCCTCGGGCACGAGGTCGATGAACGGCCCCTGCGTGGGGGGGGCCGCGTCGTGGACCGCGTCGACGACCTGTTCGTACTGATGCGCGCCGGTGACCGCGAGGACGTTGGGGAAGCGCTCCCGAATAACTTCCGCCTCGTTGCCCATGCAGCCGGTGACGATGACGCGGCCGTTCTCGGCCATCGCCTCGCCGATTGCCTCGAGGCTTTCTTCCTTGGCGCTATCGAGGAATCCGCACGTATTGACCAGCACGACGTCGGCGCCCGCATAATCGGGCGACAGGCCATAGCCGTCGGCGCGCAGCTTGGTGAGAATCCGTTCGCTGTCGACGAGCGCCTTCGGGCAGCCGAGCGACACCATGCCGACCTTCGGCTGGGCAGGGAGGGTTTTGACTGTCATGATCGGCGGCGCCCATAGGGCATTTTGACTGGCTTGTCACGCGCGGCGCGCGGGCGCATGGGTCGGCCCATTACGGGTGAAAGGGAAGGCGAGGGATGATCGGACTATTCGCGGCGATTTCGGCGGCGATCGCGGTAGCGGCGGGGGCGTTCGGCGCCCATGGTGCGGCGGGTCCGCAACAGGCCGAATGGCTGCGCACCGGCGGCCTATACCAGCTGATCCACGCGGTCGCGGCGCTCGCGATCATGGGGACCGCGCGCGGGCCGGCGATCACTTTGCTTGTCGGCGCGGCGATTTTTGCGGCAACGCTCTACGCCATGGCGCTCGGCGCGCCGAAGTGGCTGGGTGCGGTGACGCCGATCGGCGGGACGCTGCTGATTATCGGCTGGTTGTGGGCGGCGTGGCTCTATTGGCGGGGGTAGGGTCCGCTTCGCATTCCTCGCAATTGACGACCTCGATGACCGTGTCGCCGGGCTCGAGTCGCTGCACTTCGGGCTCCCAGAAGCCATAAGGTTTGCCGGCGCGGTAGATGCGCAGGCCGCGGCCGCCGCTCGCGAGCTGGTCGAGGCCGCGCCCGATTTCCTCGGCGCTGATCGGCCGTTCGCGAAGCTGCACCCGGCCGCCCGCCGCCGCGAGGTCGGCCATATAGTCGGCGATATGCCCGCCCTGCGCCGATCCGGCCAAGAGATGCCCGGTGAAGTTGACCGGGTTGATGACGTTGGTCGCACCCGCCTGCCGCGCAAGCAGTTCGTTATCCTGTGTGCGGATGACGACGCTGATCGGCACATGCGGCGCGAGGTGCCGCACGGTCAGTACGATCAGGATCGACGTGTCGTCGCGTCCCGCCGACACGAGCACGGTTTGCGCCTCGCCGATGCGGACGTCGAGCAATGTCTCGTCGCTCGACGCATCGCCTTCGAGCACGTTGCAGCCCGCGGCTTCGGCGGCGTTGACGCGATTTCGCGCCGGATCGATCACGACGATGCACGCGGGGTCGGTGCCGCGCGCGATCAATTCCTTCACCGCCTCGGCGCCGCTGATTCCGTAGCCGAGCACGACGATATGGTTGGTGAGCTTTTCCTGGATGCGCGCCATACGCCATTTTTCCCATATTTGCTTGATCGCGAACTGATAGGCGGTGCCGATGAAGATGAAGAGCACCGCGATGCGGATCGGGGTGACGATCACCGCCTCGATCAGGCGCGAGCGATCGGACACGGGAGCGATGTCGCCGAAGCCGGTCGTCGTCACCGAAATCATGGTGAAATAGACGACATCGAGGAAGCTGATGTGGCCGTCGTAGCTGTCCTTGAGCCCCGCCCGGTCGATCCAGTGGACCAGCACGACGAGGGCGATGAGCAGGAAGGCGATGCCGAGCCGCGCGGTCACGTCGGCCCATATCGGCCATTTCGCCGCGCGGCGCAGCGTGTGCAAGCCTTGCTGCAACTTCAGCCTCGGATTGGAGCGCCGGCTCATCACGGTTCTTGTGCCAAAGCCTTGGCAGGAAGGCTAGCCTGCAAACTCCGCCGCATAGGCGCCGCGCAATGTCGCGAGCGACGCGTCATGCGTCAGGTCGAGCTGGAGCGGGGTGACCGAGATATGCCGGTCGTCGATCGCTTCCAGGTCGCTGTCATGGCCGAGACTATGCTCGATCCCGTGCAGGCCGAACCAGTAATAGCGATAGCCGCGCGGGTCGGTGCCCTCGACGATCGAGCCGCGGCCATAGTCGTGGAAGCCCTGCCGGGTGACGCGGATGCCCTGTACCTGTGCGGCCGGAACCGCTGGAAAATTGACGTTGATCAGCGTGCGCGGCGGCATGTCGATGCCGAGGAGCGGCTGCAGGACCTTGGCACCCCAGGTCTCGGCCGCCTCGAACGGCACGCTGTCGCCCATGCCTTCCCTGGCATAAACCTGGCTGAGCGCGATCGAACGGATGCCGGCGAGCGCGCCCTCGATCGCCGCCGAGACCGTCCCCGAATAGGTGATGTCGTCCCCCAGATTGGCGCCGCGATTGACGCCCGACAGGATCAGATCGGGCTTTTCGGGCATCAGCTTCCCGATCGCCATCATCACCGAATCCGTCGGCGTACCGCTGCACGACCAGCGCCGCTCGCCATGCTGGCGGATACGCACCGGGCGCGACAGCGTCAGTGAGTGACCGGCGCCCGACTGTTCCTCGGCGGGGGCGCAGACCCAGATATCGTCAGAAAGCTGGCGCGCGATTGCCTCGAGCACCGCCATCCCGGGGGCGTGGTAGCCGTCGTCGTTGGTGAGGAGAATGCGCATGATCAATCCAGGTCTGTCGTCATTGCGAGGAGCGCAGCGACGAAGCAATCTCCAGCGGAAGGTCACGCCCGGGCGAAGGCTGGAGGTTGCTTCGCTGCGCTCGCAATGACGGTTTAGGGCGTCAGCCGGGTAATCCCCCCCATATAGGGCACCAGCGCCGCCGGAATGTCGACACTACCGTCGGACTGCTGATAATTTTCGAGGATCGCCACCAGCGTACGGCCCACGGCGAGCCCTGAGCCATTGAGCGTATGAACGAACTCGTTGCCCTTGGCGTCCTCGCGGCGGAAGCGCGTGTTCATCCGCCGCGCCTGAAAGTCGCCGCAGTTCGAACAGCTCGAAATCTCGCGATAGGCGTTCTGCCCGGGCAGCCAGACCTCGAGATCGTAAGTCTTGCGCGCGGCGAACCCCATGTCGCCCGCGCAAAGCAGCATCTTGCGATAGGGAAGTCCGAGGGCTTCCAATATCTTCTCGGCTGCTCTTGTCTTGCGTTCGAGTTCGGCGTCGCTGTCCTCGGGCCGGACGATCGAGACCAGTTCGACCTTCCAGAACTGGTGCTGGCGAATATATCCGCGCGTGTCG
The DNA here is from genome assembly GCA_023387085.1 of Pseudomonadota bacterium. Taxonomy (GTDB): domain Bacteria; phylum Pseudomonadota; class Alphaproteobacteria; order Sphingomonadales; family Sphingomonadaceae; genus Sphingopyxis. The sequence continues at coordinate 2,227 of JAEWIL010000107.1, read as the reverse complement.
CGCCCCGCCGAACCCGCTTCGGACCGGAAGCAGGGGGTGAGCGCGGTCATGCGGACCGGCAGCTCGGCTTCGGGCAGAATTTCCTCGCGCACCGCGTTGGTCAGGCTCATCTCGGAGGTCGAAATCAGCCAGCGACCGTCGGTGGTCTGGAACAGATCCTCGCGGAATTTCGGCAACTGCGTCGTGCCGAATGCTGCCTCGTCGCGGACCATCAGCGGCGTCGCGCACTCGACATAGCCCGGCTCGCCGGTCTGCATGTCGAGCATGAACTGGCCGAGGCCGCGTTCGAGCCGCGCCATCTGGCCCTTCAGGAACGCGAAGCGCGCGCCCGACATCTTCGCCGCCGTCTCGAAATCGAGACCGAGGGCGGGGGCGAAATCGGCATGTTCCTGCGGCGCGAAGTCGAATATGCGCGGGGTGCCCCAGCGCGAGATTTCGACATTGCCGTCCTCGTCCTCGCCGTCGGGAACGTCGGCGGCCGGGAGGTTCGGGAGCGCTGCAAGCATGTCCTGCAGTGCGGCGATCTGCTCGCGCTCGGCCTCTTCCTTGGCGGGCAGCGTTGTCTTGATCTCGGCGACCTCGGCCTTCAGCGCCTCGGCCTTGTCCTTGTCGCCCTGCGCCATTGCCCGGCCGATCAGCTTCGACGCTTCGTTGCGGCGCGCGAGCGCCGACTGGATTTCGGTCTGCAACGCGCGCAGCGATGCGTCCGCCGCCACGATCCGGGCGGACAGGGGGGCGAGGCCACGGCGCGCGAGGCCGGCGTCGAACGCTTCGGGATTTTCCCGGATCAGGCGGATATCGTGCATGCGCCGCGCTATGGCGTTGCCGCCCGCGCGGCGCAAGTCCGTCTTAACGCTCCAGCAGCCGCGCGAGCTGCCCGATCGCCGTGCCCCAGCCGAGCTGAAAGCCCATCTCGTCATGTTTGCGGCTGTCTGCGGCATTCTTGTGCAGAACGCGCGCCGCATAGAGCGTACTGCCATCGCGGGGCTCGAAAGTCAGGATCGCGGTGATTGCGAGCCAAGGGTCGGTGGGCTGCCAGCCTTCGGTCATTACGGTGGTGAAGACGAGTCGCTCCTCGGGAAGGACTTCGAGGAAGCAGCCGTCGACATGGGGCTGGAAATCGCCGCCGCCTTCGCGCATCTGCGTGACGAAACCGCCGCCGGCTTTGAGGTCGAGCGTGTCGACGCGGCACTCGATCGGCGCCGGAATCCACCACTGCGCCAGCTTGGCCGGGTCGCTCCACGCGTCCCACACCGCCGACGGCGGCGCCTTGATCAGGCGCGCGATGGTCAGTTCGGTGTCGTTGCTCATGGCGTCTTCTGCTGCGGGGGTTGCGATTCGACGAAAGCGGCGAGGCGGTCGGTGCGGCCCTGCCAGATGGCGCGTTGCTCGGAGAGCCAGTCCTCCGCGGCCGCGAGGCGTTCCTCGTTGAGGTGGCACGTTCGCACGCGCCCCTGTTTCTCGGACCGGATCAGGCCCGCGCTTTCGAGGACTGTCAGATGCTTGAGAAAGGCGGGAAGGCCTATCGCGAACGGCTCGGCCAGCCGTTTTACGGGGGCCGCGCCACCGATCAACCGGCTGACGACCGCGCGCCGCGTCGGATCGGCGAGGGCGTGAAAAACCGAATCGAGTGCGGGCTGTTGGTTCACCATGTGGAGAACCATGCTGGATAGTTCACCGGATGGCAAACTTAAAATGTCCGGGCTACCCGGAAGGCCATATGAAAAGAGGGCCGTCCCGTCGGGAACGGCCCTCAGTCAGGTGGTGCAGTGTTTGCCCCCCGCACCGCCAGTGGATTGGTTATGCCGCGTTGGCGTCGTCGTCGTTGCGGTTGGCGGCGCGGCGGCGCGCGACAAGCGCGGCTGCGGCGGCGCCGAAGAGCAGCATCATCGGCGGCGCGGGCACGGGATGCGGATCGCCCGACGAGCCGCCGTGACTGCTGCTGCCGCCCGAGCTGGACGACGAGGATGAAGACGAGGACGAGCTGCTGCTCGACGAGGAAGAGGAACTGCTGGTCGAACCGAAGCTGCTGCTCGTGCTGGTCGCGCCCGACGAGGTGCTGCTCGACGACGAGGACGAGCTGGACGACGAGGACGACGAACTGCTACTCGAGCTGCCGCCCTTCGACGAACTGCCCCAGCCCGAGCTGCCGTGGCCGTGCGACGAGCCGCCCCACCCCGAACTGCCCTTCGACGAACTGCCGCCGCCCGACGAGGAGGAACTCGAC
>JAEWIL010000064.1 GCA_023387085.1 Pseudomonadota bacterium | reverse complement strand
GGGACCGCGCCGGAGGGTGGAGGAGAGACCCGGCACAATCCCCGCTGTCTTTTTGGGCCTGTCGCGCCATGGTCGCAACGAACGCGCAACGCCGAATCGGGACAAGCGCCCGCCGGATCGCGCCAGGAAAGCGAAAAGGATTGGTCATGGTGATGCAGAAAGTCGCAGTCGCGATCCATGAAGGCGTCCAGGCGCTCGACGTCGCGGGACCGGTCGACGTGTTTGCCGAGGCCAATATGTTTCTGCCTGAAAGTGAGGGTTATGCGGTCGATCTGGTCGGGGCGGCGCTGCACCCCGTTCGCGCTTCCAACGGGATGCAGATCGTCGCCGACATGACCTTCGCGGAAGCGACGGGCGGGTTCGATATATTGCTCGTCGCCGGCGGCCCTGCACTGCCGGACGCCGAACCCGATCCCGCGATGCGCGCCTGGCTCGAAAAAGCGCCATCGCGCGCGAGCGTCTACGGTTCGATCTGTACCGGGGCATTTGCGCTCGGTCATGCGGGATTGCTCGATGGCAAGCGTGTGACGACGCACTGGCAAAATGCGCAAAGGCTCGCGGATCGATTTCCGGCCGCCGAGGTCGAACATGACCGTATCCATCTGCGCGACGGCCGGCTGGTGACGTCGGCGGGAGTGACAGCGGGGATCGATCTTGCGCTTGCGCTGGTCGGCCAGCGGCACGGCCAGTCGGTCGCCATCGCGGTCGCCAAGCGGCTCGTCGTCGTCGCGCAGCGGCAGGGCGGCCAGTCGCAGTTCAGCGCCTGTCTCAGCGCGCCTGCCGACCCGGGCTCGCCGATCGCGCGCGTCCAATTTCACGTGATGGAAAATCCCGGGGCGCGGCACACGCTCGAGACGCTGGCGCGCGCGGTCGGAATGAGCGCGCGCGGACTTTCGCGTCATTTCGTCCAGGAAACGGGGATGACGCCTCGCGAGTTCGTCGAACGCGCCCGTATAGACGCGGCGCGCGCGCTGCTCGAGGCCGGCGACCGTCCGCTCAAGACGGTCGCATTCGATTGCGGTTTCGGCACCGCGGACCGGATGCGACTGATTTTCGTGGAGCGGCTCGGGGTCACGCCGGGCCAGTATCGCTCGAGTTTCCGTACGTCGACGGCTGGATCGGAGCATCGGGTCCAACCGGCATCGGCCTGAAGTCCGCCGCGGGGCGGAACAGGATGCGGAAGCCGTCGCTCCGCGCGCGGCCGTTGTCGCTTGGCGTCTGCGACCTTTACCCGGCACAAGCGGGGAATGCGGTCGCCCCGGGCGAAGGGGCTTGCGCGATCCCGGTCACCTGTCACAATTGTCTCTGCAATTCACTATATTGGAGACGCACATGAAGCTTGCCGAGGCACTGGTGTTGAGAGGCGATGTGTCGAAACGGCTCGAACAGGTGAAGGCCCGCCTGCTCCGCAATGCGCGCGTCCAGGAGGGAGATGAGCCGGCGGAAGATCCCGCCACGCTCCTCGCGGAATATGACCGTCTTGCCGCCGAACTCGAGGCGCTGATCGCGCGGATCAACCGGACGAACGGCCGGACGGGGCTCGACGGGCGGACGCTGACCGAAGCACTCGCGGCACGCGACATATTACGGTTGCGCCAGACGGCATATCGCGAGCTTGCCGAGCATGCGACGGTGGTGCAGATGGTGGGGACCCGGACCGAGGTGCGCTTCCGTTCGGCGGTCGACGTCGGTGCGGTCCAGAAGATGGCCGACGAGCTCGCGCGCGAACTGCGTCAGCTGGACTCGCGGATTCAGGAGGCGAACTGGCTGACCGAACTGGAGAATTGACGCGCAGCCGGTATCCGGCGGACGAAAGCGAATACAAGCCCTCGGCGGGTCAAGGCCGGTTCAGGTCGCGCAGGGGCAGCGCGCATATTACACGTCAAGCCCAGCACGCTGACATCAGCAATCGATGACAGTGACGCTTTATTACCCTGTATTGGTTCGACCGTCGGAGAGGTGTGGGATAGGGGTCTTGCCCTGAAAGGGCGAGATGCGCTGCGCCGGAAGAGTGAACGCGGGCGGCAGCGGCCGTCATTGCGTCATGCAGGGCGCGTTGCGGTTGCCGTCTCGCGCAATATCTGCTCGAACGCTTCCGGAGTGAGGCCGCCCTTCACCATATGTCGCCCGTCGATAAGGATCGTCGGGACCGAATTGACGCCGCGCGCGATCCATATCGCTTCGGCAGTCCGGACGGCGCCGGCATAACGGTCGGACTCCAATATTTCCCGCGCGATTTCCTTATCGAGTCCAGCCGTCGCCGCGGCGCCGATGAGAACGTCGTGATCCGAAATATCCATGCCGCTGTTGAAGTGGGCGTCTACCAGCGCATGTTCGAGAGCCAGCTGCCGTCCTGCGAGCCCCGCCCAGTGCAGCAGGCGATGGGCATCGAAGCTATTGTAAAGGCGGCGGGTGTCGAGCGCTGCCATCTCGAAGCCGAGCGCCTGCGCGCGCGCCTTGATGCGTTCACGGTTGGCCGAGGCGTCAGCGGCCGACAGGCCGTACCGGCGATGGACATAATCGAAATTGTCTTCGCCGCCCGCCGGCATGTCGGGGCTCAGTTCGAACGGGTGAAGCGCGATTTCCGTCTCGAAGAGCCCCTGCGTGCGTCGCAGCGCCTCTTCGAGGCTCAGGAGTCCCACGACGCACCACGGACAGGAGATGTCCGAAACAAAATCAATCCTCGTCGGGGCGGTCATCATCTGTCTCCTGCGATTGAAAATGCGGTTGTGAAGGCCTCGCGGTGAGACCGGGGATAGGCGGATCGGAGGAGGGGGCGAGTACCCCCGGGGGCGGGGGAACAATCAAATCACGGATTTGGGTTTCCATCCGTGCGCTTTTCCGTCTGGCGGACTGCAGGTGCCAGCGAAATCCGGTCGATACAGGCCTGCGGCCCGGCTTCCGGACATCAGCGCGGCATAGGCCGCCTCGGCGGCGCTCACGTGCCGGGCGAGAGTCTGCGACAGGCTTGTGTATTGCTCCATCCGTCGCGACGACCGACCTTCCGCATCACAGCGCCATTCGGGATGGAGAGCAAAGGCGTCGTTCCCGGGACCGGCCTTAAGCGGAAAGAAATGTTCGGCGAGAAAATCGACGAGGACATCGAGACTCTTTCTCAACCGCCGCGCCGTTTCGGCGAGCTGTACGTCCCCGAAACGATGTTCGCGCGGATAGAAGAAGAAATAGGCTCCCATCAGCAGACGCCGGTCGCGGCCGCTGCAGGCATGGTGGTCCTCGAGACTGGTCAGAAACGTCGCGAAAAGCGGTTGCGGCACAAGGCTGAGGAAGTCGCTCAATATCCGTGAATCGCTCATATGCGGACGCGAGGTCACCGTCGGACCCCACAAGAGAAGCCGGCTCAGCGTCATCACGAACCGTGTTCCGGGCCCGCCCGCCAGCCTCGCTTCGCCGCAGCCGGTGCGGAGCGGGGATGCGGTATCAGCCGGCCTTGGCGGTGACATGATCCCGCATCCCCTTGCGGCCGACGCCGTAGGCGATCGTCGCCAGAAACAGCGCGATGCTCGTGAAGATCGAGACCGAGGGACCGATCATCGATGGTTTCCCGAACAGTTCGTCGCTGATCAGTGCCGGCGCCGTCGAACCGAGCGAGGTTCCGAGCATCGCGCCGATGAGCAGCGAAACCGAGGCCGCCTTGCCGCGCAGTCCGGAGGGCACGACGAGCTGAATCACCGTGCTGGTGATCCCGAGAAAGCTCGCTGTGAGGACGACGACGAAGGTTACCATCGCGAGCGCGACCCAAGGCGAGGGCATGAAGAAGGCGAAGCTCGCGCACGGCAGCGATGCGATCGCCATCCACGTCATGTGGCGAAGATGCGCGTCCATGATCCCGTTCCTGTACGCGCGATCGACGAGCCAGCCATGCACCGGGACCGCTGCCAGCGGTACCAAGGTGAGGATCGGGCCAAGCACAAAACCCGCGTCGCTGATCGACCAGCCATAGACACGCACGAGGATCGGGACGGTCCAGGCCAGCATCGCGGTTGACATGGCGATCATCAGGAGGAGCGCGAGATGGACAGAGATCATCAGCCGCCGGTTCGTCCAGAACAGTCGCGCGTAATCAAAGTAGCTCATGGGCGCCGTGACCCTGATCCGCGGCGGTTCGGGGATCAGGAAGATGAGCATCGCGATGGCGACGCCGGGCAGTCCTGCAGCAATGAATATAAGCTGCCATCCCCTGAGCTCGCCGAGCAAGGGTAGCGAGAAGTCGGCCATCGGCGGGAAGGCGAGGATGAGCGCGCTGCCAATCGTGAGCGAAACGCCCGACCCGATCTTGGCGCCGGTGCCGTAGACCGACATCGGCATCGAAAGCCGGTCGGGTGGAAAGGAATCCGCGAGAATCGAATGGCTGGCGGGAACCATGGCGGCCTCTCCCAGGCCGACGCCGGACCGGGCGGCGAAGAGGCCAGCGAAGCTATGGGTCAGCCCACAGGCCGCAGAGGCAAGGCTCCAGAACACAGCGCCGCCGAAGATGATCGTGCGACGGCTGAAGCGATCGACCGCGGCACCGAGCGGCAATGCGCCGACCGAATAGGTGATCCCGAAGGCCGCGCCATACAGAAGGCTGACCTGCACGTCCGTCAAATCAAGATCCGCCTTCATGGGTTCGATCAGGAGAGAAAGAATCTTCCGGTCCATCATCGCCACGATATAGAAAAGCACCAGCAGAGCGACGGTAAGCCAGCCGCGAAGGGCTGACGGATATCCCTCCCCGGCGGGCGCATCGTCCGGAGGGAGGCTCGCGTTGCACGGGGTAACGGACTGCTTCATTTCACTCTCCTATGTACCGCTCTCTTTCAGGAGCGTTTCCCGTGCGCTGCCCCGGTTTCGCAACCTCGATCTGGATGGTCGCGCGCCGGGGACCGAATCAATGGCGCGGCGCGAGCGCGGCGCGCGCGATGACAACCTTCTGGATTTCCGATGCGCCCTCGTAGATACGCATCGGCCGCAGCTCGCGGTAGATGCGCTCGACCGGCGAACGCTGCGAGACACCGAGCGCGCCGAACAGCTGCACGGCGGCATCGGCGACGCGCTGCGCATTCTCGGTACCGACCAGCTTTGCGATCGCCGAGAGATGAGAATGTTTGCCCTCGATCGTGTCTCCCGCCCATGCGGCGCGATAGACCGCGAGGGCCGCCAGTTCGACATCGGTCGTCATATCGGCGATCCGCGCCTGAACGCTTTCCATGTCCGCCATGCGCCGGCCGAACATCTGCCGGTTCTGCACGCGCTCGATCGACTCGTCGAGCGCGCGCCTTGCCGCACCCAGCGCTGCGGCGCCGACCGTCGGGCGGAAAATGTCGAAGCCCGCCATCACGGTTCGGAACCCCTTGCCCGGCTCACCGATCATGCGCCGGGCAGGAACGCGCACGTCCTTGAAACATATTGCGGCCATCGGATGCGGCGCGATGAGCGCTTCCTGTTCGCCGCATGAAAGGCCGGGGGTGTCGGCATCGACGAGAAAGGCCGAGAGGCCGCGTGCGCCCTTGTCCTCGCCGGTGCGCGCGAGAACGATATAATGGTCGGCAAGACCGCCGTTCGTGATCCAGGCCTTTTCGCCGTTCAGGACGAAATCGTCGCCGTCGCGCGTTGCCGAGGTCGCCATCGCCGCGACATCCGATCCGGCATTGGGTTCAGTGACGGCGAGCGCCGCGATCGATCGCCCCTGCCGCGCGCCGTCGAGATAGGTGTCGCGAAGTTCGGGATCAGAATGCCGCCAGAGCGCCGTCAGTCCGAGACCCTGCATGACGAACATCGAGTCGACGAGACCCGAGACATAGCCGAAGGCCTCGCGCATCACGCAGATCGAGCGCATGTCGAGCCGTTCCTCGGGGTCGCTGCCGGGGGCGGGGACGACGAATTCGAGCAGCCGTGCTTCGCCGAGCGCCGCGACGATCTTGCGGCAAATCGCCGGCGAATGATCGTGATGCGAATGTTCGATCAGCGCGTGATGATCCGAAATCCACGCCTTGGCGCGGGCCGCGACCTCGTAATGCCGTTCTTCGAGGAAAGGCAGGGTTTCAAGCTCCCAGGTCATGATTCATCTCCATTCGTTCAACGGGTGTGGGCGAAACGTCGCCGTTCACGCGAGCTTGAGCACCAGCTTGCCGAAATGTCCGCCTTCCTCGAGGCGCCGGTGCGCCTCGGCAACCGCTTCGAGCGGAAAGACTTCCTCGATGATCGGCTTGATTTCGCCAGCGTCGATTCTCGGCCAGAGATCCTTGCCCAGGGTGGCAAGGAGAGCGGTTTTCTCGGCTTCGCTCCGGCCGCGCAGGGTGGTCGCCGTGAGCATCAGCCGCTTGCGCTGGACGGGGCGGAAATCGACATTCGCGCGCGAACCCTTGAGGAAGGCGATCCAGACGATGCGCCCCAGTGGCGCCGCTGCCGCGATATTGCGCTCGATATAATCGCCGCCAACCATGTCGAGAATCACATCGACGCCGCGTCCCGAGGTCTGCTGCTTGACGATATCGACATAATCCTCGAGCTCGTAGTCGATCGCCACGCTGGCGCCGAGATCGATACAGCGGCGGCAGCGCTCGAGGCCGCGCGCCGTCGTGAATACCTTGGCGCCGAACGCGGCCGCCATCTGGATCGCTAGCGACCCGATCCCGCTCGCGCCGCCGTGAACAAGAATCGTCTCGCCAGGCTGCAGCCGCCCGTCGTCGTAGATGTTCGTCCAGACCGTGGCGGCGGCTTCGACCAGTCCCGCGCCCTCGACCATCGTAAGGCCCTTGGGCAGGGGAAGCAGATGATCCTCGTGCACGAGACAGAATTCGGCATAGCCGCCGCCGCCGACAAGGCCGCACACCGCGTCGCCTGTGCGCCAGCGGCTGCTCTCGGGGCCGGTTTCGACGACTTTACCTGCGAATTCGAGGCCGGGCGTATCGGGCGACCCGGGAGGGGGGGGGTAGCGGCCTTGGCGCTGGGCGATGTCGCCGCGGTTGAGACCGGCGGCCTCGACCGCGACAAGAACCATGCGGCCGATCGGCACTGGGCGAGGAATCTCGGCAATCTCGAGAACCTCGGGGCCACCCCATTCGCGGATATGGACGGCCTTCATCAGCCCGTTTCCAGTTGAACTGCCGGTCATTGCCCGGTCTCCGGATAGACACCCGAGTAGCGATGCGCGACCGAACCCCGGTTGGGGTCGACGAACGCGATCGAGGTGCCGCCGCACACCATCAGCGTCTGACCGGTGACATAACGTGCCTGGTCGGCCATGAAAAAGGAAACGGTGTTGGCGACGTCTTCGGGAACGCCGAGGAAACCCGCCGGAATGCCGTCGGACAGCATCTTGCGAGCATGCGAGCCGACCGGATTGTTGATGTCGTACATGTCGGTCTTGATCGGACCTGGAGCGACGACGTTGATCGTGATTCCATAGGCCCCGAGTTCGAGCGCCCAGGTGCGGACCATGCCGGACAGCGCTGCCTTGCTGGTGGTATAGGACAGGCGGCCTTCCTTCCCCAACGCGGCGCGGCTTCCGATCGCCGCGATGCGCCCGACCCCTTCGCGTTTCATGGCAGGGATCAGCGTCTGGGCGAGCGCCACGAACGAGGCGGTATTGACCGCGAAGACCCGGTTGAATTCCTCCATCGGAACCTCGGTGCCGGTCCGCATGATTCCAAGTCCCGCATTATGGACGAAACGCGTGAACGCGCGGTCGCCCAAGCGCTCGGCGACCGCCCCGGCAGCCGCTTCGGGCACGGTGAAATCGGCCTCGACGAATTCGTCGAAATCGGCATGCTCGGGCGGCGTGCGCGAGCTCACCATCACCTTATATCCATCGGCGCGCAGGCGGCGTGCGATCGCCGCCCCGATATTCCGGCTTCCGCCCGTTACGAGTGCCCAGTGACTCATGATTGCCGCTCTCCAAGATCGAGATTGTAGATCCGCGCCGCATTGTCGTGGAACATCGCCTGCTTTTCCGCAGGCGACGCGCCGGCTACGAGGCGCTTGTAGGCATTCCAGAGGACGGCGTAGCTTGCGCTTGCCCCGTCGACGGGAAAATTGCTTTCGAAGATGATACGGTCGGTGCCGAAAGTCTCGATGCAAGGCTCGACGAACGGACGCCAGGCTGCCGCGAGATCCTCCGAAGAGGGCGCGCGCGACCGTGAGGCGAAGTCGAAACCGATCGTGTGCATCCCGAGGCCGCCCACCTTGAGCGTAACATTCGGCTGTTCGGCAACGGCCTGGATGCCTTTCAACCAGTCGGCGTAAACAGCTTCCTTGCGATTTGCGTAGTCGCCGATCCGCAGCGGTCCGCCGACATGATCGAGGACGATGCGCGCGTCGGGCAGTGCCTTGGCGAGATCGGCAACATCCTGCAACTGGTGGTGGTAGACCCAATTGTCGAGAACGAGGCCGAGTGATGCGAGACAGGCGATACCTTCGCGAACCTGTTTGTCATAGAGAAGGCGCGGGGGCGGCGTGCGGATCGTCGAGCGGATCGCGGGATCGGGGTCCCAGGCGGTCGAGAAACGAACGCCCCTGAAGCGTCCGTCGCCGGCGGCGATATGCGCCTCCAGCGCCTCGCGTACGGCTGCGCCGTTTTCCATATCCACGCGGCCGACAATGCCGAGCGCCATTCGCGGACCGTCAGGATGGGCGGCGTCCTGGGCCCTTGCCGTCCTTGCCACGAATTCGGTCTCCCCGACCGAGCGGAGCGCCGGAGCGCCGTCGGCGCGATAGGCTTCGGTGCATTCGGCATAGATGGTTGCGACGACATTATGTCCAGCCAGAAGGTCTCCCATATAGTCGTCACCGAGATAGGGTCCGCGCGGCAGGTCCCAGAGGTGATGATGGGCATCGATGATGGGAAGCGCGGGTTCGATGATGTCCTCGACCCACGAGCGATGCCAAGCCGGGTCCGCCGAGGGCAAGATCTTGTGGGACATTTCGGCATCGGTCGTCATCCGGCGTCTCTCCTTGTCGTATCCGGGGTTGGTCCAGCGTCGTATGCGGGGCCGGCCGAGTCAGTGCCGGGTGTCCGGGGCGGCGCGGTCTTTCCTCTTCGTGACCGAGCCTATCGCCCGGTCCCCCGCGGCGCAAGACGAAATTGATATATAGTGCATAATCTTTGCGACTCGGATCATCGATCTCCGGAAAATTGTTTCATTTTCCTTGTCGACCAAACTTCGGCCTATAACGCCCGGTTTCTATGAATTTTTCGCTTATATAAAGGGTCTGGCGCCGCCCGGCCTGTCTCGGCAACGCCGGGCGTGAAAACCGAAACATGCATTTTTGTGCTTGTTCGGTGGCAGGCTGTGTGCAATATAAATTCACGCCATCCGCAAATGGCGAACGAAACATGCGAGTCCGTGAAGCCATGGTCGGCTGCGACGGTCCCGAGGGTGGGAGGAGAATTCATGTCGATTTCGAAAAAGCATATGATGCAGCTGCTGGGCGCGACGTGCCTGGCCGGTATTGCGGCGCATGTTTCGCCCGCGCAGGCGCAGGAGGCTGCCTCGGCGAGCGGGGCGCCGGCTGCCGCCGCGGATGCAGCTGCCGACGCGTCGCAGCCTGGCGACCAGGACATCGTGGTCACCGCGCGCCAGCGCTCGGAGCGCTCGCTCGACGTGCCGACGGTCATCACGGCCTTTACCGGCGAGCAGCTCACCCGCGCCGGCGTCAACAGCCTGACCGATATCGCCAATCTGACCCCGCAGCTCTCCGCGGAAGCGAGCGTCGGTTCGTTCGGCGGTGTACTTACGCTTCGCGGTGTGACGAGTCCGTCGGCGAATGCGTCGTCCGATGCGGCGATCGCGATCAACGTTGACGGCGTTCCACTCACGACCGGGCCGGCGGTAAAGCTCGGTCAGCTCGACATTGGTCAGGTCGAAATCCTCAAGGGGCCGCAAGCGCTGTTCTTCGGCAAGAATTCGAGTGGCGGCATTATCGCTCTCAAGTCGGCAGAGCCGACGCGCGATTTTCAGAGCATGGTCCGCATCGGCTACGAGCTCAAGGCTGACGAGGTTAATTATGAGGGCATGATTTCGGGTCCGCTGACCGACAATCTGCTCGGGCGAGTTGCCGTGCGGTACGTCGACCAGCAGGGGTTTCGCTACAATGATGCGCCCGGCGTCGCGCACCCGCGCGGACCCGGGACGAAGGATTTCGCGATCCGCGGCAGTCTGACCTTCGAGCCGAGCAGCGCGTTGACGGTCAAGCTCAAGGCCTATTATGACAAGACGAGCGACGACGGCTCCTATTTTCTGGCCCAGCGCATCTTCTGTCCCTCGGGTGTGCCGAGCGGTCCGGCTGCCTCGCCCCTGATCACCGATTGCAAGGCCGACTCGCACTTTGCGCGCGGCGACATGCTGCCCAATGCCGGCGAAGCCTCCGGAAACCCGCTTTATGGCGACGGGATTCCCTACAGCGAAGTCAAGCAGATCCTTGGCGTCCTCGATGTCAACTATCAGCTCAGCGACTATCTGAACCTCAGCTCGATCACCGGCTTCTACCGGATGACGCAGGCGCAGGCGGACAGCTTCTCGCGCGGCCCGATCCCGCTGCTCAATTCGGCCGGCTCGACGAAGCTCACCACCTGGTCGCAAGAATTGCGTCTCGCCTCGGATGAATCGCTTCCGTTCAACTGGATGATCGGCGGCTTCTTCCAGGACGATAATTTCTTCAATACCGAACAGACGCTCGCTTTTGCGCCGCCCGCGACCTTCTCGCCGTTCGGAGAGTCGTTCTGGACCATCAACAGCCGGACCTATTCGGCGTTCGGACAGGCGGCGTATAATTTCACGCCGACGCTGAGCCTCTCGGGTGGTCTCCGCTACACCTACGAGAAAAAAGCGCAGGAGCAGAATCTCAGCACGAAGTTCATCCCCGACATCGACTTCAACAATTTTTCACCGGAGGTGACGCTGTCGTTCAAGCCGACGCGCGACGTGCACTTCTACGCCTCGTACAAGCAGGGCTACAAGTCGGGCAACTTCCAGGTAAGCTCGCGCGGCTTCCTTGCGCCGATCGCCAATCCGGCAATCACGAGCGTCGATAACTCCTATGCCGCCGAAACGGTGAAGGGCTTCGAGGGCGGCGTGAAGGCATCGCTCTTCGATCGTAGCCTGCGCGTCGAATTTGCGGCCTACGATTATACCTATAAGGATCTCCAGCTCAGCCGGAACGATCCGCTCCAGTCGATCAACCGTATCTCCAATGCTGCGTCTTCGAAGGTGCGCGGGGCAGAGTTCTCGCTGAACTATACCCCGGCCTTCGCTCCGTCGCTGACGTTGAACGGAGCGGTTTCCTATAATGACGCGAGCTACAAGGACTTTATTACCGCTTGTTATCTTGGCCAGACGATCGCGCAGGGCTGTGTGATCGACGGACCCGATGCTGGTGTCGTGCCCGATCTTCAGGACCTCAGCGGCCGGCCGCTGGCGCGTGCGCCGCGCTGGTCGGGGAATTTCGGCTTCAACTACCAGCAGGTGTTCGACGGCGTGAAATTCTCGCTCGGCAGCCAGGCGTCGGTCCAGTCGAAGAGCTTCCTCAGCCAGGAAGATATTCCGTGGGGTATCCGGCCCAATACCTTCCTCGTCGACGCGAATGTCTCCGTTGGCTCGGAAAATGGCAGCTGGGAACTCGCGCTAATCGGGAAGAATCTCTCGAACAAATATTATGGCGTCGCGGGCTTCCAGGAAGGCCAGACCGGCGTGGCATCGAGCACGGGTACCACCGTCGGAATGCCGGCCGACTACAGCTCGATCGTCAACCGCGGCCGCGAGGTCTGGATCCGGCTGACGCTTCGTCCCGAAATGTTCTGAAGGAAGGCCGATTTGTCCCGTTCATCGCTTGCCGCCGAAGATAGTCGTTCCTGATGCTCTCCCTGATTGAACGGATTTCCGCGGCAGGCGATGAGCCGATCCTCTGGTGGGACGGGACCGCGATATCCGGCTCGGATATCGCGGCCCGCTCCGACCGGATCGCCGGCGGCCTCCGTGCCGCGGGCATCCGGAGGGGCGACCGGATCGCGGCGATCCTGCCCAACGGCGCCGACTGGTATCTGATTCTCGCCGCCTGCGCGCGCCTCGGCGTCGCTATCGTGTCCCTGAATTCGCGCATCGGTACAAAAGAGGCCGGCGACCTGATCGCAAGGACGCGTTCGAAAGCGGTCGTTTACGATCCGGACTTGCGTGGCGGAGCCGTCGATCGCATGCTTCGCGGTATTGCCGCCGACAAGCTTGCCACGCTTCGCGTGACCGTTCCGGTCACAGGCGATGCGCCGCCGCTCACCAATGACGCCCCGGCGCACTCGCTGCGGCAGCTGGAGGAAGTGGGCGGCGATTACGAAGGAGGGCAGCTCGAAGATCCGCTGTTCATCATGCCGACCTCTGGCACCACGAGCGCGCCGAAGCTTGTGGTCCACAGTCAAGAGCGGATCATGCATCACGGTGGCGACGTCGCCGCGAGCTTTCGTCTCGACGCGCGCTCGAAGATACTTGTCGCGATCCCCCTTTGCGGTGCCTTTGGTTTCACCACCGCGCTGACGGCAATTGCCGGCGGCTGCCCCGTCATACTCTTCGACGGGTTCGATGCCGCCGCGATCGCGGGAGCGATCGACCGTCACGCGGTGACGCATATGACGGGGACCAACGATATGCTGGCCGCGTTGCTCGCCCATATATCCGATGCGCGCCCCTTTCCGTCGCTTCGGATGTACGGACATGCCAATTTTACGCCCGGCCTCAACGATTTGCCGGCAGAAGCCGAGAGCCGCGGTATCATGATGCGCGGCATGTACGGGATGAGCGAGACGATGGCGTTTGTCGCCGCGCAGCCGTGGGAGGCTCCGCTTCAGGTGCGGGCCGAAGCGGGAGGCGAACTGATCTGTCCCGAGGCGGAGATGCGCGTCGTCGATGTCGAAAGCGGCCGTCCGGTAAAAGCGGGCGAAGTTGGCGAGCTGGAAATACGGACGCCCGATTGCATGATCGAATATTTCGAGGATCGCGAGCGCACCTCGGAGACGTTCACCGCCGACGGCTTTCTGCGGACCGGCGATCTGGCGGTCTGCCGCGAGGGGGGACGCTTCGACTTCGTCTCGCGCAAGGGCGACATCCTGCGGATCGGCGGTTATCTGGTCAGCCCCGCCGAGATCGAGGATGTGATCAAGGCGGCGGGGCCCGTGGCGGCTTGCCAGGTGGTCGCGGTGACTTATCTCGAGCGCGTTCGCCCGGTCGCTTTCGTCGTCGCCGAAGACGGGCAGCAACTATCGGAGCAGGTCCTGCTTTCGGCGTGTTCGGCCCTTGCCGTGTACAAGCGGCCTATCCGCATCTTTACGATCGAGGCTATGCCGACGGTCGATGGCCCTAACGGCGCGAAGGTCCGGAAGAATGACCTGCGCGACCTGGCGCTGGAAAGGCTCGAGCGGGAAGCGGCGCGGTGAACGCGCGGTCGGCGCCGGCTGCGCTGCCCCGTCGGGCCGCACCCGCCTGCGTGCGGCGCCCGTCTATCGGATACATCACGCAACCCGCCGGACACGGCTGCGCGCGTTGGCTCGGCGGCCGTCGCCTTCCTGAATGGCTTACCCGGAGAAACTAGACCCATGACAAGCGAAACGGCCGCGCTGCTCATTGAGACGGCAACGCGGATATTCGACGACCTGCTTACCGACGATGCGATCCGGCAGAGCCGGCGCGGCCTGATTCCGGAGCGCCCCTGGGCTGCGATCGAGGAAGCGGGCTTGCCGCTCGCGCTGATTGCCGAAAAGGATGGCGGCTTCGGCATCGATCCTTTCGAAGCACTTGCGCTTGTCCGGCTCGGCGGGCGTTACGGTGCCCCCGTTCCGCTCGGCGAGACACTCGTCGCGCGCTGGCTCGCGGCGGGCGCCGGAATGGAAATCGACGGGCCGGCGACCTTTGCCGCCATCCCCGCTTCCTGCGCCCTGACGCGCAGCGCGGAGGGATGGTATCTGAAGGGAACGGCGCCGGCCGTCCCTTGGGGCGGACAGGCCGCGACGGTGGTCATATTGATCGGCGAAAGCGTCATTCTCGCCGATCCCTCGGGCGCGGCGATCGAGGCGGTGGCCGGCATCGGGGATCTTCCGCGGGCGCCCCTTCGTTTCGACCAGCGAATTGCGGACGATCGCGTCGGATCGCTGGCGGGGCATGACGAGCGCACGGTCGAACGGGTGGGGGCCACGCTTCGCGTCCTCGAGATTGCAGGAGCGCTCGAAACGCTGGTTGCGATGACGGTCCGATACGCGACGGAGCGCGTGCAGTTCGACCGTCCGCTCGCAAAGCAGCAAGCGATCCAGCAGCAGATCGCGCTGATGGCCACGCATGCGGCTGCCGCCAGCGCGGCGGCGGACATGGCGGCGCGGGCGTTTGGCGGGACGGGCAGTCCGGCGGCGATCGCCGTCGCCAAAACGCGTGCTGGCGAGGCGGCCGGCATCGCGGCGGCAATCACGCATCAGGTTCACGGTGCGATCGGTTTCACCGAAGAGCACCGCCTTCATTTCTTCACCAAGGCCCTATGGGCGTGGCGCGACGAATATGGGTCCGAGCGCCGCTGGAGCGAGCAATTGGGGAACCGGTTGCTCGATCTCGGTGCCGACGAATTCTGGCCTTTCATCACGACGCTTTCGCAGGGAGCAGCAGAATGAGCGCGATCACGCTTCCCATGGCGCCGGTATCCGAGGCGGCCGAAGCGCTGCGCGGCGACGTTCGCCGGTTCCTCGCCGAAACACTGCATGATCTTCCCTCCGCCCGGCGCACGCGCTCGTGGAGCGGCTTCGACGCCGACTTTTCAGCGAAGGTCGCGGCGCAGGGGTGGATCGGGATGACCTGGCCCAAAGTCTATGGCGGCCACGAGCGTTCCGCATTCGAGCGCTATGTCGTGCTGGAGGAAATGCTGGCCGCGGGCGCTCCCGTTGCCGCGCACTGGTTCGCCGACCGGCAGGCCGGGCCGCTGCTCCTCAAGTTCGGTACCGAGGAACAGCGCCGGATGTTGCTTCCGGGGATGGCCGCCGGCACGATCTTCACCTGCATCGGAATGAGCGAGCCCGATTCCGGATCCGATCTCGCCGCGGTCCGCACGCGCGCCGAACCGGTCGACGGAGGGTTCCGTATCAATGGCACGAAACTGTGGACGACCTATGCGCACAAGTCGCATTATATGGTCCTGTTCTGCCGAACGAGCGGATCGGCGGCCGATCGCCACGCCGGTACCAGCCAGTTGCTGGTCGACCTCGCGTCGCCGGGGATCAGCATCAGTCCGATCATCGATCTCGCCGGAGAACATCATTTCAACCAGGTGATGTTCGAAGATGTCTTCGTTCCGGAAACGGCGCTCGTCGGCCGCCTCGGCGAAGGTTGGGCGCAGGTCATGAGCGAGCTTGCCCTGGAACGCAGCGGGCCCGAACGTTTCCTTTCTTCGATGACGCTGCTCGTCGAGCTGATCCGGCTTCTCTCCGCGAACCCGACCCCGCAGGCGGCGGCCGCCATCGGCCGTCTCGCCGGGCATCTGGCAATATTGCGGCAAATGTCGCGGAGCATCGCCTGGATGCTGGAAAACGGGGAGGAGCCGGCGCTGCAGGCTTCGATCGTGAAGGACCTCGGGACCGTTTTCGAACAGGAAATTCCGGATATCGCACGCCAGCTCGTCGATACCGGTGCCGCGGCCTCGGCCGAATTCGCCGCGGTGTTCGCCGCGACCCAGATGAGCGTTCCCTCCTTTTCGCTGAGGGGCGGCACGCGCGAGATTTTGCGCGGCATCATCGCGCGCGGCCTCGGGCTGCGCTGACGCAAAGGAAACAGGATGAACGACCCGGTAATCTACGAACGAGACGGCAGCATCGTCACGCTGACTCTCAACCTTCCCGACCAGCGCAATCCCATCTCGGACCCCGAGATGGTCGAGGCGATGCTCGATGCGCTCGCGCGCCTCGAAGGCGACGGCGCGGCCCGCGCGGCGATCCTGACGGGCAAGGGGCGAGCCTTCTCGTCGGGCGGCAATGTCAAGAAAATGGGCGATGCGGGCGGAGTCAACGATCCGCTGCCTTACCGCACACGGCGCAATTACCGCCGCGGCATCCAGCGCCTTCCGATCGCCTTTTCGCAGCTTGAAGTGCCGGTCATCGCCGCAGTGAACGGTCCGGCGATCGGAGCCGGGTGCGATCTGGCGTGCATGTGCGATCTCCGCATTGGCGCCGAAAGCGCGCGCTTCGCCGAAAGCTTCGTGAAGCTCGGAATCATCGCTGGCGACGGCGGCGCCTGGCTGCTGCCCCGGGTAGTCGGCTTTTCGAAAGCGGCCGAGATGGTGCTCACGGGCGACATGATCGATGCCGCCGAGGCGCTTCGCATCGGGCTCGTCTCGCGCGTGGTCCCCGATGAGGATCTCCTCGCTGCGGCACGCGAGCTCGCCGAGCGTATCGCCGCCAACCCGCCGCATGCCGTGCGCATGTCGAAACGGCTGCTCTGGGAAAGCCAGACGATCGGCCTCGGTCCGTCGCTCGAAATCGCTGCCTCGATGCAGGCGCTCGCGCATGCGACCGCCGACCACCGCGAGGCGGTGGCAGCCTTCATCGGGAAACGGGCACCCCAATTCGTCGGCGAATAGCCTTCCGCCCGAAAAGCCGGTGATCGATCTCGGCGCTGGCGATCGCGTAACATGAATTATGTTGCACATTTGGCCCGGACCGGTTTATGTCTTGCAGACGAAGCGGCGTCGGAAATCCCGGCCGCGCGAGCCACGAGGGACGTGGGGGCGGCAGCCCGCCAGGTCGTGTCGCCGGACCGGCGCGTATGAGATTCGGCGGGCAGGCGGGTTCATTTCGCGCATGCCCGGGCGGATTGTTGGAGGATGGAATGGATTACAGCAAATACAGGGCGTTTCGCATCGAGAAGGAAGGGCATCTCGCGATCGTCACTCTCGACCGCGCCGAATTCCGCAACTCGATCAACCATGAGGTTCACGAGGATTTGCGGACCCTGTTTGTCGACCTTGCGGACGACGACGATGTCCGCGCGATTCTCCTGACCGGGGCGGGCGATGTTTTTTCGGTCGGCGGCGACGTCAAGGGGATGAAGGATCGCCCGGCAGGCGATGTCAATCGCGACGAGCACGGCGTGCTTGGCCCGCGCAACGCGAGGCGGATCGTCTATAATCTGCTCGACTGCGAAAAGCCGATCATTTGCGCGGTCAACGGCCATGCGGTCGGACTCGGTGCGACGATCGCGCTCCTGTGCGATGTGATCGTCATGGCCGAGGACGCGAAGGTCAGCGATCCGCACGTCAAGGTGGGGCTGGTCGCGGGCGACGGCGGCGCCGCGATCTGGCCGCTGCTCATCGGCCCCGCACGCGCAAAGGAATATCTGATGCGCGGGATGGCCGCCACGGGCAAGGAAGCCGAGCGTATCGGACTCGTCAACTATGCGGTGCCGCGCGACGAGGTCTACGCGAAGGCGCACGAAATCGCGAAGGAACTCGCCGAAGGGGCGACCTGGGCCATTCGCTGGACGAAACTGTCGGTCAACAAATGGCTGAAGGAGCAGGTCAACCTGATCCTCGATACGTCGATGGCGCTCGAAATCGCGACCTTCCGGACCGAAGATCACAAGGAAGCGGTGCGTGCCTTCATCGAGAAGCGCAAGCCCGACTTCAAAGGGAGATAGGACGTGGTAACCAAGAGCAGCAATGTGCAGGATAATTCCGGAACGCCGAAGCCCGGCATCCTGGACGGGATCCGTATCCTCGATTTCACGACGGTTATGGCGGGGCCCGCGAGCACCCGCGTCCTAGCCGACATGGGCGCGGAGGTCATCAAGATCGAACCGGCTAACGGCGACCAGATCCGCATCCGTCCGCCGCTCCGCGACGGTCGGAGCACCTATTTCGCCCAGCTCAATGCCGGCAAGCAGAGCATCGTCCTCGATCTCAAGTCGCCCGACGGTGCCCGGATTGCCAAGGAACTGGCGGCCATGTCGGACGTCGTCGTCGAGAATTTCCGTCCCGGCGTCATGAAGCGGCTCGGGCTCAGTTACGAAGATCTCTCCGCCGACAATCCGCGGCTCATCTATTGCGCGATTTCCGGTTTCGGTCAGACGGGTCCGGCGGCGGGCAAACCGGCCTATGCGCCGACCGTTCATGCGGGGAGCGGTTATGACATCGCCCATGCCCGGTATCAGGTCGACACCGAGCGTCCGGCGCGAACCGGCATTTTCATCGCCGACATCCTCTCGGCGACAAACGCCTTCGGTGCGATCCAGGCGGCGCTGTTCCACCGCGAACGGACCGGTGAAGGACAATTTATCGACGTCTCGCTCCTCGACTCGATGCTCTCGCTTCTCGTCTTCGAGGTGCAGGAAGGGCAATTCCCGACGAGCCGCCGGAGGCCCGTCTATCACCCGTTGCGGGTGAAGGACGGCTTTGTCATCGTGGCGCCGGTCAGCCAGCGCATCTTCGAGCGCATGGCGGACGCCCTCGGCCATCCCGAGTGGAAAACCGACGCCCGCTTCCTGACGATCAACGAACGCGAGCAATATTGGGATACGCTGATGGGGCTTATCGAGGACTGGACGCGAGTGCGGACCTCGAAGCAGTGCGAGGAAGAGCTGGAGAAGGCCGGTGTTCCCTGTTCGCGCTACAACAGTGTCGCCGAAACGCTCAAGGATCCGCAGCTCGCGCATCGCGGCTCGCTCGCGACCGTCGACGACGGGTCGGGACCGTTTCTCATTCCCAATCCGCCCTTCCAGTTCTCGCGTACCGACGCCAGCGTCAAATCGCATGTGTCGCCGCTCGGCGCCGACAGCGCGAACATACTCGGCAATCTGCTCGGCTATTCGAGCGATCGGATCGCCGATCTCGCTTCACGCGGGGTGATCAACGCAAAATGACGCGCACGGCAAAAACGGGGAAGCAGAAATGATACCAAGAAAGCCCGCGGTCTGGACCTATCCGACCCTCGAAAAGGTCATAATCGGTGCGCCCGCGGGCGCGACGGTCGCGAGTGAGGCAGACCGCCTCGCTCGCGAGCGGGTGTTCATCGTCACGAGCAAATCGGTAGGCCGGTCTGCGCTCGCAGGGTCGATCGTCGAGGCGCTTGGCGCCCGGTTCGCGGGCATGTTCGCCGAAATCCGGCCGGGCAAACCGCTCGACGACATCTTCGCTGCCGCCGAGGCCGCGCGGGAGGCGCGCGCGGACCTCATTCTCGCGGTTGGTGGCGGATCGGCGATCGACGCGTCGAAGGTCGTCACCATCTGCCTCCGCCACAATATCCGCGATATCGAGGGCCTCCTTCCTTTCCGGGGTTTCGGCCCGTCGCCCGACGCCAGCCGGAGACCGGCGGACGTCGAGAACTGGGTCCGGATGATCGCGGTTCCGACAACCTTGTCGGCCGCCGAATTTACCTGGTGGGGCGGCGGCACCGATCTCAAGATCGGTATCTCCAAACCCTACGCCGATCCCATGGGAATGGCGCGCACGATCATTCTCGATCCGGCCGCGACGCTCGGCACGCCGCTCGAGATGTTTCTCGCGACCGGGGTCAAGGCTATCGATCATGCAGCCGAACGCCTGACATCGATACGACAGGACGCGCTCAGCGATGCGCGCTCGATCCATTGCCTGCGCCTCCTGCCGCCAGCCCTGCTCCGTGTTCGTGCGGACCCGGATGATCTGGACGCGCGGCTCGATTGCCAGATCGCGATGGCGGTTGGCATGGCGAGTCCCCTGACCGGCGTCGGGGTCGGTGCGAGCCACGCCATCGGCCATGCCCTCGGATCGCACAGCCGCGTGCCGCATGGTCTCACCTCCTGCATCATGCTGGGTCCGGTGATGCGATGGAATTACGGCGTAAACGCCGATCGCCAGGCGCTGATCAGCGAGGCGATGGGGGCATCAGACCGGCCGGCTGGCGAACTGATCGAGGAATTTGTGCGCTCGCTGGGGCTGCCGCATCGTCTGCGCGATGTCGGCGTGCCGAAGCGCGATCTGCCGATCATCGCCAAAAAGGTGATGGAGGATCATTCGATCGGCGGGAATATCCGGCAGCCGGAATCGGCGGACGACCTGATCGAAGTCCTCGAGATGGCCTGGTAGACAAAGCGGCCGGGGACATTGACGGAAGAGGAAAGGGGGCGTCGATGGCGTCCCCTTTTTCCGTATCCGCTGCACGGGTTCCGCAGCGGCCTGTACGGCGGCCGCCGGTCGGTCGGGTCGTGGCGGTCTGTGGTACATCCTGCGTTCGCCCGCCAGCCGTTGGGGCCCAACTGTTGCGGCGAGGGTTGGCACTTGCTTCAACGTGCGGCGCGGCCCCGTCGTCTGCATGACTAGGCAACCCGGTCGCCCATCCCGACGGGGGCCGTTCGCATTTCTCTCGAGGGGGCATTACATTTGACAGGTGACAGTCCGTCCGCTCCGGCGAGCTGGTCCATCCCGCGGAGGTATTGGTGCGAATTTGCGCAGCGGGCATCACAGATCGGGCGCGGTTCAGCGAGAATATGGGTAGCACCCGCCGTGCATGGCGGGAGGTTCGCCGCGACGGGCGAAGTTCGTCTCGCTATTTGGCGCCGACGAGACTGGCTCCGACAATCGACGGGCCGCGGCGGCCCCGCACCAGCCGTTCAAAGCTGAGACCGAGAATAAGAGCGATGAGGCAGGCGGGAATGAGGCCGATCAGCACGTCGCTTGCCTCAAGGCCGGCATTGAGGAGCTGGCCGACGGCAAGCGGACCGATGACCGACCCGAGGCGGCCGGCGCAGACCATCGCGCCGATCCCGCCCGCCCGCACCGGCACCGGATAATAGACCGAAGTCAGCGAGAAAGTTGCGAGCTGCGCGGCCAGCATGAAAAAATTGATGCCGAAGGTCAGCGCGTAGAGTCCCGGGCCGTCGATGCCGAGCGTTAGGCTGAACATACAGCAGCTCGCGCCGAGATATCCGCACCAGTAAATCGCGCGGGCCGCGCCGCGGTCCATCGCCATGCCGGCGATCAGATTTCCGGCGATGGCGCCGATCGAATAGGTGATCATCGCACTGTGGCTTGCCTGTTCACTGACGCCTTGGCGGATCAGCAGCGAAGGGAGCCAGTTGATCAGAACATAGCTGACGAGAGCCGTGGCGAAGGCCGTCACCCAGATCAGGATCGAACCCGGCGCGCGGCCTTCGCCGAACAGAACCGTGGCGAAGGGCATTTTGACCGGGAGGGCCTCGTCGCCCCGTTCCGCCTGCTCGCCCGTATCCTTGAGACCGAAGATGAGCACCGGCAGCATGACGAGCGGGCCGAGCGCACCAAAGTAGAAAATCATCCGCCAGTCGGGATGGATGGCGACGATGCCCGCACAGGCGGCACCGACGCCGCCACTCGCCATCAGCATGCTGATGGCGGTCGCGCGGAACCCGGCGGAAGCCGAATCCCCGGCCGCGGCGATAAGGACGGGCATGAGGCCGCCCATGCCCAGACCCGCTAGAAACCGGAGGGTCAGCAGCGAATGATAGTCCCAGGCATGGGCGGTGCCGAAGGCGCAGAGCCCGAGCAGCAGCATCGAGACGATAAGGACAGGCTTCCGCCCGTGGACGTCGGCGAGGCGGCCGCCGACGATCGCACCGATCATCAGCCCGAACATGCTCGCGGCGGCGCACATTCCGCCTTGCGCCGGGTCGAGACCCAGATCGCGCGAGATACGCGACAGCGCGAGGCCGATCGATGCGATGTCGGCACCTTCGAACGTGCCGAGGATGATCGAGAAGGCCAGCAGCATCGGCCGCTGGACACGCCTTGCACTTTCGGGAAACGCCGGCATGTCACTCTCCTGTTATCGCTCTGGCCAAGGCAATCCTAGAGCATCGCCGACGGGCACTCAATCAAAATTGCAATATACTGCATGATTTTCGTCGTCGATGCCGGTTCCCCCCTTATCGCAGGGCTGCGATCGCGGTTGCGAGGGCGAGCTGGCTTCGCAGATAGCGCTCGAGCACGGCGGTGCCCTCGGCGGTAAGCGCGATTTCGGCCGGCGGCGAGCCCGGCATCCACGCGACCAGCTCCTTTTCGGACAGGATGGAGATCCACCGCAACACCATAGTGGTGGGGAGCAGGCCGCACAGCCGGTCAAGCGACGCCGCGCGTCCCGTCTGCCGCTCGATATAGAGCGGCAGCAAAAGCTCCCAGCCGCGATCGGCGCTGAGGATATCGAGTCCGAGAAGTGCGTCGCGCCCGCGGCGCCCGACGAACTCCGCCTCCGCGACGGCAGCGAGAAGCGCCTGTTCGCCGTTGGCCGGGATGTCGGCGGGTTCGCTTTCGTCCATGATAGTCCTGTCCCCTCCTGGCGGTCCGTATTCCCGACCATATTGCGCGCCCGCGAGGCGTCGGAGCCAACCGTTCCGCCTCCGGCTGCCACTTGTCTCGCGCCAGCTTTTCATTCGCGAAGCCGGATTCTCCGCGCTGCGCCGCCTCGCGCCCGTTGTCTGAATCATAATGCAGGATTCGTTGACATGTGTCGCCATAGCTGAATAAAGTGAATTTAAATACATTCCATGGGGGTTGTTGATGCACCACGACTGGACAGACGGCACGATGCTCGCACGCACTATTTCGGAGCGGCCGCTGCCGCTACTGATCGGCGGAAAATGGATCCAGGCGCAGTCGGAAGAAACGATCGCGGTGATCGACCCGTCGTCTGGCGCCGAAGTAGCCCGGATCGCGCGTGGCGGTCCGGCGGATGTGGATCTCGCGGTCGCTGCGGCCCGCCGGGCGCTTGATGGTTCATGGTCGGCGATGACGGGGCATGCCCGCGCGAAATTGCTCTGGCGGCTCGCCGAATTGATCGATGAGCACCGCGAAGAGTTCGCGATGCTCGAGACGATCGACGGCGGCAAGCCGATCGCTGCGACGCGGACGTCCGATGCCGTCGGCGCGGCCGAGAAATTGCGCTATCTCGCGGGCTGGGCAGGCAAGATCGGCGGCGAAACGGTCGAACTTACCGCGCCCGGCCTCAATCACGCCTTCACGCTACGCGAACCGGTCGGGGTGGCCGGTCTTATCGTCCCCTGGAATTTTCCGCTGGTAATGGCGGTGTCCAAGCTTGGCTGCGCGTTGGCGGCAGGTTGCACCGCCGTTCTGAAGCCCGCCGAGCAGACGTCTCTCGCGACGCTCCGTCTCGGCGAATTGATCGGCGAAGCCGGTTTTCCCGATGGCGTTGTCAATATCGTGACCGGTTACGGCCCCGAAGCGGGGCAGGCGATCGCCGATCATCGCGGCGTCGACAAACTGTCGTTTACGGGTTCGGTTGCGACAGGCAAGCATCTGCTTGCCGCTTGCGCCGGCAATCTCAAGCGGCTCACGCTGGAGCTGGGAGGCAAGTCGCCCGCTTTCATATTCGGCGATGCCGATTTCGATCGCGCGGTCGACGGGGTATTTCGCAATATCTTCTACAATGCCGGCCAGATCTGTGCAGCGGGCTCGCGCGCCTATGTCCACCATTCGCTATACGACCGGATGGTCGGGGCTCTTGTCGAGCGCGCCGAGGCGCTGCGCGTCGGGGCTGCGACCGATCCGGCGACCGAGCTCGGACCACTTGTATCGCAAGCGCAGCTCGACCGCGTATCGGGCTATGTCGAAAGCGGACTTGCCGAGGGGGCGGCGGTCGCTGTCGGGGGCGAGCGTCATGGCGAGACGGGTTTCTTCTTCCGCCCGACGATTCTGACCGACACGAACGGCGCGATGGCGGTGCGGCGCGAGGAGATTTTCGGACCGGTTCTGTGTATCCAGCGGTTCGACGGCGAGACCCTCGATGCGCTGACCGCCGAGGCGAACGCGACGGAGTTCGGCCTGTCGGCATTCGTCTACACGCGCGACCTCTCGCTCGCCCATCAGATGGCACGCCGGATCAAGGCGGGAGTGGTCCGGGTCAATGGAGGCATGGTGGATCATGCCTTGCCGTTCGGTGGGTACAAGGCGTCGGGGTGGGGACGCGAGAACGGTCGCGAGGGCGTGCTCGGATTTACCGAGCTCAAGTCGGTCGTGATGGCGCTTTGACGGGGCCGGCACGCCGGCGCGAACGGGGTCGGTGGCGGAAAAAAGACAAATGGGAGACGGATAATGGACTATTCTTTCTATCGGCGCTTCCGGATCGAGAAGGAGGGGCATCTCGCGGTCGTCACGCTTGACCGGCCCGAAGCGCGCAATGCGATCGATCATCAGACGCACGTCGAATTGCTGCGGCTTTTCGTCGACCTCGCCGACGACGACGATGTATTCGCGATTCTGCTGACGGGGGCAGGGGATTGCTTCACCGTCGGCGGCGACGTGAAGGGGATGAAGGACCGCCCGGCGGGCGATGTCGTGGCCGACGAAAATGCCGTGCTCGATCCGGGGCCCGCCCGGCGGATCGTGTACAATCTGCTCGACTGCGAAAAACCCGTCGTTTGCGCGATCAACGGCCATGCGATCGGTCTCGGTGCGACGCTTGCCCTGCTCTGCGACATTACTGTCGCTAGCGAAACCGCGAAGATTGCCGACCCGCATGTGAAGATCGGCCTCGTAGCCGGCGACGGCGGCGCGTCGATCTGGCCGCTTCTGGTCGGGCCGCACCGGGCAAAGGAATATCTGATGCGCGGTACCGCGCTGACCGGCGCCGAGGCCGAGCGTATCGGCCTCGTCAATTATGCGGTGCCTGCAGGCGAGGTCTATGCGAAGGCGCACGCGATCGCGCGCGAACTCGCCGACGGCGCGACCTGGGCGATCCGCTGGACCAAATTGTCGGTCAACAAATGGCTGAAAGAGCAGGTGAACCTCATTCTCGACACCTCGATGGCACTCGAGATCGCGACCTTCCATACCGAGGACCACAAGGAAGCCGTTGCGGCGTTTATCGAAAAGCGCCAGCCTTCGTTCAAGGGGCGCTGAACCATGGCGACGATTGGATCGGCCGGTTCCGCCGGCGAGGAGCAGAAAATGACGGGATCCGGCGAAGAGGCCCCGGTTACAGGGCCGCTGCATGGCCTTCGGGTCCTCGACTTCACGATGGTTATGGCGGGGCCCTTCTGCACGCGGATACTCGCCGACCTTGGCGCCGAAGTCATCAAGGTCGAACCGGCGAACGGTGATCAGATTCGCGGGCGGCCGCCCGTCCGCGACGGCCGCAGCACCTATTTCGGCCAAATGAACGTCGGCAAACGAAGTATCGTGCTCGATCTCAAGAAACCCGAGGGCGTGGCGCTCGCGCGCCGCATGGCGGCCAAGGCCGATGTCGTGGTCGAGAATTTCCGTCCGGGGGTCATGCAGCGTCTCGGCCTTGGCTATGATACGCTCTCGCTCGCCAATCCGGGGCTTATCTATTGCGCGATCTCGGGTTTCGGGCAGACCGGTCCGGCAGCGGGCAAGCCGGCCTATGCTCCCATCATCCACGCCGCGAGCGGATATGATCTGGCGAATCTTTCCTACCAGGACGATATGGATCAGCCCGCGCGAACCGGCATCTTCATGGCCGACGTCCTTTCGGCGGTCTACGCCTTCTCGGGTATCCAGACCGCTCTTTATGCGCGCGAGCGCACAGGGCTCGGCCAATATGTCGATGTCTCGCTGATGGACTCGATGCTGTCGCTCCTCGTCTTCGAGGGCCAGGAGGCGCAGTTTCCGACCGAGCGCCGCCGGCCGCTCTATCATCCGCTGCGCACAACCGACGGTTTCATCATTGTCGCGCCGGTGAGTGAAAAGATTTTCCTGCGCATGTGCGATGCACTCGGGCATCCCGAGTGGCGGACTGATCCGCGCTTTTCGCATATCGGCGAACGCGAACAGCATTGGGACGAGATGATGGGTCTCATCGGGGAATGGGCGCAGCAGCGTAGCGCGCGCGAGGCCGAGGCACATCTCACGGCCGCGGGGGTGCCCTGTTCGCGCTACCGGACGACCGCCGAAGCACTTGCCGACCCCCAGCTCGCGCACCGCGGGAGCCTTGCCGAAGTCTCCGACGCGTCGGGGCCGTTCCTCGTTCCCAATCAGCCTTTCAAGCTTTCGAACGCCGAGGTGCGCGCGCGCGGCACCGTCCCCGAGCTTGGCGGCGACGCCGACGATATCCTGCGCGGGTTGCTGGGTAGTGACGCCGAAGAAATCGCTGCGCTGCGGGCTTCGGGTGCGCTCGGCTGACGACGTCCGGTCAGCCGGGGCTGCTCACCACGCGAGTTCGAGCAACTCGACCAGTTCTTCGGGGCCCGCGGGCTGACGGGCGTTTGCGCCGATCGAGTGGTCGTTCATGACCTTGCGCGCGATCGGATCGAAATCGTCGCGTGCCACTCCGATATCGCGGAGCCGTGTCGGTAGCCCGAGATCGCGTACCAGCTGCTCGATCACGTCCCCCGCGCGTTCGCCGGCATATCCCATTGCTTCGGCGACGATGGCCTGCCGGTCGGCGTTGAGGTTGTAATTCCAGCGCATTGCGGCGGGTAGCATCACGCAGGACGTCAGGCCATGCGCGATGCCGAGGTGAGCGCCGAGCGCGTGGCCGACCGCGTGGCTCGCCCCCACGCCCACACCGGTGTAGGGACTGACCATCCCTACCGCCATGCCCCCCTGTGCATCCAGCCGCGCTTCAAGATCGCCCGGATCGGCCTTGATCGCGCGCAGCGCGCGCGACAGCATCTTGAGCGAATGGATGCAGCGGGCCTCGCTCAATGGTTCGCGCCGAGCCGATGTAAGCCGCTCTGCGGCGTGATCCACGGCCTTCATGCCCGTCGTCAGGACGAGGTCGAGCGGAGCGCTGAGGGTGGCTTTGGGATCGAGAATGATCGAACGCGCCATCCCCAGGGGATGGGCGTAGGGCTCCTTCACCATCCGGGTGGTATCGAGACCGCCGCCCCACCATGAGAATTCGGCGGCCGAGAGGGTCGTCGGCACCGCAATCATGCGGACCCAGGATGCCTCGTCGGCCGGGCGGCGGCTCGGATCGGGATCGGGGCCGAGGCCGCGGCATCGGGCCAGTCCCGCCACGTCGTCGATGCCGAGGTGGAGGCAGATCGGTACGACCTTGGCGGCATCGATCGCCGACCCCCCGCCCACGGCCAGCACCAGGTCCGCGGCGCAGGCGCGGGCGCCGGCTGCCGCTGCAACGATATCCTCGAGCGGAATATGGGCGCGGACGCCGCTGAAGGTCCCCGCATGACGCGGACCGAGCGCTGCGACAATCTCTCCCAGAAAAGCGGACCGGGCGACCGAGGCGCTTGTGACGACAAACACGCGGCTGCAACCCAGCCGTGCGGTTTCCGCGACGACCGTCGCCGGGGCGGCGGCGCCGAGGAATACCTTGTCGATTGCCGGAAATGTCCAGGTGGCGCTGTTCATATGCGTTATTCCTGTGTCGGGAGGGCCTCGGCCGCGTCAGACGCCATAATGCCCGGCGATTCCGTCGAGGGCATCCACAAGCGGCTCGATGCGCGAATAAAAGGGCGAATGGTCGGCCTCGAGCGTGATGACCGGCTCGCAGGGAAGGACCGCCTGCATCGCTCTCTGGCGCTCGACGGGCAAAGCCAGATCCAGCGTCGTCTCGATATAGGCGCGCGGCACCTGACCGAAACGGGCATCGCTAAGCCGCAGCGGGGTCCGGAACATGCAGCCGGGCTCGGGGCAGAGGCGCGCGACCGCGGCATCCGCGAATTCGGAGGCGGTGCCATTGTAGAGTTTTGCGCGCGCGGTAGCGGCCGCCATCGAGATCGATCCGTCCTCGTGCAGCGTCAAACCGGGGGGCGGATTGTCGGATCCGCTTCGCGATCCGCCCTCGCGCATCGTCTTGCCGTCCGGGATCAGGAAGGCGGCAAGATAGACGAGCGCCGACACGCGCTCCGGAACCAGTTCGGCAGTCTGGCTGATGACGATCCCGCCGCGGCTGTGACCGACGAGAATGACCGGCTCCGTCTGGCGGCGGATAAGCGCCGCCACATGCTCCGCCCAGCTTTCGAGCGAGACTTCGCCGAGCGGCGTCGCATCCGAGCCCATCGCCGGAAGATCGGGTGCGATCACCGTATGGCCGCGGCCCTCAAGCGCAGGAACAAGCCGTTCCCAGCACCAGCCCCCATGCCAGGCGCCGTGAATCAGCATAAAAATGGCCACGCGGTTCCTCCACAATGCGGGGGGCAAAATGCCCCCCGTCTCTATAATCCAGCCCAGGGGGCTACGTCTTACCAGAAGCGATCGGGACGGATCGTCAGCCGCAATCGCACCTCGCGCCCACGCGCGATCTCGCCCGTATAATCCGAAGGCGCGCCGACCGTCGTACCCGTCGTTCCGGGAATGCCGGTCCCCGATTCCTGGAAGCCCGCAAAGGCGTAACGCCGGTTCGTCAGATTCTTGCCGATCAAGGCTATCTCCCAACCGCCATCCTTGGCACCGAAACGCATGCCGGCATCGAACAGGGTTGTTTTCGGGCGGATACCCCAGGGCGGTGCTTCCTGCGAGAGATAACTCGAGCTCTGGTAGGTCAGCGCGCCGTTGATACCGAATCTGGTCGTCGCATTGAGATCGAAGTCATAGCTGAACCCGAGATTCCCCGACCAGCGCGGCGCGCGAAGCAGCGGCCGTCCCGCGAAATCCTGCATGTCCGGCGTCGTGCCCGCGTCGGGTCCGTCGAGCGTACAGCCTTGCGCGATCGTCTGCCCGACGAAGCAGGCCGCCACGAAATCCCTGTAGGTCGAATCATTGTAGGAGAGCGCCCCGAACAGACGGAGATCCGGCACGGCGCGCGGGGTATAGCTGATTGCGATCTCGGCGCCCTTGACGCGCGCGGCAGCGGCGTTCGCGATGCGGGTCACGCTCTGGGTCGGGTCGAAGCTGCTGAGCTGCAGATTCTTGTAGAGGTAGGAGTAGACTGCCGTGTCGATCCGCAGCTGCCGGTCGAAGAGCGCCGCCTTGATTCCTGCCTCGAAGCCGTCCGCCGTTTCCTCGCGGTAGGAGTTGTCGATCGTCGTGATCGCCGGGTTGGCGATCGGGCCGAGGAAGGTGAGCGATCCGACCTGGAAGGTCCCCGATTTATATCCCTCCTTGTAGGAAGCGAAAATATTGAGATTGGGCACGGGCTGATAGGATATGGTTGCCTCGGGCGACCAGTTGGAAAAGCTGATCTTCGGCAGGAACTTGTCGCTGAGGTTCACCGTCTGGCGCTTGGTCTCGTGCGTATAGCGGACGCCCCCCGAGAAGGTGAGCCCGTCGACCGGTTCGACCGACGCCTGACCGAAGCCCGACCAGGTCTCGCTCGGAACGTTCCAGAAGGAGCGCTGGCGCGGCGTGATTGCGCCGGTAACCGGATTGAAACCGACGACATGTTCGGTGTCGTCGATCTCGTCATTCTGGTAGAAGCCGCCGAGCATCCAGGTGAACATCGACTGGCCTTCCGAAGCCAGGCGCAATTCCTGGCTGAAGGTCCTTTTCACGGTCGATCCCGTCGTGGCCAGCGTCGGGTTGGGACCACGAACGATACTGTCGGAATACGCCTGGTCGAGATCATAATAGCCGGTGATCGCGTTGAGGGCGATGTTCGGCGCGATATGATAGGTGACGTCCATCGACAACAGGATCTGGCGCACGCGGCTGTAGGGTGCGCCGTCGCTGCGATACAGCGGGTCGCCTGTCAGCGTGTCGAGGTTCGGCGGCAGGTCGCCACGCGCGAAATATTTGTCGAGCTTGCAGTCGGTGATCGACGGCGACGAGCTCGGTCCGCTCGGAACGCCCGAAGGACAGAAAATCCGCTGGGTGATGAAATAGGTGCCGTCATCGCTCACCCGGTCATATGTTCCCTTGAGCTTGACGGTCAGCGCGTCGCTCGGCTCGAATATCAGGGTTCCCCGCAACGCGATCTCGCGGGGATTGGGACCAATCGGATGCTTCACTCCGGGAACCTGGTTGAAGAAATAGCCGCGCTGGGTAAGCCCCTTGACCGCGAGACGGCCGCGAAGCGTGTCGCTGAGAGGTCCGGAAATGACCCCGGTACCCTGCCATTCGCGCGCGTTGAACTCATATTCGCCCGAAAGCTTGAGCTCGAATTCGTCGGTCGGCTCGGCAGAGGTGAGCGAGATGATGCCACCGCTCGAATTCTTGCCGAAGAAGAGGGCCTGCGGACCCTTCAGAACCTCGACCGTGCCGATGTCGAATTGACCGAGCCGGTTAACGCTACCCGTGCTGATCGGGATATTGTCGATGACGACGATGACCGCGGGATCGGCGGTGATGGTCGACGTCGGACTGGTAACGCCGCGAAGCGTATTGAACCCGCCGAACGAGCCGACGTTGGTCTCGACCGATAGCTGCGGGACGAGCTTGGCGATATCGCCGATCGAGCTGACGCCGCGCTGTTCGAGCTGCTCGCCCGAAAACGCACTGACGACGACTGGCACGTCGAGCGATGCCTCGCCGCGGCGGCGCGCCGTCACGACGATATCGTTCGCGGCCGACGTATCTGCCACGGTCGATTTTGCCGCCGCGTCGGCGGCGTCGCTTCCGGTAGCCTGGGCGTGCGCGGGCGACGCCGCGAAGCCGAGCGCCGCGACGCCCGTTAACAGGTGCATTGTATAGTTTCGCATAGGTCCTCTTCCCAACCGAGTCGCGCTTTTTGCGACTTCTTGTTCGTTGTTTTCATTTGCGTGATCGACGGAATCGGATGTCAAAGACGCGCCTGCAAACATGCGTTTTATTACATATTTCGTCGGTTTCGGCAAATGAAAATGTTATATTTTGCCTTCTCTCTTGGCGCCTGCATCGCATATGCGATGTCGATCACGCATATGATATATGCGGGTGACATTTCTGTTCATGCTTCCCTCGCAAGCCAGCTCGTCGATAACGGTGCGGCGGAAAAAATATCGAGGAGAGATGCATGACCCCTGTTCCTTCGCATGACACGTCCCGCGCGGGCGGCAAGGACGCCGTCTCGACGGGTGCTCTGGCGGCAGCGCCCGAACGGATCATCCACCTTCCTGCCAACATCGCCTTCGCGATCCCGCTTGAGGATCAGCGCGCGCTGCACCTGGCTGCCGCGCGGGCGCTGTTCGAACGTCTCGTCGACGCGATCCCGATCGTGAAGCGGCTTGCCGCCGAGCAGGGCGTAACGCGGATCGGGACTCTCGCCGATCTGGGGCTTCTCCTCGTTCCGCACTCGGCTTCCAAATCCTACCCGCTGTCTTTCATCGAAGGCGGGCGCTTCGACCGGCTTACCCAGTGGCTGCAGGGTTTTACCGCGCACGATCTTGGCGGCGTGATCGTTCGCGGTTGCGAGACGATCGACGACTGGGTCGATCTGCTCGACCGCGAAACGCCGCTCCGCCTCGTGCACTCGACAGGGACGACAGGAAAACTCTCTTTCCTACCTCGCGACGAGGCGGCATCGCGGCAATATGCGCCGGGATATGAACGTCAGTTCGACGTCTTCGGCGGCGAAGCGCCGAGGCTGGCGACGCCGCCGCGCGAAACACCGCTTCTCTATGTCCAGCATCGCCGCGGAGCTTATGCGCAGCAGCGCTTGTTGAGCGTCCTCGAGCGCGACTTCTTCGCCGATCCGGCAATGATCGTCGCCGCCAACCCCGACCGGCTGAGCGCCGACGGGCTCTCGCTCGGCGGCCGCTTGCAGGCGGCGGCGGCGAAGGGCGAACTTGGCGGAGTGGAACTCGGCCACAAGCACGCGCGCCTGCGCGACATGTTTCTCGCGCAACGCGAAACGGCCGAGACGCATCTGCAGGATTTCCTCGACGTACTCGACGCGCGGTTCCGGGGCGCCACGGTATCGGTCATGGGACATCTGCCGCAACTTTATCGGGTTTCGGTAGCGGCGCTCGCGCGCGGCATCGAAGCGATTTTCGCACCCGGCAGTTTCGCGGCGGGCGGCGGCGGGCTCAAGGGCCAGCAGCTTCCCGGCGACTGGCGCGAAGTCGTCCACCGCTTTCTCGGGCCGGTCCGCCCGACCATCGGTTATGGCATGACCGAGATGGTTGGCAGCTTTCGTCCGTGTCCTGACGGGCATTTTCACCTGCCGCCATGGGTCATTCCGTTCATCTTCGATCCCGTCACAGGCGAGCAGGCGCCGCGTTCGGGCGTGCGCAAGGGACGCTTCGGTGCCTTCGACCTCAACGCTGGCAATTACTGGGGCGGCTTTATTTCGGGCGACGAGGTCACGCTCGCATGGGGGGACGACGCGCCTTGCGGCTGCGGGCGCAACGGACCCTATATCGAAAATGAAATCCGGCGCTATACGGCGAGCGAGGGCGGCGACGACAAGATTACCTGCGCCGGTGCGCCGCAGGCTTATGATCGCGCGCTCGATTTCATTATCAACGGAGGATATTGAGGTGGAAGCGATGAAAGTTCCGCTGGTCGTTCGCGGCAAGGTGATCGAGGAGGACGGCGTCGAATTCGGAGCCCGCAGCGACGGCGTGCGATTCACTGCGCCCGACGTTCGCGCCCATCTCCGCCGGCTTCCGCTGGCGCTGCCGTCGCAACTCGCCGATCTGCACGCGCTCTCGTTCGACGACATCCTCGATTTTCTCGATCGGCTGGCGGAGCGGCTGACCTTGCGCAATCCGCATCTTCAAGCGGCATTCGAGCTTTCGACCAGCACCTCCGGACTTGGCGCGGAAATTCTCCGCGCGACCTATGACAGCCTCGGCGCCTTTTTCGAGCGCAGCTATGTGCGCGATCACGCCGACATCACGATCGGTATCCCTTTTCTTGAGGATTGGGTGAAAATCCGTGACGACCGCGGTTATGCGGCCAAGGTCCGCGCGTTCGGCGCGCGGGCAGTGCACATCGTCGCCGGCAATTCGCCGGGGGTCTGCGCGATCAGCCTCATGCGCAATTTCATCACGCGCAGCGACGTGATCGTGAAGACGCCGTCGAACGATCCGCTGACCGCTGGCGCCATCGCGCGGACGATGATCGATATCGACCCCGACCATCCGCTGACCCGCCACGTTTCGGTCGCCTATTGGAAGGGGGGCGACGCCGAGATCGAGGACCAGCTCTACCATCCCCGGTCGATCGAAAAGATCGTCGCCTGGGGCGGATTGGCATCGGTCCGCCATGTGACCAAATATATCCAGCCAGGGATCGACCTGATCACCATGGATCCGAAGCTGAGCTCGACCATCATCGGTGCGGCCGCCTTCGAAAGCGAGGCGACAATGCGCGAGGCGGCCGGGCGCCTCGCGCTCGCCATCGGCGTGATGAACCAGGAAGCCTGTCTGAATGCGCGCGTCGTCTATATCGAATGCGGGACCGGGCTCGACGGCATCGAGATCGCGGCGCGTTTCGGGCAGCTCGTCTTCGATGCCATGCAGGCGCTTCCGCCCAGCCTCAGCGGCCCTGCGATCCGGATCAATCCCGCGCTGCAGGAGGAACTGGAAGGCCTGCCCTATTATGCAGGCGTGACCTACACCGTGATCGGCTGCGACCGCCGCGGCGGCATCATCGTCTCGAATGATTGCGAGCCCATCCATTTCGCGCCGCTGCTGGCCAATCGCATCGCCAATCTCGTACCGGTCGAGAATCTCGAGACGGCGGTCCGTACGGTCAATGCCTATACGCAGACGATCGGTATCTACCCCAACAGCCTCCTTCCCGAACTGCGTGACCGTCTCGCTTTCCATGGCGCGCAGCGCCTCGTGTCCCTCGGCTACGCCACGCGCCGCGTCGTGGCCGGGCCGTCGGACGGAATCGAGC
>JAEWIL010000231.1 GCA_023387085.1 Pseudomonadota bacterium | reverse complement strand
CCATCACCGATGTGTTCGCCATCGACAACGTCGGCTTCGAGTCATTGTCATTGATCGTACCAACCCCCGTCGGATCGGAAATGGTAGCTCCCCCTGACGCGCCCGAAAGATGGACAGAAAAGCTTTCGTTCGTTTCGTAAATACTATCATTGACTGTCGATACGCTGATTGTCTTTGACGTATCCGCAGGCAGGAAGGTCAAGGTGCCCGACGCCGCGCCATAATCACCGGGCGCGTTCGCGCTACCGTTCGCGGTTCCATAATTGACGGACAGGCTGTTCGCTGAAGCGCCCGACTTCGTAACCGTCAGGGCGATCGTTCCGCCTTCGGCTGCGCTGGCGTTCGAGATTGCAAAACTCGGCGCATTGTCATTGTCAGTAACCGTAACAGCCCCAGTCCCGCTCGTAATGACCGCGCCGCCTGTCGCCGCCGAAAGCGCAACGCTGAATGCTTCCGTGCCTTCATAGAGCGTATCATTGACTGTTGTGAAATTGATCGCCTTCGAAGTCTCGCCAGCCAAAAAACTCAATGTTCCTGACGCGGCGGCGAAATCTGCTGGCGCTGTCGCCGTTCCGGCCAATGTGGCATAGCTGACGCCGACCGCCGATGTCGTGAGGCCCGAGCGCGTAACGGTCAGAGCCGCCGTCCCTCCCTCAATGATGGTCGTGTTCGAAATCGCCAGTTCCGCGACGACCTCATTGTCCAATATTGTCACGGTCGCGTTGCCATTGGAAATTGAGGTTCCGGGCGACGGACTCGACAGCACAACACCGAACGTTTCGATGCCCTCATAAACGCTGTCATTTGTGGTCGCTATAGAGATTGACTTGCTTGTCTCCCCGGCGGCGAAGGTCAGCGTTCCCGATGTCGACGTGTAGTCACCCGGAGCGGATGCGGAGCCATTTGATGTCGCGTAGCTGACCGCCGCAGCCCCAGTTGCGACACCTGCTCGCGTGACTGTGACGGTGACGGTTCCTCCTTCGGTTACCGAGGCGTCGGCGACCGAGAAGCTCGCTGTTGGCGCCGTCCCGCCCATCGAATAATTAGTCCGATTGTCACCTGAATCGAATGTCGTTGAGGCTTGGCGCCCATCATTGGGGCCGCCCGAGACTGTGACCGTCACCAACCGTCCAAGCGCATCATAGGTATAGATCGTCGACTCTGATGATGCCGCTGGGGGTGCTATCGCAATGAGATATACGAACGCACCTATCGCGGGGCTAAGCTTGCCCATTTATCCCCCACTTTTTTCGCGCCGCCCTGGTCACGCGACCGAGCCTGAACTATTTATTACTTCTAGGCAATAATTTCTGTGTTGGTTCGTTTCAAATCTGGCAATTACTCTGACGCAAACTTAGGGTCAGGTCCGATTAGCGGAAATGGCTGTTATTCAGGCGGCCACGAATGAGCCTGAGTTTGAGGGATCTATCTGGCTGACGGACGAGCGGATGGCGCGTGTTCAGCCCTGTTTTCCGTAGAGCCATGACCGCAAGCGCGTCGACGACCGGCGGGTGTTACTGGCATTATCTCGTGAACCGCAATGGGTTGCGGTGGCGCTATGCGCCGAGGGAGCATGGCCCGGCAAAGACGCCCCATCTTCGCTAGAAGCGGTGGAGCGATAATGGCAGCTTCGTTCGCATGATGGAGAGCTTGGGACACTGCATGGCGTCAGGGCGCAACACGATGATGATCGACGCGACCTATTTGAGGGCTCACCGCACGGCATCGAGCCTTGCGGTAAAAGGGCGGATCAGCCGCGCGAAGGGCGGTATGAACACTAAGCTTCGTACCTTAGGGCAAGATGCTGGATGATCTTATCACATCGGATGACGATTCGAGACCTTGATAGGGTGAATCAATCCGCGGCAAAGTGCCGCGGATTTTCGGAGGGATGGCGCATGGGACGGGACGGCTAGATCGCGTTCCGCCTCGTTCAGACTATCCGCATTGATCGAGGAAATGATCGCGGCGTTCCGGCAACAAGATGGCAATTTGGACGTTCCCGAAGTTTCGCCGCTTGGTGATGTCGAGGGACCGCCCGATGAGGAAGCCGACGACTGAAGTCGACCCAGCGCGTAGTGCGCAGATGGCGAAAATTAAGTGGCGCGATACGAAGCCCGAAATGCGGGTGCGCCGCGCGCTGCATGCTGCCGGTTTGCGCTATCGATTGCACGTCAAGGACCTGGGATACTCTCCCCCCATCGCGCAGGATCGCGATCTTCGTGCATGGCTGCTTTTGGCATCGTCATCCCGACCCGAGCTGTAGACTTGCGCGCATGCCCAAGTCCCGGATCGATTTTTGGCAACACAAGCTGGAGGGTAATCGAGCCCGCGACGAGCGAAATGAGGCCGCACTTCGCGCTGATGGTTGGGACGTTAAAGTTATTTGGGAATGTGATATCAACGACCGAGCCCTATCATCGCTCTCGGACGAATGCCTTATCGCGTGGAAGCAAAAGGCGGTTCGTCGTACTCGGAAACACAAATAGCGTGAACAGGGCTAGCGCTTGATCATTCGGAACTTAGGTGGCGT
The DNA here is from genome assembly GCA_023387085.1 of Pseudomonadota bacterium. GTDB lineage: Bacteria > Pseudomonadota > Alphaproteobacteria > Sphingomonadales > Sphingomonadaceae > Sphingopyxis. Next base: position 10,938 of record JAEWIL010000231.1, on the reverse strand, counting down.
CTATATGGAATCCGATCCTGCGCGCTTCCTCCTTGCCAACATTCACTGCTCTCAACATGATATTCAGCTGCGAAATATGCTGCATCACGGACACGCGATTCCCCTCATTGTCAGTTCCTTCAAATCGGAGCCGATCTATTCCGAGCGATGACATCGCTGTCGGGAAAATAGCTGCCCCAACCGGACCGCCAATGATCACCAAGCGAGCCTCCTCGTTGGGATCAAGACTGCTTTCAAAGAATTCTATTTCCGCCACAATGTCATTCACTGCGTCGGAGGCCTGAGTTAGCTGGCGTTCAGCAGCCTCAGCAACTGTTCGCCGCTGGCGCGCCTCTCGTCTAGCGATATCGTGCATTGTGTTTTGCAACTCGTTCATACGTTCAAAATCGACCATCTACATCTTCCCATTCATTGGGGTTCGATATCCACATTCAGCCATTCAGCGTATGCGCGAATGTCGATCATCGGCACCGTCGCCATTTCCTGTAATCGAGCGATCAACTCGAACAGGAATGCTGTAGCCGGCTTAGCCATCGGCATAAGGGTATCGCAGCCCTCTTCCGAACATGAGAATATGCCGTGCGCAGCCACGCATCCCAGGTCCAGACGGTCGGCCTCACCATTTTCTGTCAGCGCCTTGCTAAGTGCATCTCCCAGTCCCGGATTCCAGTCGCTCTCCAGCGTCAAAAGCCCGCCGATGATATGCTGTAACGGTTTGGCAGGATACACGCCGCCCGCATGCGGTATCGGCAGGCTCGTGCGGTGCAGGGATCGCACGCTCGCAACCTTTTTCCGGGCATAGGCGACCTGATCCGCATTGATCGACTGTTTGGCCTCGAAAACGGCATAGACGCTTTCGGCCGGAATGACCGTCTGGCCTTGGAAGGAGAAGATGAAGGGCGAATATTGGCGATCGAAGACCACGACATCGATCTGCTCGCTGAATGCTCCGGTGCTGTCGACGACATGAGCCGATGCCACCATGTAGCGTTTGGGAAGGTACGTCTGGAGAAGCTCCAGCCAGACGCTTTCGCTCGCATCCCCTTTTGTGCCCGGATGGCCGAAGGACTTGCGCGCACGCGCCAGCCGCTCCTGAATGTCGTCATGAAGCTCCGAGAGCAGCGTTTGAATGGACCAGCCGCTCATCGGGCAGCCTGCGACACGGCTGCCTCGTCGCGAAAGGCCGGGGTCGGCTGCATGGCCACCGCGATCTCCACAGCGCGGTCGCCTTCCACCCGCTTGTCCGGATAGGCGTCGAGGGCGATCGCCGGCAGAAGCCGCTGCGTCAGGTCAGAGAATGTGAACCCAAGTCGTTTCTCCGTCGCGCCAGTTGCCGCGACAAGGCTCTGCAAATGCTTCTTGGTCAAGCCGAGAGGACCAAGGCGGAGGGAGAGAATGTGATGACGCTGCTCTTCGTTCGGGCGCGCGAATGTCAGAACATCGGCCGCCCGGCGGCGAACAGCGGGGTCGAGTGCGTTCAACCGGTTCGTGCACATAATCACGGCCGCAGGAAGACGGAGATTGGCCAACCGGTCGATGCCGCGGATGAACGCGTTCACGCCCGCCCGGTCCTCGTGATGCATCTGGGCCGCTTCGCGAGACTGGGCGAGCGCGTCGGCCTCGTCGACCAACAGGATGATGCCGCCCTTGCCCTTGCCGGCTGACTTGACGCGGGCCGCAGCCTGCACCGTATGTTCGAACGCGGCAGACAGTAACTGAGTCATTTCGCCCACACGGCCTTGACCGCGCGTGGCAAGGCTGAGCGGAAAGAGTGTGAGTTCGACGCCCTCCTGCCGGGCAACGGCGTCGCCAATGGTCTCGGCGAGTTCGGTCTTGCCGGAGCCGACATCGCCCGCGAGGACAACCAGCGGCGGCCGGCGCAGTACCACATCGAGCAGTGCGCGCGCCTCGGACGCATGAAAGCGCGACGCCCATTTTTCGAGGCCGCTCGGATTGACCATCAACCCGAGCACTTTTGCGAGGCGCGATTTTTGCTCGTCGAGGCCGACGAGTCGCGCCAATCGCTCTTGGGGCTCGAAGTCGGGATAGTTCTGGCGCCGCTCAAAAAGTTCGTCGAGGCCGGGCATGGTCTGCATTAGTAGCTCCTCACGCTGGAACGGTCGAGCGAGCGCCCACCCGCCGAATAGGTCCGGTCGGACGACAGATAGCCGTTCACGGGCGGTTCGGTGCCGGTGCCGCGCTGAAAAGGAAGCCCCTGCTTGAAGGCATCGCGATCGGCCTGTGACAGCGCAAGGTAGGTATTTGTGTAGCACAGGAAACTGGTAAACGACGCGCCGGACACATCCTTGCCGGGACGGATTTTGCCGGGATCGTCGTCATTGGCGGCTCCGCCAGCAAGGTCTCGTGCGATATATTTGAGAGTCGGTTCGATCCAGTATCCGTTGCGCTTGAAGCCGTAGGTAACCGACAGGAGATAACCTGCCTTCATCAACGCGACGGCCTCCGCTTCATAGTCAGCAATATCCTGATCGGGGGGCGCCCCGTAGAAACGCTGGATGCGCTTCAAATCGGTCGCGACCTTCGCCGCCATGTGGCGCGCGTAGGTGATCGTGAATGTCGCGCTTTCGGTGTAGCTGTAGCTAGACATCGTCGTCCTCAGATCTGGAAGGTGGAGCCAAAGACCTTCTGCCAGTAGCCGATGGTCAGTTGCTTGGTCGGAGCAGCCAGCGCCGCGTCAATCGCATCGCCGGCATCGAGCGCGGCATCGACGATGTCGTCCATGTTGCCGGCAGTATAGAGGCGGGAGACGTTGTTCGCGGCGTTCACGGGGTCGATGATCCGCATGGGTTCGGAAAAAGCGCCGATGCTGGACAGCGGATAATAGTCCGAAAAGGCGATCCGGTCCTTGAGGCCACTGGTCGCGACATAGGTGAAGAAATGTTGCAACGCCTCAGGGTAATCAGAGAGATCGAGCCCGTCATCACAGAGCTTCGCCAAGATCAACTCGACCATGAACGACTTGAAGCGGAAACCGTCGCGCTCCTGCTTCTGCCGCCGCGCCCAGAATTTGACCAGCCGGACGACCTGCGCGAAGTGCTTCTCCTGTGCCTTTTTGCGCTGGCCCGCGAATTCGAGATGAAGGGGAATGCTGGTTTTCAGGAAGGAACCGTCTTCCTGGCTCACCAGATTTCCATACCATTGCGCATCCCCGTCGTAGAGAATCGGCACCACATCGACGTCCAGTCCCGAACCACGGAATGACACCGTCACGGAATAAGTCTGGGGGGTAACCTGATCGGGCGCGAAGTTCGGATACGCCTTGCGCAATCGCTCGGCGAGATAGGTGAGAAGTTCGCTGACGGAATGCGGCGCCTCTGCTCCACTGATATAGCAGGCCACGTCGATATCGTTCAGCGAGCGAAGAGCCGTGCCCTTCGCCAGACTGCCGGACAGCATCATTTTGCGAAGCGTGAAGTCGGGATGCGCGTCCAGATAGGAATTCAGCTTCTCGCGCAGTCCCCGCGCCTGAGCGCGATAGGCTTGGGCCTTGTCGTTCGGCAGGTTTACCCGCTCCTCGGCGAAGTGCGCGATTTCCTTATGCCCGACATGCTCACGACTCATCGACTCGCCTCCATTCGCCGCGTGTCGCTTGACGTCGCTGCCCAGATGCGCGAATCGGTGATCGACCCGCTAGAAACTATATGGGTATATTTTCAATACCAGTCAAGGAACTATACATATGACCGAAGACAAGCGCCCGTGGACGCAGAACCGCCGCTTCGAATTCATCGAATGGAAACTGTTCTGGGACGGCGCGCTCAACCGGAGCGATCTTGAAGAGATGTTTGAGATTTCGACGCCGCAGGCGTCCGTCGATCTGCGCCGCTACCGCGAATTCGCCGGCGAGAATATCGAATATGATGCGACCGATAAGGTCTTCAAACCCAGTCCACAGATGAAGCCTTCGTTCCTGAAAATATCCGCAGATCGTCTCCTGCTGCAATTACGCGCTTTGCTCACCGGGGCTCTGCCGCGACGCGAGATTTGGTTCCGTGAAGTGCCGCCCATCGATATGGCGCCCGATATCGTACGGCACGTCGACCCGAAGTGCCTGCGACGAATCCTTGATGCTATCAGAGCGAAACGGTGTGTGGAGGTGCGATATCAATCCCTCACCAACTCGCGGGTGCGCCAAATTGCGCCGCATGCGCTCGCGTTCGATGGCTATCGGTGGCATGTAAGGGCTTGGGCCTGCGACCGCGGCGACTTTCGCGACTTCGTGTTGACGCGTATTGACAACATCAAGCCGGGCCAGCCCGCCGATTTCGATCCCTCTGACGATATCGAATGGAATAGCACCATCACGCTCGATCTTCGGCCTCATCCTGGGCTCTCGGAGGATCAGGCCGTCGCGATCCAGCGCGATTTCGCGATGATCGATGGCAAGCGAACGATCGACGTTCGCCTCTCGATGGCCTTTTACTTTATCACGCGAATGAATCTTGACCTCAAAGATATACCAGCCTCGCGTGCCCAGATATGCCTCCACAATCTCGAAGCCGTGCAGACTGCGATTTCAGAAGCTAAGGTCGAATCTCAGCGCAGAATTAGCGAACGACAAAATAGGGAATAGCGGCAGTATGCGGTGCCATCGCGTTAACGGCGAAAGCGTTCGTTTACGCCGGGCCACCCATAGAGCGTGACCTTCCTGCACCGCGCCAATGCGCGCATCATATGATATTCAACGCCCTTGTCGCCGATGCCGAGTTTGCTTGCGATCGCTCGGTACGACATGCCCTTCAACCGGTGCATCAGAAATATCCGCCGCGTCCGTCGCGGCAGGGCAAGTAGCGCGCGCCGATATGCCGCTCGAAGCTCCCGGCCTTCGATCTTCCATTCCTGTTCCGGCAGTAGCGGAGCATCACGGGCCTCGTCCAATGGATAAAGCACGCACCCTTTCCGGTGCCATGTCCGTGCGCGGTTGATCAGTAAATTTCGTGCCGTCCGCGTCAAATAGCCGTTCGGATTTTCAAGCCTATCGAAAGCCCCGCTTCGCAGCACACATGTAAATGCCTCCTGCACGAGGTCCGGAGCTTCATCACGCCCAACCTTCCTCCGGAAGAAATGGAACATCCGATCATGCTCCGCCCGGTAGAATGCTTCGAACGCGGAGTAGGGTCCCGCAGCGGTCATGGCTGGTCTCCCCCGCGCTCGCCGGTGGGCAGCGACGCATCACGCGACGCGCGATAGAGGGTGATCCCGCCCTCGATCCGATTGAGAATGAAGGTGTCGCGCTCTGCCTTCGCCGCGCGGATGTCGGACTTCGAGTAAATCCTGACATCGACGGCACAACGATTGCCAAGCTCGCGGTTAATGGTCGTTCGTGCTCGTCGCCAACAAAGCTCGTCGGTGAAGAGCGGATGATTGACGACGACCCAGAATTCATAATCGGAAAATTCGATCGTCCGGCTGTCTTCGTACCAGGATCGCCGCGCATAGGGACCGATCAGGATGATCCGCTTGATCCGTCCCGGCCCGGGCGCCTGAACCTGCGAGGGATCGAACAGGCCGCGCAATATGCGCGTGACGCGCTCGATTTCGCGCTGCTTGCGCCGGATAAGATGGCCGACGCGCGCCATAACGACTTCGCGCGCGTAAACGTCGGTTGTTGAGGGTGTCATTTGCAGCTCGCACCGCGGCGGTCCGCGCGATTGCGCGCGGATGGGCAAGCGGTGTTCGCTGTGGTGCCGCTGGCGCGGCGATCAGCAACCGTCCGACACGCGGCCGGACCTACATGATGCCTGGCAGGATAATCCCCGGAATGGCCGCCAGTCGTTCCATTCCGTGCCGACGATTATGCCAGAATCCGGGAGTCCCGGCAAGCAGGTCCGGCCCAGCGCCTATCGGCGCGCCGCCGCCTCAAGCTCGGCGATCTTGTCCGAACAGACCTGATGGACCACGCGGCCGAGCTCCTCGACGCGTCCTCCGAGCCAGGTCAATTCCTCTTCGCTGATCCGGTAATGTTTTGAGTACCTTGCCTTCGTGTACGCTTCTTTCAGCTTCTGGAACATCGCGCGTTCGCGATGTGTGGCTTCGGGCCATACTCCGTAGAGGCGGCGGTCGAGGCCTTCTGCAAGCGAGCGAAGGAAGGCGATATTGTGGTTGTAGGGCGTGTAGAAAGTCGCCGTCAGCAATAGGCAGTGATAAAGTTGCTCGGTCGCTTGGTGGAGCTGAAAGGCGGCATTCTTATGCAGCCCATCCTCTGAGGCGTGGGTGAAGCTTCGGAAGAACGCGAGCGCAGTGGGCATCCCTTCTTCAAAATACTCTTTCGCAGCCGCCAGCGCCTGTTCCGGCGTCTTTGGCTTCGGCGTGGCCAGCTCTCGGTCATCCGCCTCGTAAAGCGCGATCCCGTCGTTCGCGACCTCCATGAAGAAAACGCGGCCATGCGAGAGCCCGTCATTCACCTCGTGCAAGCTGTGTACGATGAAGTTGACCGGCGTATGGAGCGTCTTTTCGATTGTGTAGGCGCGAATGAGACGTTCCTCGGCAGTCGCCCAATAGGCGGCGCGGTCGGTCATCTCCTTCTGGCTGACGATGACGAGGATGTCATAGTCCGATTTATACTGGTTCGCCGATAGCGGCGCATCGACCCAGTCGCCCCGGGCATGGCTGCCGAACAGGATGATCTTGAGGATACGCGCACCTTTGCGCGGTCCCTTCGCATTCTCGGTCGCGCCCCGAAACTCCTCGAAGATCGTCTCGACGATCCGTTCGAGTTCGCGCTGCTTGGCGGCGGGAAGATGGGTGAGATCGGTACGCATGCAGCGGAATCTTCGGGAAGATCGCATGCTTTGGCAAGAGCTAAAGCCCCATGCCGGGCAGCGAGGTTGCCGCTTGCGAGACCGCCGCGCTGATCGCCTTGTCGGCGGCGGGCGCGGCGATGGCTGCTTGCGCCATGACGGCCCCCGCCGCAGGTGCCTGTGATAGCGCGGTCTGGACGACCCCGGCGCGTTCATTGATCGCCGATGTCAGTTTCGCACGATCATCGGTGACGATCGTTGCCGACTCCCTCGCGCGCGAGATGCCGACATAGAAGCTTTTCTGGTCGACCAGATTGGTCGCCTTGCTGTCGGCGTGGATGATGACATGATCGGCGGTGCGTCCCTGCGCCGCGAAGGCGGTATCGACATATGCGTGGGAAATATGTCGATCGCGCGCCGCGTCGAGGTCGAGGGTCTGCATCTGCCCGCGCGCGCCAACCACCGTCGCCGTCCGCGCCTGCTCATCGATGGCCGTAACTTCACCGCGCGCACCGTTGATCCGCCCGGTCTCGCGATCGTTGCGGGTAAAGCGGATGCTGTCGCCAGTCCTGATGTCCATAGTCTGGCGCGCGAACACCTGCACCTTGCCAGCGCCCCATTGGCGAAGCCGCCAATCGACCTCACGTCCGTCTTCGGACCTCAGCGCAATGGCGGCCTTGGCCGGATCGACCGCCTCGACACGATAGGCTTCGCCCCGCGCGACACCCTTGTCGGCATAATCGCTGGTGAACCGCACAACGTCGCCCCGGTCGTAGCTGAGCGGGTCACGTGCCTCAGCGCGAGTGAGCCCCTTGTTGACGAGGCTTTCGATGGCGACGGCAGGACCGGAAAGCGCGCCCGACCTGACAAGCGCCGTGCGGATGTCGGCCGTCAGCACATCGCGGCCCTCGCGCGAGGGCTCGATGACAAGCGTGCGGGACCGCGCCGCCTTGTCGAGTCCGGCATAGCGTTCGGCGATGGCGGCGAAGCGGTCTGCGCGGTCGGCATGTTCGACGATCTGGCCGCCGCCGCGATCGAGCGCGGCGAGCGCCTTCCTCGCATCGCCCTCAATCGACGCGAGCACCGCTTCTTTGGTCGCCGCGTTGCTCTGCCGGACGATCTCGCCGAGCGTGGTGGTTTCCATGCCGGTGCCTTGGAGTTGCGCGAATGCCGCGCCGGCCTCGACCGATCCGAGCTGCTTAACATCACCCACAAGGATGACGCGCGCATCATGCTTTTCGGCCAACTCGAACAGCCGCGCCGTATCGCGCGCCGACAAGAGCGAGGCTTCGTCGACGATCCATGTGACCGGCTGACCAGGCGCCGAACCTTCCGGCACGAGCAAATGGCGCGCCACGGTATCGCCGCGCGTGCCGAGCGCCTCGCCGAGTGTCATCGCCGCCGACGCGGTCGGCGCCAGCGCGACCACCGACACACCGCGCGCTTCGGCCTCGCGCGCGAAGGTCGCCAGCACCGTCGTCGTCTTGGCAGTCCCGGCATAGCCTTGAACCGCGGTGATCCGATTGCGACTGGTAAGAAGCTGCTCGGTCGCGGTCTTCTGGTCGGCATTCCAGCCAAAGCCAGACCGCTCCGCATGCGCCGCCGCTCCCGCGACTGCCTTGGCGGCGGCAAGCGGCGAGGCGATGGGCGCGAACGCGCCGCGCCCGTGCGCTTCGATCCGAAGCAGTGTCTTCTCGGCGGCTATATTCTGCCGCGTCGTGAACCCTGTGAACGCGGCGCCGCGCCGATCGACGAAGGTGCGATCGACCAGTTCACCCTCCTTTGTCGCCCGCCCGATCGCGTCGCCAATCTCCGCATAGCCGACCTTCCCAAGTCCAACCCGCCCCGCCTCCTCGTGAAGCGCTGCAACCGGGAAAACCGATTGCCGCTCGCCAAGCTTGTCGGCGGCATGGGCGACGGCGCGATCGGCGATCGATGGATCGGGAAGCTGAGCGCCGTTCGCTGCCCGGGCTTCTGCCTCGCGCACCATCGCCAGCCGGGCATCGGCGTCGAACCCGGCCCGGTCGGCGGTCTCGCGCCAGTCGGCGACAAGCGCGCCATGATCGGTCGCGACCTTCGCTTGCCGCGTATCGAGCGCGGCGACCTGCTTCTCAGCGGCGCTGGCTTCTTCGCGCGAAGTCCCGCGTTCGCCCAGTGCCGCCTCGATCTCGGCGCTGCGCGTGCTGAACGCCGCCATCGCGTCCTCCGAGACGCCTTTGATCTCGAACATCGACTCCTTGCCCGGTGCAATCTCATAGCCAAGCTCGCGGACCTTCAAGGCCAGTTCCTGCCGGTAGATGGCGCCGATCTGCTTCTGGAGTTGATAAATGGCGCGCGGTTCGAGGCTGCGCCAGCTTCCATCCTCGCCCCGCGTCGCATTCATGATGACATTATGGGTGTGAAGCTGCGGGTCCTGTGCCCGGCTGGTCCCATGCTGAAAGCTTGCGACAATCAAATTGCCTGTGGCCTCGCGCATCACGTTGCCGCCATGCCGGACACGCGTCGCGGCCATATGCGCCTCGACATGGGCGAGCGCGGTCTTCACCGCCTGCCCATGCGCCTCGATCAGCCGCCGGTCGCCCGCAACCTCGGCCATGATCGACACCGACTTGGGCGCACTCAGCGTCACATCCCAGCCAGAGCGATGTTCGAGATGACCGTCTCGGACCGTGCCGAGCTGCTGCCCCGCGACCTTGCCATCGAGCAGTTCGCGGAAGGCGTCGCGATCGACCTCGCCTGACAGCCCAAGCTCCTCGGCGCCCTTGCCGTGCCATTCGGACGGCGAAAGCCCGCCCTCAGCATAATAGTCGTCGGCCTCATAATAGCTGCTCGCCTGCGCTGAGCTGGTCAGCGCGGATACCGACGCGACCATCAGATCGGCCCACCCTCGTCGGCCGGCGGAGGCGCTGGTAGCGTCTTCCTTGCCTTCGGCTTTTCGATGACCGGCTTCTCGGCCGAGGGCGGGACAGTGCTGTCGGGCTCTTCTTTGGGCGCCGCGTCCAACGGCCGGTGCCAGAGGGTCGTCTCCGGGTTCGCCGCGACGAATGCGGGCTGGCGCGGCTCGCCGCGTTTCTCGATATGATCGGCGGTGAGCGCGATACGCGCGACAGGAAGCCCATCGGGGAGCAGCAAATAGCCCTCATAGCGTGCGAGGCGGAGTTCGCTTTCGAACACGGCGGGACGGGTCTTGCGCTGGCGGCCGAGCGTCATCCGCGGCTTGTCGTCGCCGTCGCCGAGTGCGCCGGTCATGGTTTGGATCTCGACCTCGCAGGTGCCGATCGTGTCGCTCGCCCAGCGCCGGGACTCGCCGTCGCCCATCTGGAGGAACAGCTTGGTGTTGCAGCAGCCGAGCATGGATTCGGCAAGGTCGTCGCCGTAGCGATGCCGCATCTGACCGACCCCCTGGAAGGTCAGCACGACCGCCGCTCCGAACTTGCGGCCCTCGGGCAGCAGGCGCGTCAGATTGTCGACGCGTGGCAGGTCGGCAAGCTCGTCGAGCAGGAACCAGACACGCCGGTCGGACGACGGAGCAAGGCCCAACATGGCGCTCGCGGCGCATTCGAGCCAACAGGCGAGCAGCGGCTTCAATGCCGCAAACTGCTCTTCCTTCCGCGGCACGAAGATCCAGGGCTTGGCGCCCTTCGTCTCGTCGAGGCCGGCGATGAAATCGCGGAACGAAAAGGCCTTCTCGCCCTCTTCGGGCATGCGAAGGAACTGGATCAGGTTCGCGGCCTTCGCGAGCATGAAGAGCACGCTGCCGGTGGCCCGGTCGGCGTCATCGGAGAAGGTGCGCGCCGATGACGTGTCCTTCAGCCAGGTCTTGAGCTTGTCCTTGTCCATCTTCTGCAGCGCCTCGAGCAGATCGGGCAGTGTGCATTTCTTCTCCTTCCACAGTTCCCGTATCATGTTGGCAACGAGGATGCGGCTGGTTTCCAGCCAGACGTCGTCGTCCTGCTTCCCGGTTTCGGTAACGAGTTGCTGCGCAATGCGATCGGCATCGGCGGGGTGGGCGATCTCGGCAAACGGCGACCAATATACGCAGCGTGCGTCGAACGGATTGAGGATGATGTCGCCGCACTCGGGGCGGTAATAATGAGCGATGAACTCGCCGCTGGTGTCATAGACCAGCGCGGCTTCGCCGCGCGCGGCGATCCCGTCGAGCAGCTGGCGCCGCACC
>JAEWIL010000219.1 GCA_023387085.1 Pseudomonadota bacterium | reverse complement strand
CCCTTGACCAAGCGCGATGATCGGCTGCGGACAGGCCCGCATCTTGCGATAGATGTTGCCGATGCTCGTCTGGGTTCGCAGCGTGCGAAGCACCGGCGTCTCGTCGGTCGTCCGATCCTCCTGGATGTCGAGCCCGGCACAAAAGCCGCGCCCGGCACCGCGCAGGATGACGACGCGCACGTCCTTGCGCTCTGCGAGACCCCCGAAATAGTCATTGAGTTCGTCGACCAGCCCTTCGCTCAGCGCATTGAGCCGCTCGGGGCGATTGAGCGTCGCGATCTCGACCGCACCACGCGCCTCGATCAGCAACTCGCCGCTCACAGCGCCTGCCCGTCGTCGATGGTGATCACGCTGCCGGTGATGCCCTGCGCCGCGTCCGAGCAGAGCAGCAACAGCGGCGCGTGCAGATCGGTCGCCGGGCGCATGCGCTGGCGCGGGAAGCTTTTGACCATCGCCGCACCCAGATCGCTTTCGAACAGTTCGGCGGTCATTTCGGATTCGAAATAGCCCGGCTGAATCACGTTTACGCTGATACCGCGCCGCGCCCATTCGCGCGCCAGTGCCTTGCCGAGATGCCGTACCGCCGCCTTGGTGGCCCCATAGACCGAGGTTGCGGGGAATATCTTGTCGGCGGTGATCGATCCGACGATGACAATGCGGCCATTCTGCTTTTCGCGGCTGCCTGCGGCGTCGAGCCGCTTCGCGCCTTCGGCAACGGTCAGGAACACACCGCGGACATTCGCCGCGAGCAGAAAATCGACCTCGTCGACCGACAGGCTCATTGCCATCTTCTCGGTCGCGACGCCAGCGTTGGCGACAATCGTATCGATCGTGCCGAACGCCGCCTCGGCGGCGTCATAGGCGGCCTTGGTCGACGCCTCGTCGGTGACGTCCATGCTGACCGCAATGGCCTGCCCGCCAGCAGCCTCGATCGCCGCGACCTGTTCGGCCAGCTTGTCGGCGCGCCGCGCGGCCAGCACAACCTTCGCCCCGGCGGCGGCAAGTGCCCTGGCAAAGCCGGCCCCGAGCCCTGACGAGGCACCGGTGACGAGCGCGACGCGCCCGGTCAGATCGAATTTTGGCTCTGCGGCCATGCTTGCTCTCCTCTGGCTGTTCCGTCACGGCCTTGGCGCCAATTGACGTTAACGTCAACCTGTAGCGACAAGCGAACAAAGGGGTTGACGGATGCATTTTGTTCCCTTAATGTTCTCATCGTGCACACACAACCTGTTCCCCCGTCGCAGCCGCCGAGCGCGGCGGACGGGGGATAAAGGTAACTTGCCCCGACATTTGCCGGCGCCATTGATTCCCGCCGGGAATCGCGCCAGATTCGGTCTGACTGAACCGGCAGGAGGGGACCTCGCCATGACATCGTCCGTCAAACCCATGTCCGGCCGGACCTGACGCCTTGCACGCCGTCCAGGCCTTCGAGTTGATCCTTGTCCTGCTCGCGGTCATCGTCGGGCTTCACTGGCTCGCCCTCAAATTGCGCTGGCCGCCCGCGACGGCCTTGCTCGTCGGCGGCGGCGCGCTGGCGTTCGTCCCCGGCCTGCCCGTCGTTTCGCTCGACCCGGAACTCGCGCTCGTGCTATTCCTGCCGCCGCTGCTGATGGACGGGGCCTATTACACCGCGCTCGGCCGCTTCCGGCGCCACCTGCCCGGCATCCTGTCGCTCGCGGTCGGCGCGGTCGTGTTCACGACACTTGCCGTCGGGGTCGTCGCGCACTGGATCATGCCCGGCCTGCCGTGGGCCGCCTGCTTCGCACTGGGCGCGATCGTCTCGCCTCCCGATGCGGTATCGGCGCGCGCGGTGCTGAAAGGCGTAACGCTGCCGCGCCGGCTGACCGCGCTGCTCGAAGGCGAAAGCCTGCTCAACGACGCCACCGGCCTGATCCTGTTCCGTTTCGCCGTCGCCGCGACGTTGAGCGGCGTCTTCCACGTCGGCGAGGCGGTGCAGAGTTTCACCGTCGTCGCGATCGGCGGTGCCGTCATCGGCGCCGCGATCGGCGCACTCTGGGTCTTTGTGACACGCCGCCTGCAGGACCGCGTGCTGGTGGTCATCGCGCATGTCACGCTATGCTGGGTCGCCTATCTGGCGGGCGAAGCCGCGCATGTCTCGGGCGTCATCGCAACGGTCGCGGCGGGCCTCGTCCTCGGCTGGTACCAGCATGTCATCCTGTCGGCCGATACGCGGCTGGTCGGCAATTCGGTCTGGCAGATGCTGGTCTTCGTGCTCGAAGCCTTCGTCTTCGTCCTGATCGGCTTTTCGCTGCGCGGCGCGATCGAACGCTTTGGCGGGATCGGCGCGATCCCGGCGTCGACGGTGGAGATGGTGGTGGCGGTCGTACTGACGATCGTCGTCGCGCGCTTCGTCTGGATCTTCGCCGCCGAGGTAGTTCTTGGGCTCGGACGCCGACTGGGTTCGAAGCGCGCCCGGCCGCTCGGCTGGCGGCAGGCGGCCGTGCTGGGCTGGGCGGGGATGCGCGGGGTCGTGACGCTGGCGGTGCCGCTCACCCTTCCCGCCGATATGCCCGGCCGCGACCTGATGCTGATTTGCGCCTTCGCCGCCATTTTCGCGACCGTCGTGGTGCAGGGATCGAGCCTCGGCTGGCTGATCCATATGGTCCGTCCGGTCGACACCGACCCGCCGGCAAAAATGACGATGGCCGCCGCCGAGGGCGCGATGGCGCGCGCACGGCTGAGGGTAATCGAGTCGCGCGCCTACGCCGAGGACGGCACGCTCATCCATCCCCAGATGCTCGAGGAATCGCGCAAGCGCATGCGGTTCATGGAACGTTATGAAGCCGACGCAGGGACCGAGATGGAAAATCTGCGGCCGCATTTCGATATACTGATAGCGGCGATCGCCGCGAGCCGCGACGAGCTGATCCGGATTCACCGCGCCGGGCTGATCGAGGACGAAGTGCTCCACGAGCTCGAACGCGACCTCGACATCGAACAGATGGCGATGGTCTTCCAGCGCGGTGATTGAAGCACCTTGCGATCAGCCGGTCGTTGCCTGCCGCAATGTCGCCGCATCGTGGCGCCGCATTTCGGTGGGAGCCATGCCGAAACGTCGCGTGAAGGCACGGGTAAAGCTCGCGTTGCTGAGATAGCCGCAGCGATAGCCGATACTCGAAATCGGCAGGTCGCTCTCGGACAATAATTGCCGCGCCGATTCGAGCCGCCGCGCGCTCACCGCCTCGGCGACGCTGCATCGATAGAGTTCACGAAACCCCCGCGTCAGCTTGTCCTTCCCAAGGCCGCAGCGCCGCGCGACATCGTCGACGGTCAGCCGCTCGCGCCAGTGATCGTTGATGATCTGATGCGCCGCGGCGACACGCGCGATATCTTCCTCGCCAAGCGTCGTCGCGCCGCGAACCTCGACCATCCGGTCGGCGCCAAGCCCGGCAAAGAGCTGGCATAGCAGTTCGAGGCTCCGCGCGCTGCGCAGCAGCATCGCCGCCTCGCTCTCGCCCTCGACCGCGACCACCGCCCGGCCGAGGCCGCGCAGGTCGGCGGGCAGATACCAGCGGCCGCCCGGCCGCGGCACCTGGCCGAACAAACGGAGGCACGCGCCCCGGCTGATCGCGAAGACAAGCAATTCGCCGCTCGCATCGTCAGACAGGTCGGCAAAGTCGAGAACGCTGACGGCGGGCTCGCCGATATCCCCGAAACCGAGGATCAGGGCGTCGGGCGGCAGGCTGGCGGCGTTGCAGAGTCCGCGTCCGACGAAACTCGTGAATTCGGCCGACACAACGACCGTATGCTTGCCCTTCATCCCGATCCGTCCACGCGATATCTCTTTGTCCGACGCAGGATATCCGCGCCCGCGCGCAATCGCGACCCAAATTTGCTTCGACGCTCTCGACGGCCGCCTTTCGGAGGGATCGGTGGCGTGTGCGGGGGTCTTCGGAACGCAAGCCCGCCTTCCCCATTGACCCCGTGCCGAAAGGCGTTCAGCCCCTGCTCGCGAAAGCAAGCCAGCACTGCGCACGAGGAGAGGACCATGACCCGTTCGCCCGCGTTCCTGTTCGCCCCCGGCGTTGGCGCCGCGATTTTGCTCGCCGTGTCCGCCTGCGGCGACGGCAAGCCCGACACCAAAGTCGCCACCGCGGCTCCGCGCACATGCCCCCGCATCGCCGACACGCCGGTAAAGCTTGCGGGCGGGACGTTCGAGATGGGCGAGGACGATGTCTATGACGAAGAGGGGCCGGTGCGGAAAACCACGGTCGGCGGTTTCTGGATCGATCCGCACGAAGTCACCAACCGCCAGTTCGCGACGTTCGTACAGGCGACCGGCTATGTCACCGTCGCGGAGAAACCCGTTGACCCTAGGCAGTTCCGGGTGCCCGCCGACCAGATCCCGCCCGATATGTTAAAGCCGGGCTCGGCGGTCTTCACCCCGCCCGACTTTCCGTCGAACCGCTACAGCGACTGGTGGAAATATGTCCCCGGCGCGAACTGGAAAAAGCCCTATGGGCCACAGGGCCCCGACAAAGTGCCCGACGAACCCGTCGTCCACCTCGCATGGGACGACATGGTCGCTTATGCCAAATGGGCCGGCGGACGCATCCCGACCGAGGCCGAATGGGAATATGCCGCGAGCGCGGGAATGCGGTCGACGAACGTCCAGCCCGAAGAGGCGAACAGCTGGCAGGGCGCATTCCCGAACTATAACGCCGGGACAGACGGGTTCAAAGGCGTTGCACCGGTCGGCTGCTACAAGCCCAATGCCAACGGGCTTTACGACATGGTCGGCAATGTATGGGAAGTGACCTCGGACTATTTCCGTCCCGGCCATGATCCGAACGACGCAAATGATCCGAAGGGCCCCGACGAGGGGAATGCCTATGATCCGTTCAGCCCCGACACACCGTCGCGCACGGTCAAGGGCGGCAGCTATTTATGCGCGCCGAATTATTGCCAGCGCTATCGCCCCGCCTCGCGGCAGGGTCGCGACCCGGGGATGGGAACGAGCAACGTCGGCTTCCGTCTCGTCTACGACAAGGCGCCGGGCAGCTGATCGGCGCCCATGGGGACCGACACGCCGAGCGGCAGGCCTTTTACGCCGATCCGCCCTCCGGCGAATCGTGGACGTCCATGCATCGTTCTTGAGCGCGACGCGTTGCATATGACGCGATGCCCGCGCCCTGGTGCGTCGGTCATCTGCACCGTCACCTTGACCATCCTCACAGAAGGATATGGCGATGAACCGACTGCGCCGGACTTTTCCCGCCCCGCTTTTCG
Organism: Pseudomonadota bacterium; assembly: GCA_023387085.1. Classification (GTDB taxonomy): domain Bacteria; phylum Pseudomonadota; class Alphaproteobacteria; order Sphingomonadales; family Sphingomonadaceae; genus Sphingopyxis. The sequence goes on along the minus strand of JAEWIL010000219.1, from coordinate 14,012 downwards.
CGCTGACCGCCGGAGCGATCGTCGCCCTCATCGCCCTTGTCCTTCTGGTGGGCGGGATATGGCTCGCGGTGCTTGGCGGGTCGGCCTATTATGCGATCACGGGCATCGCCATGCTGGCATCGGGCCTCTTGTTGATGCGTGGGCGCCTGCTCGGCGGCTGGATCTATGTCGCGGTCGTCTTTTTCACCCTCATCTGGGCTTTCTGGGAGGTTGGCGGCAACGGCTGGGCGCTGGTCCCGCGCGTGGTCGCGCCGGCCGTGCTGCTGGTCCTCGTTCTTTTCGCGATGGCGTCGCTGTCGGTCCGGCCGCGCCGCTGGCGTCTCGCGCTGGCGAGCAGTGCCGCCGTCGTCGCGCTCTTCGTCGCGGGTGGCACGATGCTCGGCTGGCTGAACAAGGCAGGGCCCGAGCGAGCGCTGCCGGGTCAACGCTGGGCGATGGCCGATCCGGCCTTGATGCAGGCGGGCGCCGACTGGCCTGCCTATGGCGGCAGCTACAGCGCGCGGCGCTATTCGCCGCTCGCCCAGATCAACCCGGCCAATGTCGGCAAGCTCAAGCGCGCGTGGATGATCCACACCGGCGACCTTCCGTCATCGGCGAAGGTGCGCGGAACTTATGGCGCGGAAAATACGCCGCTCAAGGTCGGTGACAGCCTCTATGTCTGCACGCCCAAGAATATGATCCTCGCGCTCGATCCGGCGACAGGAAAGCAACGCTGGCGCTTCGACCCCAGGGTTCCCGACGACGCAATTCCCTATACCGCCGCGTGCCGCGGGGTCAGCTATTATGCGGTGCCCGATGCAAGGGCCGGACAAGCCTGCGCGCGGCGGATCATCTTCGGCACGCTCGACGCGCGACTGTTCGCGCTCGACGCTGAAACCGGCCGGCCCTGCCAGGACTTCGGCAGCAACGGGCAGGTCGATACCAAGATCGGCATGGGCAATACGCCTCCGGGCTATGTCTCGATCAACTCGCCGCCGACGATCGTGCGCGGCATCGTCGTCACCGGGCATCAGGTGCTCGATGGGCAGGATCGCTGGGCGCCGTCGGGCGTGATCCGCGGCTTCGACGCGGTTACGGGCAAGCTCGCCTGGGCTTGGGACATGATGAACCCCGACTGGAACAATTATCCGCCGCCCGGACAGACGTGGGCGCGCGGGACGCCGAACATGTGGACAATCGCGTCGGGCGACGAAGCGCTCGGCCTCGTCTACCTGCCGATGGGCAACGCCGCCGCCGATTATTATTCGAGCCTGCGCCGTCCGCCCGAGAATGACTATGCAACCTCGCTCGTCGCGCTCGACGTCACGACCGGCAAGCCGCGCTGGCGCTTTCAGGCGGTCAAGAAAGACGTCTGGGATTATGATTTCGGCGCGCAAGCGACGCTGATCGATTATCCGGGACCCAATGGCGTCATTCCCGCGCTGGTGCTGCCGAGCAAGCAGGGCGACATTTACATCCTCGACCGCCGCACCGGTGCGCCGCTGACCCCGACCGGGACGATCAAGGCACCCGGCGGCGGCGTCGAACCCGCCGAGCGGTCGCCGACGCAGCTTGTTTCGCTGTGGCACACGCTTCGCAAGCCCGACCTCACCGAGCGCGACATGTGGGGCATGTCGCCGATCGACCAGATGATCTGCCGCATCCAGTTCCGCAAGGCGAGCTACAAGGGTTTCTTCACCCCGCCGACCAGCGACCGGCGCTCGATCGAATATCCGGGCTATAATGGCGGCACCGACTGGGGCGGCGTCGCCGTCGACGCGGTACGCGGGGTGATCGTCGCCAATTATAACGACATGCCCAACTATGTCCGCCTTGTCCCGCGCGCCGAGGCGAACAGGATGGGCTGGGCACCGCGCGATCAGGCGCGCGGCAATATCGGCGGGGCCGAGGGCGCGGGCGATCCGCAGGCACACACCCCCTATGCGATCGACGTGAACGCCGGATGGCGCCTGCCTTTCACCGGCATGCTGTGCAAACAGCCGCCCTATGGCGGGATCCGTGCGATCGACATCGCGACCGGCAAGACGATCTGGGACCGCCCGCTCGGCACCGCGCGCACCAACGGCCCGTTCGGTATTCCGTCGATGCTGCCGATCACCATCGGCACGCCGAACAACGGCGGCTCGGTCGTCACCGCCGGCGGTCTGATCTTCATCGCCGCCGCAACCGACAATCTTATCCGCGCGATCGACCTCAGAACAGGAAAGACCGTCTGGTCGGACGTCCTTCCGGCGGGCGGGCAGGCGACCCCGATGGTCTATGACATGAACGGCAAGCAATATGTCGTCATCTACGCCGGCGGCCACCATTTCATGGAGACTCCGATCGGCGACGAGGTCATCGCTTATGCCCTGCCGTAACGCCTTCGCGTGAACGACCGCCCCCGCCTTCGCCATATCAAGGCGAACATCGTCCTCTACGGAGCGCTGTTCGCGAACCTCGGCATCGCGGTGGCCAAATTCATCGCAGCCGCGATCAGCGGCTCGTCGTCGATGTTATCCGAAGGCGTGCATTCGCTCGTCGATAGCGGCAACCAGCTGCTGCTGCTCTATGGCCAGGCGCGCGCCAAGCGTCCGCCCGACGACCGCCATCCGTTCGGCTATGGCCGCGAACTCTATTTCTGGGCCTTCGTCGTCGCGATCCTGATCTTCGCGGTCGGCGCAGGCATATCGATATATGAGGGCTGGACGCATATTGCCCAGCCCGAACCGCTCCGCGATCCAACGATAAATTATGTCGTGCTCGCCATCGCCTTCCTGCTCGAGGGCGCATCCTGGACGATTGCGGTGCGCGAATTCGATGCAAGCCGGGGCGGCCAGAGCTGGTGGCAAGCGATCCGGCGATCGAAGGATCCGGCGGGCTTCATCGTCTTGTTCGAAGATAGCGCGGCGCTCGCCGGCCTGCTCATCGCCGCCGCCGGGATCTGGCTCAGCCACTGGACCGGCGATGCGCGGATCGACGGGGCGGCGTCGATCGCGATCGGCCTGATTCTCGGCGCGGTCGCCATGCTGCTCGCGCGCGAGGCAAAGGAATTGCTGATCGGCGAAGCCGCCGACCCCGCGCTGATCGAATCCATCTGGCGCATCGTCGAGGCGCGCCCCGAAATCAGCGCCGTCAATCACGTCCGCACGATCCACACCGCGCCCGATTCCATCTTCGTCGCGGTCAGCGCCGATTTTGAGGATCATTTGCCGATGGGCGATGTCGAGACCGTAATCGAAGCGATCGAGACCCAGCTCAAGGCCGCATCGGCCAAGATCAGCTCGATCTATATCCGGCCCGAAAAGCGCGAGGATGCGGTAGTTCAGGCGCGAGCGTGAGCGCGCGATCACGTCCGGCGCAACGACACGACTGGCTGGGGCGGCAGGTCGGAGGCAATCATTTTAAGGCGTTAATAATAAAGGATAAAGCTCACAATATGGGCATTTTTACCTGTCTTTTCTGCCTCTCTCGAGTGAGCTTCAGAGCTCATTTTTGAGGCAGTGCGAGAATTTGCGGCGACCTGTTTTCATTTACAGATAAGCGTTGAGCAGACGTCGCCCGCATAGTCATATTTTCGCCTTGGCGCATTGCGGACAAGGCGACCCAGGTCCTTGGGCAACTATCGGCCTATTCCGGCAGCACCGCCCACGCCAATTCGTTCGGCGAACTCATACGATAGTATCGACGGAGCTCATTTACCTAGGTTCGCTCCACATCGAACCCTAAATGCCAGGTGACCGCAACCGCTGGGCGCCCTTGATATGCCTTTCATTCGATTGCCTCGGAATCCGACCGCACCTTTCTGTCCGCGCGAGGTGCGCGGTGGAGTGCCGATACCGGAAAACCTGTCGTGGGCGCGAAAGATGATCCGCACCGCCGGCCCCGGCCTTCTCATCGCAGTCGGCTACATGGATCCCGGCAATTGGGCGACCGATATAGAAGCGGGATCGCGCTATGGTTATGACCTCCTGTTCGTCGTCATCCTCTGCGGGCTCGGCGCGATCCTGCTTCAATATCTCGCGATGCGGCTTGGCGTGGTCGGCGGGCGCGATCTCGCGCAGGTGGCGAGAGACCGATATAGCCCTTTACAGTGCCGCCTTCTCTGGGTGCTCGCGGAACTTGCGATTATCGCAACCGACGTAGCCGAGGTCCTTGGAACGGCGCTCGCCTTTCACCTTCTTCTGGGCGTACCGCTCTGGACGGGCGCCTTGCTCACCGGTCTCGACACACTCATTGTCCTGGGCCTGCGCGGCCAGGGGTTCCGCCAGCTCGAAGCGATCATTCTCGGATTGATACTCACGATCGGGATCTGCTTTGCCGTGCAACTGGCAATTTCGCCGCCCGATCCGTCAGGCATTCTCCACGGCGCGATGCCGAACCTCGATATTCTCACAGATCACCACGCGCTTTACCTCGCGATCGCCATACTCGGCGCAACCGTGATGCCGCATAACCTCTACCTCCACAGCTCGATCGTCCAGACGCGAGCCGCAGGGATGAATGAGAGCTCGGTGCGTCAGCACATTCGCTTCGCCACCATTGATATCGTCGCTGCGCTGCTGTTGGCGACGCTGGTCAATGCCGCGATACTCAGCCTGTCGGCCGGGACCTTTCACGCCAATGGCTTCACCGAGGTCGCGGAGATCGACGACGCTTATCGGCTCATCGAACCGATCACCGGCGCGGCGGTTGCCGCCGCGTTATTCGGGATTGCCCTGCTCGCGGCTGGCCAAAGCGCCACATTCACCGGCACGATCGCTGGCCAGGTCATATTGGAAGGCTTTCTCGACCTTCATATCCCCTGCTGGCTGCGCCGCGTGATCACCCGCGGGCTGGCGCTGATCCCGGCGCTGGCGGGACTGCTATGGTTTGGGGATCACGCGGTTGGAAGGATGCTCGTCCTCACGCAGGTCATTCTTTCGCTGCAGCTGCCGTTCGCGATCTTCCCGCTGATCCGCTTCACCAGCAACCGCGAGGTCATGGGGGCGTTCGCCAGCAGCATGCCTGTCAGGGCTATGGCGTGGGGTCTGTTCGCCCTGATCGTCGCGGCGAACATCTGGCTCGTCATCGGGTGGCTGATCGCCGGCTCTTCTAGCTGAGCTTTGCGTCTAATGTGATGACCGCCCGCATCAGCTTCGAGACAGGGCAGTTCAGTTCGGCTTGCCGCGACAGTTCGAGGAACCGCGCCTCGTCGATCCCCGGCACTTCGCCTCGCAGCGTCAGGTCGGATCGCGAAATGGCGAAGCTCTGCCCGTCCTGCTCGAGCTTCACGGCGGCCTCCGTCGAAAGCATCGCCGGCGCAAGACCGGCGGCCTGGAGCTGAAAGGCCAGCGACATGGTGAAACAGCCCGCGTGGGCGGCCGCGATCAGTTCTTCCGGGTTCGTTCCCTTGTCCCCCTCGAAGCGCGTGCGAAATGTGTAGGGCGCCGCCGTCAGCGCACCGGATTCGGTAGAGAGTTCTCCCGACCCGTCGCGACCGGTCCCACGCCAAATTGCTTTCGCGGTGCGTATCATGAACATTCTCCTTGTTGTGACGAAACGATCAGGATGATGGCGTCGAAGCGCGTGCCGCTGCCAACGCTTTCGTCCACCACAGGAGTTCGTCGAGCATGACGCCCGCATTCTGTTCGAGATAGGGAAGACTGGCGATCGCACGCCCGTTCTGCAGCGCGTCGAAGAAGTCGGCGCCCTGGATATGAACGCCGTTTCGGGTTGGTGCCATCTGCAGTTCGACCATGATCAGCCGAAGCTGCTCGCAGGCGCGCGCGCCCCCGACGCTGCCATAGCCGAGGCATGCGCCCGGCTTTCTGGCCCATTCGGGATAGGCATAGTCCAGCGCGTTTTTGAGCACGGCGGCGATGCCGTGATTATATTCGGCGGTCACGAAGATATAGCCGTCGAAGCTCGCGACCGTCTGCTGCCATCGCTGTGCCACTTCGTTCGCCGACGGAATATAAGCATTCGACGCCGGCTCATCGAAGAAGGGCATCGGGTTATCGCGGAGGTCGACGAGCTCGACCTCCATGTCGCCGCGCGCGGCGGCCAGGTCGCAAATCCACTTCGCAGGCTTGTCGGCGAAGCGGTTTGCGCGGGTTGTGCTCATGATGGCGGCAATGCGGGGAACTCCCATGGTACGCTCCTCTCAGGCAATCAGCTGAACTGGAAATCGGAAAGGTCGATCGACACCATCAGCGGGTCGGGCCGGACGCTGAGGTCATCGTTCCGCTGGTAGGCGCGGCGACGGGTCGGCAGTTTCAGGCCGTCGACGTCGACATGGTCGGCGACGAGATGGGCGCCCGCAAAGCCCCCGGCGATATCGACATGATAGTCGTGACGGCGCAGCAGACCGTCCGGGCCGAAATAGAAATCCTGCACGCTGCTATGCGTCGCGATCCGGTCGGGGTACGTCGCCCGCAGGCCGCGCCACATCTCGCCGTCCGTCTCCATCGCCGCGATCTCCTCGATCGCGAAATCGGGCTCGGCCAGCAGAAATGGCGCGTTGAAATAGGTCCATAGCGCATATCCGTTGAAATAGGCCCGATGGAGCGGATCCCACGGCGTGGTCATGGCATGGCCTTCGAACGCCGCCCGTGGATCGAAGCGTTCGGCAATGACCGTTCCGCTCCGGTCCTCGATCGCAATGCGATCCGGCGTAAAAACCGAAGTCCAGTCGGGATTGCCATAGGGAGCGAGTGTCGCCCGCTCACGGCGCAGATCGACGGTGCTGCGCCGGGGGTCGGAATCCTGGACGATATCCTTCATCGCCCAGAATTCGCCGCCGGTGACGATGGTCGCGGACAGGGTGGAGTAGCGCCGCCAGCGGTCGAGACCTCCATGGGCGTCGAGCACCTCGGCGAGGAGTGGGTGCATCGTCATTTCCCTGTCTCCGCTGCGGCGTTGGCGGCGCCGGTAAATTTGGCGAGATGCGTCTCGACGTCGGGATTGGTCTGCAGCCCGGCCTTCATCAGCGCCCCGATCAGCCGCTGCGCCGCCGGCCGCTGCACCGACGCGATGAAGGCGGCCCACTCGGCGCCGATCGCATCGTCGGGCGGCAGGCTCGCCTGGTTGACCAGCGCCTTGATCTCGCCGATCGACTGCCTGTCGAAGGACGCGATCCGGCGCGCCAGCGCGTCGACAAACCCGTCGAGTTCGGCGTCGGGCAGCGCGCGGTTGACATAGCCATAGCGTTCGGCGAGCTCGCCGTTGATATCGTTGCCGCCGAGCAGGATTTCGAGCGCGCGGCCGCGTCCGACTAGCCGCGGGAGGCGCGCCATCGGGCCACCACCCGGCACGAAACCCGCACCGATCTCGAATTGCGACAGCACCGCCTTTTCGCGGCTGGCGAACCGCATGTCGCTCGCGAGCGACAGTTCGCTGCCAACCCCGGTCGCGCGGCCGCGGATCGACACGATCGATACTACCGGCGCCTTGCTGAGCCGCACGAGCATGTCGGGCAGCGGCGGCAGACCGGTCGGCCCGGGCGCCATGCTGGTCGTCTGTTCGAGCGGCGGGACGAAATCATAATGGGTGAGGAAAAAACCGGGGACCGCGCTGTCGAAGACGACGACCTTGAGCTCGGGATCATTTTCGATCGCGGTCACGACGCGGTCGAGCTGCGGCATCGAGTCCGGGCCGTAAATATTGAACGGCGGCTTGTCGATCGTGACCCGCCAATAGGCGGGCGTCACCCTGGTGATCCGGAACTGGTCGCGCGCGTCCTGCGCCGCGGCACCGCCCTCCGCCTTGGCGTCGGCGCCACCCGCGATCGTCGCGGCGGCCAAGGCAAGGGCGGCCGAGACTTTCCATGCAATCTTCATAATCTGTCCTTCCCGAACTGGTGGTTCGGACCGACAGATGGGCGCCGCAGACGCGCGTCCTATTGGACCTTGGTATCGACGAGCGGGCTCGAGTGCCTGTCGATACCAAGGTCTATAAATACCATCGGACAATGGCCGCGGAGGGCGCCTCCTCCACATCGAAGGCGATCGGAACGCCGATCGGTGGACAAAGGGCGCGCTCGTGGCATTTTCCGGCAAACAGGCAATCGCTCCGCTTCTGATCGTCGCGTCGATCTTCACGGCACCGGCGCGGGCGCACGACGGCGTAGACGAGGATCCGCCGCCTCCCGCAATGGCCGGCGATCTTTTCGGACTTCGCCCCCGCCTCGCCGATGCCGGAATCAGCCTTTCGGGACATTATGTCGCGGAGGTCGCCGGAAACTTCCGCGGCGGCGCCCGGCACGATGTCACCGAAGCGGGCGAATTCGGGATCGGCCTCGCGTTCGACATGGAGCGGATCGCCGGGACCGACGGCACCTTCCAGGCAAGTGTCACCTATCGGCACGGGCCGCAGCTCGATGCGAAGGCGGGGCTCGGCACGCTGCAGGAGGTGCAGGAAATTTACGGTCGCGGCCGGACCTGGCGGCTGACCCAGTTCTGGTACGAGCAGCGCTTCGCCAATGGAACCGTGGCGATAAAGGCGGGACGGACCGCACCCAGCGAAGATTTTTCCGCTTTCTCCTGCACCTTCCAGAATCTCAGCTTCTGCGGTTCGCAACCAGGCAACATCGTCACCGATTACTGGTACAACTGGCCGGTCAGCCAATGGGGCCTGCGAGTGCGCACCGCGCATCGCGGCGTTTATGCCCAGATCGGCGTCTATGAGGTCAATCCCCGCAACCTCGACCGAAGCTTCGCGCTCGGCCGATTCAAGGGTGCGACAGGTGCGCTTGTCCCGGCCGAACTGGGACTGAAGCGCGGCGCGGACGGTGGCGGCCGGGTAGGCAGCTACAAGGTCGGCGGCTGGATCAGCACGGCGGATGCACCCGACCTGCTCCTCGATGCCGAATATCAGCCGAGGGTGCTGACCGGCGCGGTCCCTTTGCAACGCGGTTCCGCCTATGGCGCCTGGCTCGCCGCCGAACAGCAGATCAGCGGCCGCTCGGTCGGTGGAGCGAGCCTCTCGGGTGTCAGCCTCTTCCTGAACGCTCTGGTCGCCGACCGGCGGACGTCGCGCATCGACAATCAGATCGTCGGCGGCCTATTCGTTCGGGATTTCCTTCCCGGCATCGCCGGCGACATGCTCGGTTTCGGCATCGCGCGCACCCATGTCAACAACCGGTTCGAACGATCGGAGCGTCTCGCGGGGAGCAAGCCGCTCGGCGCCGAATATGCGTTCGAGCTCTTCCTCGGCTTCAGACCCGCGAGCTGGCTCGACCTCCGCCCCAATGTCCAGTTGATCCACCAACCCGGGGGCCGCCGGGACGCGCGCGCGGTCGGTGTCGCCGGGCTGAAAGCGGTGCTCCACCTCTAGTTTTACCATGAAGGAGAAGAAGCATGTCTATATTCCACAATCTGCTCGGTAGACGGAATTTCCTGACCTCGGCCGCCGTCGGATCGAGCCTGATCATGCCGGTCTGGGCCCAGGCCGGCGAAGCGGTCGACGAGGCGCTGTCGGGCGGTTCGGGTTCGGGCGGCGCGGGCATACGGCCGTTCAGGTTTCGGGCGACCGAAGCCGCGCTCGCCGATCTCAAACGACGTATCGCCGCCACCAAGTGGCCAAGCCAGGAGCTTGTTCCCGATGCCTCGCAAGGCGTGAAACTCGCGACGATGCGCAAGCTCGCGACCTATTGGGAAAAGAATCACGACTGGCGCAAGGCCGAGGCGAAGCTGAACGCGCTTCCGCAGTTCATCACCAACATCGACGGTGTCGACATCCATTTCATCCACGTCCGGTCGAAACATCCGGGCGCGCTGCCCGTCATCATCACCCATGGCTGGCCGGGCTCGATCATCGAACAGTCGAAAGTGATCGCCCCGCTGACCGACCCGACCGCATCGGGCGGAAGTGCTTCCGACGCGTTCGACGTGGTCGTCCCCTCGCTGCCCGGTCACGGCTTTTCGGGCAAGCCGACCGAACTTGGCTGGGATCCGATCCGCATCGCCAAGGCCTGGATCGTCCTGATGAAGCGGCTCGGCTACAATCGTTATGTCGCGCAAGGCGGCGACTGGGGCAATGCGGTCACCGAACAGATGGCGCTGCTCGCGCCGCCCGAACTGATCGGCGTTCACACGAACATGCCCGCCACGGTCCCCGACGATATCGCCAGGTCCCTCGCGGCGGGCGGCGCGGCGCCCGCCGGCCTCTCCGCTGACGAGCAATATGCCTATGAACAGCTCGACACATTCTACAAGCATGGCCTCGGCTATGCGCAGGAAATGTCGGGCCGGCCGCAGACGCTCTATGCGCTCGAGGATTCTCCCGTCGGTCTGGCCGCATGGATGCTCGATCATGACGCCCGAAGCCAGGACCTGATCGCGCGCATCTTCGACGGCGCCAGCGAGGGCCTGACCCGCGACGACATTCTCGACAATGTCACGCTCTACTGGCTGACCGGTACGGCCGTGTCGTCGGCGCGGCTCTATTGGGAGAGCAAGCTCGCCTTTTTTGCGCCGAAGGGCGTGAAAATCCCGATGGGCGTCAGCGCCTTTCCCGACGAAATCTATACGGCGCCGAAAAGCTGGGCCGAGAAGGCCTATCCGAAGCTCGTGCATTATAATCGTCTGCCCAAGGGCGGCCATTTCGCGGCATGGGAACAGCCTGCCGCCTTCACGTCGGAACTGCGCGCGACATTCCGGTCGCTGCGCTGACCGGGTTCGGGAGGAGCCGGATCACCGGCCCCTCCCTTCACCGGTCCTCAGGAACGGGGGTTAGGTTCCCCGAGGTGGCGATCGAGGAAATCGAAGGTCAGGCCGGCGACGTCGTCGGCCTTTTCATCAAGCGCGAAATGCCCCGCGTCGAGCAGATGCACCTCGGCGCCCGGGACATCGCGCGCATAGGCCTCGGCGCCCGGAACGATGAATGACGGGTCGTAGCGCCCCCACAGCACGAGCAAGGGCGGGCGATGCCGGCGCAGCCACGCCTGCCAGGCGGGATAAGCCGCGACATTGGTGCGATAGTCATAAAGCAGGTCGGCCTGGATCTGCCGCTGCCCGGGGCGCGAGAGGAAGGCATATTCGTCGGTCCAGCTATCGGGATCATAGCGTTCGGGGTTCGGGCTGAGCCCGAGATGGCGCTGCCTTGCGCCCTCGAGCGACATGAATTTGTCGACCTGCTCGCCATGTACGGCGCGATCGGCCCAATAATCGGCGATAGCCGCCCATTTTGCACCGAGTCCCTCGCTATAGGCGTTGGCGTTCTGGACGATGATCGCCCGCACCTTGTCCGAGTTTTTCATCGCGACGCGAAAGCCGACAGGGCCGCCATAGTCCTGCAGGAACAAAGTATAGCGATCAATCTTGAGCGCCTTCAGGAAGCCATCGGTCGTCTCGGCGAGATGATCGAACGTATAGGCATATCGATCCGGCGGCGGCGCGTCGCTGTGGCCGAAGCCCGGGTAGTCGGGTGCGATCAGGCGATAGCGGCCCGACAACCGGCGAAGCAGCGGCTCGTACATGCGGGACGAGGATGGATAGCCGTGGAGAAGCACGACGACCGGCGCGCCCCTGGGTCCGGCCTCGCGATAGAAGATGCCCGTTCCGTCGACCTCGACGCGCTGGTAGGTGACCGGCGACGACGCAAGCGCCGCCGCCGCGAGCAGGGCGATCGCGCTCACCGGGCCGTCTCCGTCGCCGCGATCGCCTCGAGCAGCTCTGCGGTGGTCAGTATCGCATGCGCAAAGGTCGGCCCGTTGAGCTCGTGCGCCGCGTGCATCATGTCCTTCGAATAGGCCGCGGTCGCATCGCGGACCAGCGTGACATGATAGCCGATCTCCATTGCGTAGCGCCCGGTCGATTCGACGCAGGTGTTGGCGAGAAGACCGATCAGGATGACGTGCGTGATCCCGCGCTGGCGCAGCTGCTGGTCGAGATCGGTATTGGCGAATCCGCTCTGTCCCCAATGTTCCTTGGCGACGACGTCGCCCGGTTGCGGGACAAAATCGGGATGCCATTCGCCGCCCCACTCGCCGCGCGCGAAGCTGTGGCGGCTCATGATCCCGATCTGCGTCGGATTGGGATGAGCCCAATCCTCATAGTCGCCGGGTTCCCAGCGCCGGTGCGGCGCGATGAAAACCTGGATATCGGCGCCGCGAACCGCCTTCACGATCGCGCGCAGATTGTCGAGCAGCCCGATCTCCTCGGCGATCGGGCCGACCCGCGGCCAGGCCTTTCCGCCTTCGGAGAGGAAGTCGTTGTAGGGATCGATGAAGAGAAGCGCGGTCGACGCCCTTTGATATGTCGGCGATGTCATGGTCACCCCCCTCAGCTGCGCAGCGCGAAGCGCTCGATGCTCTCGGCAAAGAGCGGCGTTTCGCCGGCGTTGTGCGCAAGCGACATCGGCTTGCGCTGCGCGGCGAAGACATCGAACGGGATGCCCTGACGGTCGAGATAGGTCAGGAATTCCTCGGTCGCGTGCGTGACCACATGGTTGGTGAATTCGCAGCGGCGGTCGCCCAGATCCTTGACGCTGAGCTCCCAGCGAACGTGGATCGTCGTGCGCCCTGCGGCCGGGAAGATATCCGACACCGAGTCGAGAATCAGATGATCCTTCTCGGCCAGCACTTCGACATAATGCTGTACCATCAGCGTGCCGCCGATGATCTCCACGTTGATCGACATGCGCTTGCCGTCGGGCGCGGTAGTGAAGCCCGCCGCGACATGCGCCGGCGAACAGCCCTGATATTCATGCTCGGGCAGCGAAAAGGCCCATTCGGGAAGGTCGATCCTGTCGATCGATGCATTGATGATCGCGGTGTAGCTCGATTCAACGATTTGGGGCGTGTCCATGTCCGATGTCCTTCTGACGCAGGGGGAAGAGCGACACCGCGACTTGCGCCTTCCGGCGAGCACCGCGGAGCCTCGATGCGAGATAGTGGTCGGCGCGGACGCAACCATTGGACTTTGGTGTCGAAGGCAGGGGCGAACAATCGGTCGATACGATGGTATCCCCAACACAAACGTATAATCGATTTTCGTAAGTCGGCGCGCGACACCAGGATGGTCGAACGGCCCGTAACCGAAACGGCGTTCGAACCGAATTCCCGATGCGGTACCCGCTTGCCGCACCGGGCCGAGGACGCGGACGGGCCCCACTCCCTCCCCCGCCCGGTCCGTCCGCGTCCGACATCCGGCCGATCGGCCCAAACACAGGGGTATCAGCACGTGCCGCTTTCAACTCTCGAACATGGCCTGTCCGATCGCCGGCAATTCCTCGGCATAACCGGCGTCGCCGTCGCGGCGCAGCTGGGCCTTGGCCTTGCCACGGCCGGCGCATTCCCGAAACCCGCGAACGCGCTCACGGCAACGGCGGGCGGTGGCTTTCCTCCGCTCACATCCGTCGATGCGGGGCTGCTCAATGTCTCATATATCGATATGGGTCCCGCCAAAGGTCCGGTCGCGATCCTGCTGCACGGCTGGCCCTACGACATACACAGCTTCACCGAGGTCGCGCCGTTGCTCGTTGCGAAAGGCTATCGAGTTCTCATTCCCTATCTGCGCGGCTATGGTCCGACGCGCTTCCTCGCCGCAGACAGCGTGCGCAACGGACAGCCCGCCGCGCTCGCCCGGGATCTGGTCGATTTCATGGACGCGCTCGGCGTCAGGCGGGCGATCCTCGCCGGGTTCGACTGGGGCGCGCGCACCGCCGATATCGTCGCAGCGATCTGGCCCGAACGCACGACCGGTCTCGTTTCGGTCAGCGGCTATCTGGTCGCCGGACAGGAAGCGGGCAAGGCGCCGCTTCCACCCGAAGCCGAGCTGCAATGGTGGTATCAATTTTATTTCGCGACCGAACGCGGCCGTGCCGGTTACGAAAGGAACTGCAAGGACTTCAACCGGCTGATCTGGAAGCTCGCCTCGCCGAAGTGGAATTTCGACGAGGCAACCTATGCGCGGAGCGCCGCGTCGTTCGACAATCCCGACCATGTCGATATCGTGATCCACAATTACCGCTGGCGGCTGGGGCTGGCCGAGGGCGAGACGCGCTACGCCGATCTCGACCTCAAAATCGCCGCCGCGCCGACGATCGGCGTC
>JAEWIL010000209.1 GCA_023387085.1 Pseudomonadota bacterium | reverse complement strand
CGCTCGCCTGCGCGAGCGACGACAGGTCGAGACGATCGGCGATGCATTCGTCGCAGAGCGGCGTTCCGTCCAGCCTGCGGATCAGCGCCTCAACGCGCTCTGCAATGGTTGGCCTCTGGGTCATTGCATGGCGCTATAGGTTCAATTTCCGAAAAAGAAATGACGTGCCGGCGAGTTTGCCGCTGGTGAGAGACGGCTCAGATTGACGCGATGCCCTGCCGCATTGCATCGAGGCGTGCGGCAATCGCTTTCCACATCGCGACGCCATCATGATCACCGGCGAGCGCAAGCGCACCGATGCGTTCGGCGGCGAAGACCGCCGCTCGCTTGCCGTGCTGCTTCTCCACCGCGAGCGCGCAGGCCCAGATGTGGCGATCGGGTGTCAGGCTCATAATTTGCCGAACAGGGCGTCGATAGCGGTCCAGGCACCATGAAGGACTGCGCCGGCCGTAAGGATCGATGCGAACCAGAATTCGATGCGCAGGCCCAAAGGCCATTTCGGTTTTTGTTCCGCCATGAGCGCATTATGCCAGTCCGACAGACCGATATGAAGGCATTTGGCCGAGCCGAGGCAGCCCGCTTTCAGGCCCGGAGCGCGAAAGGCGAACTAGTGACCGAAGGCCTCCGCCACGAAATCCCGGCCGAGGCGAAGTCCGACGGGGTCCACGGTGTGTGCGACACCGTAGGAGACGTGCGCGGTAACGTCGATGCCGAGGCGCTTGAGCTCGCTCTCCGTCATGTGCAGCGCGGCGATCGGAACGACCGGGTCAGCGGTGCCGTGCACCAATAGCACGGGCGGCTTTGGGAGCTCCTCGGGATTCAGCCCGAGCGTCCCTGCCAACATGCCGGAATAGCCAACGACGGCAGCGACCGCCCGCCGTCGCCGCAGCGCGACATGCAGGGCCATTATCGTCCCCTGACTGAAGCCGACGATGGCGAGGTCGGCCTCGCTCAGATCATATTGCGCGAGCTTGCGGTCGATGAAGGCGTCGATCGCCGGCGCGGCCGAGGCCGCACCGGCAGCGAGCGCGGACGGCGCAAAGCCGGTCAGTCCCCACCATTGATAGCCCGCCCCCATCATGCCGCAGCGCTGCGGTGCGTGCGGGGCAAGAAACAAGGTGTCGGGCAGAGCGTCTTGCCACTGCGGCGCGAGCGAGATCATGTCCGTCCCGCTCGACCCGAAGCCATGCAGGAGGAGAATGAGCTTCTTCGGGGCACCCCCGGACCGGGGCTGCAAGCTTGCGCCATTCACGATCTTCAAAATTCTGCCTCTTTCATGTCTGCCAAGGCTATTTGGGCATGAGCCGCCAACTCGGCAACCACGCCGCACGATAGTCCGCTTTCGTGATATTCTCGCGGAATGAAGGCTGGCTTGGGCGTCGCCCGTGCGCCTTGCGAACTGGATGCGAATCCAGTCTCGGAAAAGGAGGGGAGGCAGTGCCGAGGTTTGGAAACTGCCAAAAAAATGCAGAATCACTTAGCAAAAATAGAAAAGCTTAAACTACCCCGATCGATGCCACCATGGTGCGTACACAACCTCGTGCAGGCATTGGAGCGCATCCAGGCTCCCTGATCCTGCACGGGCGCGCCGCCCCGACCGGGTCTCGTGCGGGCCCTGCGCTATCGCTGGCACTGGCCGGTTGCCGCCAGTCAGCTTTCGGGTCCGACGGGTGCACAGCTGCCATTTACCCACGAACCTGCGCGATACATATCGCCTGTGCTTCTAGTGCACCCGTTACATCTCAGAGCGTTGCCCGTCAGCGGTTGGGGGCCATCCAAAGCAGGGAGCACAAGCGCCTGGTCTGGGCGGTCGTGGCGCCAAACGCCCCCGCCCTTCACGGCGGCGACCCGACGCCCTAGCCTCGGCTAAGGACGAGCCAATGATCCGGCATCTCGGCCTTGCGACTCTCGAAACAGGCCGCTCACTGATTTATCGATATAACCCGTGTTAAAATCAAGCATCGGAACGTCAGCTATAGCACGGCGATGGACGCAGAATCGGATAACCGCGACCCGAGTGATCGCATTTTTCCGTCCTCCTTCCGTTACGGAAAGATCAAAATCCGCATAAAAACAGCAAGCTATGATTATGCTACGCGGTGAACGAGAAAAAATGGTTTCGACCCTGTTAACTCGTGCTTAAGTGGGCCTCGGGACCGCCGTATTAGCACAGAGATGCATGTGCCCAGATCGGACGAAATGCCTGAAGACCAAGAAGTGCCGAGCCGATCAGAAGGCAGGTTAAGCCAGTTGAACGTCGGCGAGCGAACATGTCTTGCGCTCGCCGCCCAGGGAATGGTCTCGAAGCAGATCGCGCGCGAGCTCGACTTGTCGCCGCACACGGTCGACGATCGCATTCGATCGGCCTGCCGGAAACTCGGCGCGCGGAACCGCCTGCACGCCGCCCAGATCTACACGTTGGAGATTTCCCAAGATAATTCCGACACTTCCCTTCTGACCTCAAGATTGAGGCATGAAGATTCGGACGTTCCCGCCGCTCCCCAACCCGGCGACAAGGAGGCGTCGGCGGGGGAAGGCGACGGCTCCGACGATCTCAGATCAAGGACTGACTCCGAACCGGGAGCCCGCGCTTCCGGAGCCGACCAGCCATGGCTTGAGTCTAGCCATCCGCTCGCCAAATTTCTGGGGGGCGAGAACCGGCTTCCGATCGGTCGACGTTTGCTGGTGATCGTTGCCATCGCGATTGCGACGGGCATTCTGTTCACCGCGCTGGTGAACAGCTATGTGGCCCTCTCGCAAATGCTTTCGCCCCCTGAGTAGACGGCTCACACAAGGGCCGGGGGGAATAAAATGCTCAAGGAACGTCTTGCCATCGCGCACAAAATTGCCCGCGACATCCATGCGGCGGAAGCTGCCGTGGATCTCGCGATCGCCAAGCTCGGCATCCTCACCGCAGCGCTGCCCGAAGCGCAGGCAGCGGCCAAATTGTCGGCGGTCGTCGGCGACAAGGCCTTTGCCCATCTTCAGGGCGCGATCGCCAACACCTTCGCCGGGCGCGCCGATCTTGTCGCGCTCCATCATGAACTCGAGCAGGTCAAGGGCCGGATGGGGTTGCGCAATGTCGTCGTCGGTACCGGGGATCTTGGAAAGCTCGTTCCGGGGAGCGGTGCCTTCCTCGAGGCCGACGACATCGTGGCGGCCGACGAGTCCCGCGCCGCCTGACGCCCCGCGCCCCGAACCGATGCCCAGGAAAGTCATGAAAGCTCACCAGCCTTGATTCGGGGACTGCTATATCTGGCCGCGCTCCTTGCCGTCTTCGTCTATGTCGAATTCAGCAGGGAGCGCGAGCCGCGAATCGCGATATGGACGCTCGTCATCGCTTCCTTCCTGACGCTGGCTGCTCTGCTCTCGGGCGCCACCTTTTATGTCGCGAGCGGCCTGCTGACCGCACTCGATTTTCTCGTCCTCGCCGTCTTTCTAGCCCACGCGCTGCGGAGCCGTTATTATTGGACGCTCTGCCTTCCTGCCTTCCAACTGCTCACCTGCCTCACCCATGTCGCCAAGTTCGCGGCACCCGGCATCATGTCGCAGGTTTATTCGGCGGGCCAAGCCTTCTGGGCCTATCCGCAAATGCTCGTCATCCTGCTCGCGGCGATCTGGGCGCGATCGGCGCGCCGCGCCGGAATAACGGTGCCCGTCGCCAGCCTCCGCGAAAGGAAATAGATGATGGCGGTAACCCCGCTTGAGCCGCGACCGATCGCGGTCTTCCTGAAGGTTCATGAAATTTCCGGATCGATCGCCGCCGGGCGATCAACGATTGCCGAGATCGCGGATACGACCGGATTTCCGCCATCCACGATCCTGCGCATCGCCGCGTTGCTTGTCGAAGACGAGATTGTCATTGCCGATACCCGCCAAGGCGACCTTCACTTGACGATGACCTATCGCGGCCCGGCCGATCCCGTCTGACGCTTTATCATTTTCGCGGCACAAATAGTTTGCTAAGGGGCGCACCGCCTCGCTCGCGCCAGCGTGTTCTGGAGGCGACGGGGAAGCATTTGATGGCACAGGACATCCGCGATGCCGCCGCCGTGAGGGCGGCCAGAGACCGGTTGCTGCGCGAGCTCGACCAGCTCGACGAACTGGGCGAGCGGATGGCGGCGATCGAGCTCAATTCCGCGATCGAGATTCTCAACGCACGCCTCGGCGAACCGACCGACCCCGCAAGGCTGGCCGAATTGCAGCGGCGCTATTTCAGCAACTGAAGCGCGGGTCGCCTTCGGCGAACTTGTCAAAGTAACCGTCCATCGCGATACGGCCCTTTTCACTGATGCCAATGAAGATACGCCGCGCGTCATCGGGATCGATTGCGCGCTCGAACAGCCCCGCATCGGTCATCGTCTTGATCCAGCGGAGCGCCGTCGTCGCTGGCACCGCCGCGGCGATGCAAAGGCTCGAGACCGAGACCTGCCGCCGCTCGTAGAAGGCCGCATAAAGATCGAGCAGCATGTCCCAAGCCGGATCGGCAAAAAGGTCGGCCGCGAAAAATTGCTCGCGCCAGCGGCGTTCGCGGATTTTCTCGCGCGCGAGCCTTGCGCGCCCCTTTTCGAACGACACAGGCGCGGCCTGCCGCGGCTCTTCTGCGAGCTCGGGCCATTCGGCGCGCTTTGCCAAAGACCAGACCAGCGACGAAACCTTGTTTTCGAGCCTTTCGAATCGCTCTTCGATTGTCGGTGTGCGCATGGGCGAGATCCCGCCCGCGGTCATTCCATTCAGTCCTTCCATTCCGAGGCCCCCCTTCGAAATCATCCACAGCTATTATGTCCAAATCCGAGCACGGTTGCGCCAGCATTAACCACCATTTCGGTAGCAAAGTCTCCGATATGGAGGCCCAGATGCCAGTCATGTTTCCAGACGTCCGCGGCAGCCAACAGGCGGATTCCTTGCTCGTATTCCCGAATTTGGCGGCTGTGCCGATTATCCCGAATGGCGCCGGTTTAACCTGCACTCCGGAGGCAGTATGGGACGGAGATGGTCCAATTTGGTGTAAACAGTGCGGCTGGCGGATATCGCCGCGTGCGAAATCGATGGTGGCTGCGCCGCTGGGCATCCCTGTCCGGCAGCCGATGTGGTCGCTGCACGCGACCATCGCGCCGCTCTCCTCAGCACGGTACAGGACGTCGCCGCCACCGGCCACGTGCGGGAATGATCCCCTCTCCGATGCCTGTGGATAGGCAGCGAAGGCAGCGGTCGCTCTGCCGCCTTCTGCTGTTCGCCCAGATTCGGCGATCTCTCCTGCGCAAGAACAATCTGTGCAGACATCGCGCCCGGCGGCTGTAACCCGGCCTATGTCCGCATGGCGCCAAAGCTCGGGTCAGCATCCGGCAATATCCTTCTCGGCGGCGGCATCGGCGCGGGGTCGGCGGCACCAGGGCTCGACTGCTCGCGTTCGTTGGTTGTCCCGCACGCGCCCTATGGCCCGGACCAGGAAGCGATGCTGCTCGACAAACGGCAATGCCGCAATGGCAGTCAGAAGCACAGCGACAGCGCCCGGGTCGATGTTGGCAGGACGACGATCGGAACGAAGCTCGCCGGCCTCGATCAGGGTGCAGCCGCCACAGAGGCGAACAGGGGCGCCTTGAACTCACGCGGACCGCAATAATGAGCATCCGTCTTCGCGGACGGGGGTCCCTTCGCTTCAGCCGCGAGCCGAGAGCATCCGGAAGGGTGCGCCATCGGCTGCGCCCGTACCGCTCTAACGCCCTGGATGCATGGCCGCCACGGACTTAGTGCGTCACTGAGCGCCGTGTCACGACGATCGCTGCCCCTTCACTTCCATAGGTTCCGCGACGTTCGGCCATCGACAGGGTGACCGGGACGGCCACCCCTTCGCGCGAGACAAGTTCGGAGTCGAGCCGTGCCGACATACCGGTGTGAAACAGAGTCTCGAGTGCTTCGGAAAACTGGTGCCGCGCGGACATCGCCAGCAAAGCCGAGAAGCGCACACGGCGTATCGCCTCCTGGCCAACTCCGATCATGCCGATAAGCGCGTCATTGGCATATTCGACCGTATCGCGGACCGAGATCAGCGCGCGGCCGATGCCAGAATCGACATCGACCGCCCGAATGGCCGCTTGCTGCGCGCCCGCACTCTCGCGCGCAGCGACGATCTCGCTAATGTCGCGCAAGATGACGGCTCCGCCGACTGGTAGAGGAATGAGGTCCGCGCGGAGCCATTGCCGTGGCCGCACCAGCGAAGGCAGCTCGCCTGAAAATCGTTCGCGGTGATCGATCATCCGGATGATATGCGGGTAGACGCAGCTCGTGCCGATCGACGGCAGCGCGGCGGTAAGCGGCTGACCGACAAGCGCAGTGGCAGCGATCTCGAACATGTCGGAGGCGGCAGGATTGAGCGCCGCGACACGCGCTTCCCGATCGAGCAGGATCAGCGCGTCGCGGACCGATTCCAGCAGCAATATCTGCGAATCCCTGAGACGCGCATCGCCTGCTTCGCCGCCGCTACCGCCCAATCGGCGATACTCGTCGAGCGAGATCAGCACATGCGCATCCTTGCCATGATGAGTCACGAACACCGGGCTTCGCGCCGACTGGACACGCCAGTTGGCAAAGCCGCGAACAAAATCCGCCGCCGACACGCGTTCGGATCTCTGCTCCTGCATCATAATTCCTCCGCTAAGCCATCTGGCCCTTTTTACGGACGCAAATGCCAGCGGCGCGATCCGACCTTGTCCGACTTGCCGCCAAAACGGATTGATCGCGTCGTCGGCCGCCTGGGATCGTCGGCCTTTTCGGGCGCATTCTAAATGGATCGAAGGTCTGCCGATTCAGGAACCTACTTCACCATCCGCGCTATCCAAGCCCTCAGCGACCAAATTATCGCGATCGCAAGCCACAACGGCCCAAACCAGTATCGAGACAGGTCGCCAGTCTCGTGCCATTTCCACATGCCTATAGCCGCTACGAAAAAGGCGATGAGGATTATCCACAATTGGGGAACCGGGGCCGGCTGTCTTGGGTTCATGAGTACCTGCCGATAACGATGCATCTGCCTTCGTTGCTATAGGATAGCCGCTCCCGTGAAAGCAGGCATATTCGTTGGTGGTTGTGGCCGTGTGTGGACGGCCCTCCGTTGGCAAGCGGTTTCTGGGCCGATGCAGTTTGCTGGTTGGTGCAGCCATGTGTCCGGCCTGTGATGCGGCCTTGTCATGCGCCGCTGGCCATG
>JAEWIL010000198.1 GCA_023387085.1 Pseudomonadota bacterium | reverse complement strand
CGAGTGCACGCCGCCATAGGTCTTCGTCGGGTCGATCAACGTCTGATAGTCGGTCAATTCCATAGCCGTGCACCACCAAAAGCTGCGGATCCGACACGAAACCGCTGCAGACAGCGTAGCAGCCGGCAGCTTCAGAATGAAGTCGGCACAGTGGGCATGCCCCTCAAAAGTACCGGCTGCCCAATCTGGCGAACGGTGTGCCAAGAGATTCCGCGCAAACCCGATACCCATGGCGCTGCGAAATGAAGAAATGGACCATACGGGTGAAGGGGTTGGAGATGGGACTCGATCATAACGGGATTTCGCCGACGCTGCGCACGACCGCAAACGGAGCGAATGGCAATCGGGATATTCGCAGCCGGGCTATGGTGTCAGCGTTTGCGCTCGCCGCCGCGCTGCTGCCGACGGCAGTCTACGCACAAATGGACGCCGCAAACCAAGGCGGGAGCGAATCCGGACACCAGCCGGAAGTGACGATGTCGGGGGACATTGTGGTTACGGCCCAGAAGCGGTCGGAGAAGCTGACCGAGGTGCCACTCGCCATGTCGGTGATCCAGTCCGAAGACCTCGCCAACCGGGGCGCGTCATCGCTCGCGGATATCGCCGCCTATGTTCCGGGTGTGGCGATCACCAATGGCGGCGCGCCGGGCGTCAACACGGTAACGATCCGCGGTCTCTCGACGAGTTCGAGCAACAGCTTCAACGCGCCGCTCGTCGTCACCTATATCGACGATCAACCGACAGGTGCGTCGGCGGGCGGTTTCGGCGGGGCCCGCGGCGGCGCCTACACGCTCGACCTCATGCCCTACGACGTCGACAAGGTGGAGGTGCTGCGCGGCCCGCAGGGCACCCTCTACGGCGCGAATGCGATGGGCGGCATCCTCAAATACAGCCTGAAGCGCCCCGACCTTGATGATGTCGAGGTCCGCGCGGGCGGCGACCTTGCCCATGTCGCATCATCGGGGGGGCTCGACTGGGGCGTGCGTGCCGCAGTCAACGTGCCGCTCGTCCAGGATCGTCTCGGTCTTCGGCTCAGCGCCTATAATCGCGAAACCGCCGGCTATGTCGACAATATCGGCATCGACCGGAAGAATTCGAACTCGACGCGGACCAAGGGGGGCCGGGCCAGCCTGCTCTTCGTCCCCACCGACACGCTCGATATCGAGGCGTCGGTCCTGCTCCAGCGGATTCGCTCGGACGACAATAATTCGATCACGCTCGACGGGCAGACCGGCCGTCCCGCGTTCGGGCGCTATATTCGCTCGACGAAGTTCGCCGAGACATACGGCCAGGATGCCGCAAGCTATGCGCTACGGGTTAACTGGGATCTGGATTTTGCGACGCTCACGAGCTCGACCAGCTATGCCCGGATGAAATATGACCAGATGCTCGACCTATCGGGCATCGCCTATGTGCCGAGCGTTCCGACCGCGCTGATCCCCTACCGCTTCGTCAACCGCCTGAAGAAATTCACCCAGGAGACGCGGCTTGCTTCAGACGATACGCGGAATTTCTCGTGGATGATCGGCGGCTTTTTCACGCGCGAGAGTCCGAGCGAGTACAATGATTTCCGGGCCTTTTCGGATTATGGCGTCCCCCTCGCCGCGCCGAACGATATTCTGTTGCTCGGAACGACGCCGGGCTCGCGCAACAAATATACCGAATGGGGCGCCTTCACCAACGCCACCTATCGCTTCAGTGAGGCTTTCGATGTCAGCGGTGGCATCCGCTACGGCGAAAACCGCACCAAGGGCTGCGATTCCGGCTTTACCGGCATCTATGGCAACGGCGGCGTATACGCCTGCCAGTCACGCCCGTGGGACGGGGTGACCACATGGATGGTCAATGCGCGCTATCACTTCCAGCCCGACGCGATGATCTATGGCCGTATCGCCACCGGCTACCGGCCGGGCGGCGGCTGCGACACCTGCGGCAACCCCCTGCTCGGCGTGCCGCCCACCTATGCTCCCGACCGGCTCACCAACTATGAGCTCGGCATCAAGGGAATGTTCTTCGATCGCCGCCTCCAGTTCGAGCTTTCGGCCTTTTACATCGACTGGACCGATATCCAGCTCCGCGTCACAAATTCGCAGGGGTTCAGCTATCCCGGCAACGGCGATACGGCCCGCAGCCAGGGTGTAGAGGTCAACGCGGCCTATGGCTTTGCCAACGGGCTGAAGCTCAGCGGCTTCATCACCTACACCGATGCCAAGCTTACCGCGGACGCCCCCGGGGTCGGCGGCAAGGACGGCGACAGGCTTCCGAACTCGGCTCCGTGGGCCGGCGCCATCATGGCCGATTATCAACGCGAGATCGGCAATGACACCAAAGTGATTGGCGGCGTTGCCTATCGCTACAAGGACGCCGTCAACGGCCAGCTGGCCGGGACCGGAAGCCCCTATCGCATGGGCGCGCAAAACGTCGTCGACATTTACGGCGGTGTGGAGTTCGGCAAGACGGCGGTGCGGGTCTATATCAAGAATTTGCTGAACGACCGTTCCTACGCCGGCCTGGCCTTCCTGACCGACCGGTCGCGCCCGCTCTTTGCCCCGGTCCAGCCCTTCACGGTCGGCCTTTCGATCGACCAGAGCTTCTGAGCGTCACGGCCGGAGGGGCGACGAGCCTCTCCAGCCGCACGCCGGAAGGAATAGCAAGGAGCGACGATGTCCAATCTCGACATATTGCAGGCCGAGCTCGCCGCGACCGATTGCGCCGCGCTGCTGATCCCCTCGTCGGATGAATATCTCAGCGAATATACGCAGCCTGCCGATCGGCGACTGCCATGGATCACCGGCTTCTCCGGATCGATAGCTTCGGTCATCGTCGCGCGGGACCGGGCGGCGATATTCGTCGACGGTCGTTACACGGAGCAGGCGACGCGACAGGTAGACACGGTGCGCGTCGAAGTCCGCGGCTTCGGGAACCCGGCCCGGCTCGAGTGGCTGCGCAGGACGTTGCAGCCCGGCGACACGCTGATGGTCGACACACGGCTGCACAGCCTGGCCGAACTGCAGCAACTTATCGAGGGCGCCGAAGCGGCTGGCTTCAAGATCGCGGCAACAGCTTCCAACCTTGTCGACGCGCTATGGACCGTTGATCGACCCGCCGCCAGCCGGTCGTCGGTGTTCGATTATGACGTGCGCTATGCGGGTTTGGCACGCGAGGATAAGATTGCGTTGCTGCGTCAACAGCTGACGGATCGCAACCGCGATCTGTTTGTCGTCGCCGACCCTGAGGACGTCGCCTGGCTTCTCAACATCCGATCGACCGACAGCATCGACACGCTGGACCGCGGGGATTTCAGCAATCCGATCTCCAGCTTCCGCGTCCCCGCCCCGCTGTCACGCGCGCTGCTTCCCGCCGCGGGCGAAGCCCTCTGGTTCGTCGATCACGATCGCCTCGCGCCCGAATTGCTCGCCGCAATCAAGGGCGTCGTGACGATATGCGAGCCCGGCCAGTTTGACGCCGCTCTCGCGTCGCTTGCGGCGAGCAAGACGGTTGCGGCCAACCTCAGGCGCACGAATTACCATCATGCGCAGATCATAAGCGAAGCGGGCGCGATCGAGGACGATGCGACCGTCGTGCGGCAACGCGGGATCAAGCATCCCAACGAGATCACCGCCGCGCGCGAGGGGCACCGAACCGACGGCGCCGCTGTCGTACGGTTTCTCGCATGGCTGCCGACCGCAACGGCGAAAGGCATGGTGACCGAGCTCGATGCCGCGCAGCGGCTTACCGAACTGCGCGCCGAAAACGAGCGCTATCTTGGACCTTCGATGAGCAATCTCAGCGCAAGCGGTCCCAATTCGGCGCTGCCGCACTATGTCCCGACCAAGGAGACAAACCGGGCACTCAACGACCATCCGATCTTCTGGATGGACTCGGGGGGGCAATATCTCGGTTGCTCGACCGACAACACGGTGTGCTTCGCGATCGGCACGCCGGAGAAGCGCCATATTCTCGCGCATACGCTCGCGGTAAAAGGATGGATGGCGCTCGGCCGGGCGCGCTTCCCCGAAGGAATCGCCTCGACCCAACTCGACAGCTTCGCGCGGCAATATCTGTGGCAGCATGGCCTGGATTACGGCCATGGGACGGGGCATGGCGTGGGCAATTTCCTCAATATCCACGAAGTCCCGCACATCCGCCGCGAAATCGACCATTATTCGGTCGCCCCGATTGTCGCGGGACAGATACTGTCGAACGAACCGGGCTATTATCTGAAGGGCGATTTCGGGGTCCGCATCGAAAGCCATATCCTCGCGGTCCCCTCCGCCCATGAGGGCTTCCTCGAATTCGAGACGCTGTCGATGTTACCGATCGATCCGCAGCTGATCGACCCGGACTTGCTCGATGCCGACGAAGCGCTGTGGCTCTCCGACTATCACAAGGGTCTGGTTGCCGGATATGAAGGCATGCTGGATGACGCCGCAGCATCGTGGCTGGCCGACATTGCGCGGCGTTTCGAAGATATGGCGAACAGGGCCGCCGCATGACATCGCTAGGGGCGCCCGCACTGAACCGGATCGGCCGCGTCGACGATTTGCTTCGCCGCTTCGGCGAAGATTTCGATCGCCAGCGGGCGGACATGGCCGACTATTACAGCGAGGACTTTCGGGCTGTCGTCGGGGACGATGCAGTCGACCGGGAAACCTATCTGGCGGCGATCGCAGCGATGTATGAGGCCGGGTTAGGCGAAATCACCTTCGAGATAGAGTATCACCGCCAGCTTGCCGCCAACCTGTTTCTCGCGTCGGGAACGACGTACGTCCGGAATTCGGGCACAGGGCGGCACGCGTCGCGCTTTACCTTCTTGTGCGCCGGCGCCGACGACCTCCGCTTCGTGCATGTCCATTCGTCGGCGGCAAGGGCAGTTTCATGACCGACAGCCATCATTTCGACTATGTGGTGATCGGCGGCGGATCGGCGGGGTGCGCGGTCGCGCGCGGCCTTGCCTCTGACCCGAATTGCCGGATCCTGCTCGTCGAGGCCGGGCCCGACATCCGCACAATCGAGACAATGGTGCCCGCCTTCGTAAAAAAGGCGGGCGCGCGGTTCGATTGGGGCTTCACCTCGGAGCCCGACGCTAGCCGCGGCGGACGGCGCGAAAGCTGGGCGCGCGGGCGCATTGTCGGGGGCAGCAGCGGCATTAACGGGATGATGTTCGTCCGCGGCGCGGCCAGCGACTATGACCGCTGGGCGGAGATGCAGAATCCGGGTTGGAACTGGGACGATGTGGCGCCGCACTTCCGCGCGATGGAGAGGAGCGATCGGCCGGGCGCGGCCCGCGGACACGCTGGTCCGCTGAACGTCCGCACCGTCGGTCGGCCGCACCGGTTGACGCGCGCGTTTCTCGATGCCGCGGCCGGCGCGGGCTATCCGATAAACGAGGATTATAACGGCGAGACACAGGAAGGTTTCGGGCTGGCACAGCTCTCGCAGCGTAAAGGTCTGAGGCACAGCGCCGCAGACGCCTTCCTCGCTGACATTCGCGCGCGGGACAATTTTGCCCTGTGGGACGATTGCGATGCGAAGCGGCTGCTTTTCAAGGATGGTCGTGCAACCCATCTCGTCTGTTCCCGCGGCGGCGTCGACACGCTCGTGAGCGCCGACCGGTTCGTCCTCAGCGCCGGCGCGGTGGGCACACCGACGCTGTTGCTCCGCTCGGGGGTCGGCGACCCGGGCGAGCTTGCCGCCCTCGGGATCGAGACGGCCGTCGCGTCGCCGCAGGTGGGCAAAAACCTTATCGAGCATCCGCTCGTCCGTCTGGTTTACGAAACCCGGATTCCCTCGCGCACGCCGCGGGGGATCGGACAATATCTCCGCGAGCTACTCGACTTCGCCCTGCACCGGGAGGGAATGTTGGCGAGCGTCTTCGAGGCGACCGGCTTTACGAGGAGCGCAGGCGACGTCACGGCGCCCGACATCCAGTTTCATTTCCTGCCAATCGGGATCCTCGATCCGGTAAAAAACGAGGCGCCGCTGCTGAAAACGCCGTCGCTCACCATCTATGCCAATCTCAGCCATCCCTCCGGACGCGGTGAACTGACGCTCGCATCGAAGGACGCCGATGTCGCGCCGCTTATCCGCCCCAATCTCCTCGGCGGCGGCGAGCGCGACGTGGGGGCTCTCGCGGCCGGCATCCGGATAGCCCGCCAGATCATGGCGGCGGAGCCGATGGCGTCGCTCGTCGCGCGCGAAGTGGCGCCAGGCCCCCAGGTCCAAAGCGACGCAGCGTTGCGGAACCATGTGCGCAACAATTGCGAAATCGCCTATCATATCTCGGGCACCTGCCGGATGGGGAGCGATCCCGGCGCGGTGGTCGCACCCGACCTGAAGCTCAAGGGCGCCGCCAATGTCTGGATCGGCGATGCCTCGATCTTTCCCGACCTGATCAGCGGCAACACCAACGCCGCCTGCATGATGATCGGAACGAAGCTGGCACAGCAACTCCTGAGCGAGCGGGCGGCTGAAGGTCTCGACCCGGCGCGGAGCGCAGCATGAGCGAGGACCTGCTGCGCACGCTCTATCCAGAAATCGAGCCCTATGAAACCGGGCATTTCGACGTCGGCGACGGGCATAGGCTTTATTATGAACGCAGCGGCACGCCGGGTGCCAAACCCGCAGTCTTTCTGCACGGCGGTCCCGGCGCCGGCATCGCGCCGGACCATCGCCGCCTGTTCGACCCGGCGCGGTACGACGTACTGCTGTTCGATCAGCGCGGGTGCGGCCGCTCGCACCCGCATGGGTCGATCGAAAACAACAGCAGCTGGCACCTCGTCGCCGACATCGAGAGGCTGCGCGCCCATTTCGGGATCGAGACATGGCTCGTGCTTGGCGGCTCCTGGGGTTCGACGCTGGCGATCGCCTATGCCGAACGTCATCCGCAGCGCGTCAGCGCGCTCGTCCTGCGCGGCATATTTCTCGGCGACCGGGCCAGCATCGACTGGTTCTACCGCTTCGGCGCCTCCGAGATATTCCCCGAGGAATGGGCGAAATTCCGGGGCGCGGTCGAGGCGCCTAACGGCGTAGACCTTGTCGGAGCCTATTATGAGCGCCTGAACGGCCCGGTCGAGAGTGTGCCGCTCGACGTCGCGCGCGCCTGGAGCCAGTGGGAAGCGGCGACCGTCTCGTTGCTTCCGAACCCCGAGCGCGAGCGCCAGTCCGCCGAAGCCCGCAACGCGATAGCGGTAGCGCGGATCGAGACGCATTTCTTCGCAAACAATTGCTGGTTCGAGCCGGAGCAGCTTCTGCGCGACGCGGATCGGCTGGCCGGCATCCCGGGCGTCATCCTGCACGGCCGCTACGATATTTGCTGCGCGCCCGGCAATGCATGGAAGCTGCACAAGAGCTGGCCGCAGTCGACGCTGAGAATCGTCGAGGGCTCGGGACATGTCTTTTCCGAGCCCGGAATCACCGACGAGCTCGTCCGGGCCACCGACATGTTCGCAGAATGAGATGAACGGCCGCCGATTTCAAAGGACGGCGGCGGGTTGAATTTGCCGCCCCGTCGTCAGGCCGATGGCGTGGCCAATACGCTTTGAGGGAAGAAAGAGAATATGAATCAGTCACCGACGGTCACGCCGAACCGGCTCACCGCCAAGGATCTCCCGCCCGTCATGCCCTTCGTGGATGGGCGTCCGGTCGCCTCCGGCTCGGCGGATCGCTTCGTTACCCATGATCCCTCCACTGGGGAGAAGCTGCTCGAGATTGGCTGCGGCGCCCAAGCCGACGTCGATGCGGCGGTCGCCGCGGCCCGGCGTAGCTTCGAAAAGGGCAGCTGGTGCCGCGCAGCGCCACACGAGAAGAAGGCCGTGCTCTCGCGCTGGGCTGACCTTATCGCCGAACACGCGGCGCGCCTCGACGCGCTTGACGCGATCGAAATGGGCAAGCCGGTTGCGCAGGCCGGCTTCAGCGCCGCGAGCGCGGCAGCGCTCATGCGCTTCAATGCGGAGGCGCTCGACAAAGTCCTCGGCGATGTGCTCAGCAGCGACAGTCTCTCGACCGTCATTCAGCCTCGCGGCCCGCGCGGCGTCGTGGCGGCGATCGTCCCCTGGAACTTTCCGACCTATAACTGCATCATCAAGCTCGGGCCCGCACTGGCGGCGGGCAACAGCGTCATTCTGAAGCCCTCCGAATATTCATCGCAGTCGGCGCTTCTGCTCGCCCGGCTCGCGCTTGATGCCGGGCTGCCGCCGGGCGTCCTCAACATCGTGCCGGGCCGCGGCGATATCGTGGGCCGCGCGCTCGCCGAACATATGGACGTCGACATGGTCACCTTCACGGGATCGACCGCGGTCGGCAAGCGGATCATGCAATATGCCGGGGCCTCGAACATGAAGGTGGTCGGCACCGAGTGCGGCGGAAAGTCACCCCAGATCATCTTCGACGACGGCGTCGATATCGACGCTGTCGCGACCCAGATCGCACGCTCGATCCTGTTCAACCAGGGCCAGGTGTGCAGTTTCGGATCGCGCATCCTGGTTCAGGACGGCATCAAGGACGACCTGCTCGACCGCGTCCGACCGCTCCTCGCGGGCATCCGCCCGGGCGACCCCCAGTCGGCGGATACAAGCTATGGTCCGCTGGTCTCCAAAGCGCAGTTCGACAAAGTGGCGGGCTATATCGAAGCGGCCACGGCCGTGCCGGACAGGCTCGCCTATGGCGGCCGGAAACTGCTCGCGGAGAGCGGCGGCTATTACATCGAGCCCACCATTTTGCACAATCTCGCGCCCAACGACCCCGTGGTTCGCGAGGAAATCTTTGGCCCCGTCGTCGCGGTGCTGAGCTTCGCCGACGAGCCGGAGGCGATCCGGCTTGCCAATGACAGCGACTATGGCCTCGCCGCCTATATCTGGAGTGCGAACATGACGCGCAGCTTTCGGCTGGCGCATGCGATGCGCACCGCGATCACGGTCGTAAACGCCGAAGCGGTCGCGAGCTTCGGCCCCGGCCACGCGTTTTCGGGAGAGCCAGCGCGCATGTCGGGGTTGGGCGTCGAGGGCGGGCTTGCCGGGTTGGAAGCCTACCAGCGCCGGCAGACCATCTGGTTCAACCATGGCTGACCGCCACGCGCTCCTCTGCCAACGACACGCGTCCGCTTCCCGGTTCGGGGCACGCGTCGCGTGACGACTGCCGCGATCGACGGAGTTGCCACCCAACGGCTGAGCCGGCTCGGCAATGGGTGGGTTCTCGCGCTTCTCGTAGCTATCAACATCATCAACTATGCTGACCGCACGCTCATCTCGGTGCTCGCGCCGGCGATCCAGCGCGACCTCGACCTGTCCGACACGCAGATCGGCGCGATCACCGGCCTTGCCTTTGCGCTGACTTACGGCGTGACAGGCCTTATTCTGGCGCGCCTCGCGGACCGCTACGGTCACGGTCGCATCCTTGTCGCGGCGGTTACCTGCTGGAGCCTCATGTGCCTCGCAACCGCTCACGTTCGCTCGTTCGGGCAGTTATTCGCGGTGCGCCTGGGGCTCGGCATCGGGGAATCCGGCGCCAGTCCGGCGTCGCTTGCGCTCATCCACGGCGCTTTTTCCGGCCGGACCCGCACCGCCGCCTTCGCGCTGTTTTCCGGAGGCACGACGGTGGGTATCGGTACCGGCGTTGCCGCGGGCGGTTGGCTCGGTTCGGAATATGGATGGCGGGACACGATGGCGATCATGGCGGTGCCGGGATTGGTCCTCGCCCTTCTGTTTGCGCTCACGGTCAGGGACCCTGCGAAGTCGGAAGCTGCCGGCCAAGCTCTGCCCCCTTCCCCGACCCGCATCGCTCTCGAGATATGGGCCGATCCACTGCGCCGGGCGCTCACCTTCTCGTATGCTCTCGCCGCCTTCGCCTATGCGGGTTTCGCGCAATGGGCGCCTACCTTCTATATGCGAGTGCATGGCATGAGCCTGCGCGAGGTTGGTTCGACCTATTCGATCAGTTCGTCGGGCGGCGCCTTGCTGGGCATTCTCGCGGGAGGCGTCGTGGTTGGCCGGATCATGCAGCGCAGTATGGCCGCCGCGCTCGGTCTTTGCGGCGCCCTCGCTCTGGCCTCCGGGCTTTTCGCGGTGGCCGCATTCCTGGTCGAGAACCGGAACCTCTCGCTTGTTTTCTTCGCGCTCTTCGGCCTTGCGGCCGGCGCGACTTACGCTCCCACGATTGCGCTGTTCCAGGAGCGAAGCGCCGCCAAGACACGCGCCTTCGCTGCCGCGGTGATGCTTCTTGTTGCGGTAATCATCGGGCAAGGTGGAGGTCCATTTGTGGTGGGTTTGCTCAGCGATTTCTTCCGAAGCCACCTGACCTCTCGGCCTCTGGAAGCCGCATTGGTGGTCGCGAGCTTCTCCCTCCTTCTCTCGGCTGCTTTTCTGCTGAAATCCTGCCGACTTGCCAGTCGAGAACAGGGAGCAGCCTCAGGTTAAGGCGCGGATGCGTGGAACGGCTTTCGGCCAACTGGAAACCGTCCACTTCTGGCGGTCAACGCCGAAGGACAATACCTGGGATCAGCGTAGCCACACGCGGCGGGTCGGAAAATCAATCAGCAGGCGAAATCGCCCCAGATAGTCGGCGCCGATGATCATCGACTTTTCAAATCGCGAACGGCGGCTGGCGCTTGCTGCGCCTATGCCGGACATCAAGGACCATCTGGAAACCGGCTGCTGCTCCTGCGCCGCCGGCTCGACGAGAAGCAGGCGCCGATACGGGTTAACCGGACCGGGCGCGGCCGTCTCAGACTGGAGTGCCGGGGTGCGGTCGAGCTTGCCGCCGGCGAAGGATAGTCCTCATCGGAACCGCCATCCGATCGAATAATCACCTCGTCCCAGTGAACCGTTCGGCCATGATCTGAGACGCCGCCGCACGTTCGGCCTTCCTCAAAGCCGTGACCAACCCGAAGTGGCGGGAGCCGGTCACGGGCCCGTCATTTCGTCGTCCCGGTGGCGTTTGGAAGCAGCAAAAAATGCCCTCCCGTCATCGCAGCGAGGACGCTGAGCCCGAACAGGATCGAATGAGGCGCGCTGTCGGGCACATAATATTCGCCATCGACGCCGCCGAGCCAATAGAGATGGCGAAACAGGAACAGCAGCGCCGCGAGCATGACAGCCCCTGTTGCGACGATGACATTGCCGGCGCGAAAAGCTTCGCGGTGACTCGTCCACTCGCCATCCCGGTCCAGGAATATCCATGCCCCCGCGCCCTGATAGGCAGAGAGACCACAGAAGATGCCGAGGACCAGCCAAATCGCGTAAGGCAGCAAGGCGCTTTTCGCGCGGATCGGCGCGATGTCCAACAAGGTGCAGACAATCACGCCAATTACGTCGGCGACGATCAGGCAGAGGAGCAGCACTGCCACGGATTTCGCGGCGACGACCGGCGCGCCGGGCACGATCAGCGAGCCTCCATCGCCGCAACGCATTTGTCTATATTCATCGCGCCATAGTCGAAGATATGTCGACTGCCATCGGCGAGCGTCAGGATCGCCTTTTTGCTGAACAGCTTGCGCTCGACCTCGATAGCCTCGATCCCATCCTTTTCGATCGCGAGCCGTCCTTCGACGAGATGATTGGACAGAGTGCCCAGCAGGCTCCCATCCAGCTTGGCATCGTAGAGCAGCCGCTGGTTGGTGACCGTCAGCTTGCCATTATATTTGCCGCCGCCAGGAGGCAGATAGAAGAGCGTCCAGGTATCAATCGCCCGTTCGCCGGCGCGCAATTCATGGGTCATGTTAGTCTCCCTATGCCGCAGGCGGCGGGCAGCGGTCGGCTTCCTGGCCGACCCAGGTCGCGAAATCCTCGAATGGGCGCTTCTGAAACTCGGCATCCACCGCGGTCGCGGCGCCCTTGATCGCCGTGTCGATCGCTTCGGACGAGTGACCGATATGCGCGCCAACGCTACGCGCAATGCCGCGATAGGCTTCGGCCGCCGCCGCACGCTGCTTAGCGGTAGCCACCATCTCCGCTTGCTCGCTCCCGCTACTCTGCCCCGCAAGGACGTTGTAGAGGCGTGCGACCGCGTCGAAGCTGGCTTGGCAGCGGACCGCAATTTCATAACCCGCCGCATCGATCTCGGCCGAAGCACCCTCGGCCTTTTCGGCCTGATCTTCCGCCGGACCCGAGCAACTCGCTGCACAGAAGGCGAGCGCCATCACCGTCAACGATGACTTCATTTCCCTGTCCCTTTCTCGTTTGGCCGACACTCTCGGCCGGTCAGGCGATTTCCCGGCCCACCAGCATCTTGCCGACCTGCCGCGACGAACCCTCGAAAAATCCAGCCTCGCCATTCCACTCGCGCGGATTGCGAAACGTACCGAGCAGGATGTCGAAGATCGGGATGTCGCCATAATTATAGGCGTGAAGACCGCGTTCGTGATGCACCGCGTGGCTTTCGGGCCGCGTGATGAAATAGCCGAGCCAGCGCGGAGTCCGCAGGTTACTGTGCTGGAAGATCGCGCAAAAGGTCGCCGCCACCGACACGATCAGCGCCGCCTCGGCCGACAGGCCGATCCCGAGCACGAGTGCGCAACTGCCGAGCAAAGCCCAGCCGATCATGTCGAAGGGGTGAAAATAGAAGGCACCCCAGATGTCGACCCGTTCGGCGCTATGATGCATCTGATGCAGCCAGCGCCAGATCGGCTGCACATTGTGCATCGTCCTGTGCCAAGCGTAGATGAGGAATTCATAGAAGAGGAAGCCGGCAACAAGCTGGAGCCAGAAGGGCCAGGCCGACCCGTCAACGAGCTGATACTGCCCGAGAATCTCGTCCCATAACAAAGGCGAATAGGTCGTCACGCCGAAATAGAGCAGCGTGAAAACAATGCCTTTCGTTCGCCACAAGGGCACGTCGGGAAAGGTGCGTGACCGAAACAAGAGATCGATGCCCGCGAAGAAGCCGAACATCGACAGCGCGATCCAGTGATAGGTGCCAAACACTGAGACTTCCCCTGCAAGTCGTTCGATCGCGCCGGTTTACGCCCGTCCGGCCTTCCCGGATAGAATACTTGCGGTCGGTTTTCTTTTGCCGCACAAAAATCCGGCAATTCCGTCGATCGCAGCAGGGGGCGACCATGGACGAGCATAAGCGGAACGCGAATCTTTCGCTCAAGGCAGAGCAGCACAGCAAGGGCAAGCGGACACGCGAGCGCCTGATGGACGCCGCCAACGATGCGATCCTGACAAAGGGGTTCGCGGGTACCTCGATCGACGAACTGGTCGAGGCGACGGGGATCACCAAAAGCGGCTTTTTCTATCATTTCCGCGACAAGGGCGATCTTGCCCGGCAATTGCTCGCCCGGTTCCTCGAAGAGGACGATGCGGTGATGGACGATCTGACCGCACGCGCCCATGCGCTTTCGCACGACCCGATGCAGCGATTCCTGCTTTTTCTCGATCTATATGCCGACATGATGGACGAGATCGACGAGGTGCATCCCGGCTGCCTCGTCGCAGCGATCATCTATCAGGAACAGGCGTTCGACCGTGATGTGCGGGAGATGCTGTTCGAAACCGCGATGCGCTGGCGCGAGCGATTCCGACTGTGGTTCGAAGCGATCGACACGCAATATTCGCCCGCAACTCCGGTCGCCATCGATACAATAGCCGATAGCTTCAGCGCGGTGGTCGAGGGCTCGATCGTGCTGACGCGCGCGCTAAACGATCCAAAGCTTCTCGGCCGCCAGCTGCGCCTGTTCGGCAAGATGGTAAAGGCGGTGTACGGTGTCCCATAAACGCGATCAGTGCGGAACGCGAGCAAGACCACGGAATCGGGCCCAAAGCGGACCAGCCACACGGACGGTATAAGGTCAGGACCCAGCCGGAGGCCGCAATGCAAATATTCGGGCGCGGGATCGCGCTGAATAGGCGGCTCGCCCATCGGCCGGCCAGTGGCAAGGATGCGCGGCGCGCTCAAATTTTCCGTAGCGGTCGCGAAGCGGCTTCCTTGCCTGACTGACCCGACCGCTGCCGATACGAAAACGGTGAAGGCCGCCGCGGTGCCGCAGCGGCCTTGTCCGACCCTCTCATCATGATCGCCCGGGAGGCCGAGAAAAATCAGATATTCTGACCACCCGAAACCTCGATGCGCTGGGCAGTGACCCAACGATTGTCGGGCCGAAGGAGGCTTGCGACCATCGGCCCGATATCGTCGGGAACACCGACGCGGCCCAGCGCCGTCATGCCGGCGAAGGCGACGTTATAATCCTCGATGTCGCGCACCGCGCCGCCGAGGAAGTCGGTCTCGATAGCGCCCGGCGCGACGGTGTTGGCGGTGATGCCGCGGTCCGCGAACTCCTTCGCCATATAGAGCGTCAATGTCTCGATTGCGCCTTTCGCTGCTGAGTAGGCTGCAAAGCCCGGCGCCGCGATACGGGTCAGGCCCGACGAGAAGTTGACGATGCGACCGCCGTCGGCGAGCAGCGGGAGAAGCGCCTGGGTCAGGAAAAACACGCCCTTGACGTGGACGTCGAACAGCAAGTCGAACTGTGCTTCGGTCGTCTCGGCGATGCTCGCCATCTCGCCGTGACCGGCATTGTTGATGAGATGATCGAAGCTGTCGCGGTTCCAGTTGGCCTTGAGCGCCGCGCGGACGCTGTCGGCGAATGCGGCGAAGGTCGAAATATCGCCAACGTCAAGCTGAAGCGCAACCGCCTGGCGGCCAAGCGCCTTGATCTCGGCGACGGCTGCCTCGGCTTCGTTCGCTCCGCTGCGATAGGTGAAGATCACGTCGTTGCCCGCCCGGGCAAGGCTGACTGCCGTGTTGCGGCCGAGACCGCGGCTGCCACCGGTGATGATAGAAATGCTCGTCATTGTCTCACTCCTTCGCTGGTATGGGCCATTTCCGAAAAACCCTATCGCAACGCCGAGCCTTCGCATGTTGCCAGATACTCGCTCGTTCTTGCCTGTTTCTCCGTCGCCCTTGCTGCATTCGGTGGCACGACATATGGTCGCGGGCATGGCGCAAACCCTCCTCGACACGGCACGCCGCTACGCAGAGGCCTATGCGGATCCAAACGGCGTGGCCATTACGCCCATCCCGGGCGTAGCCGTCATCCGCCAGACGGCGCGGACGGCGCTCGACTACGCCATTTCGCGCCCGCTCGTCGCGCTTGTGCTGCAGGGTACGAAGCGCGTGACGATGGGACATCAAACCTTCGACTTCGGCGCCGGGGACTCGCTGCTGATCACTGCCGACGTACCGACGATCAGCCAGATCACCCGCGCCAGCGCCGGCGCGCCGTATGTTTCGCTCGTGATCGACCTCGATATCGCGGTGATCGAGAGCCTCGTGGCACAGATGGGTGCCCTGCCCTTTGCTGTGGGCACACCCGTCCGCGTCGACCCGACCGAGACCGAGGTCGCTGATGCCGCGATGCGACTGATGCGGCTACTCGATCGCCCGGCGTCGGCTCCAATCCTGCAGGAGCAGCTGATCCGGGAGCTCCATTTCTGGCTTCTCTCGGGCCGGCACGGCGGCGCGATCCGCAATCTGGGCGTGACTGAGAGTCATGCACAGCGCGTTGCCCGCGCCGTGGCGCTGATCCGCAGCGACTTCGCGAAGCCACTACGCGTCGACCATCTGGCCGAAGTGGCGGGAATGAGCGTTTCCTCGTTCCACGAGCATTTTCGGGCGATCACGTCGCTCAGCCCCCTGCAATTCCAGAAGCAGTTGCGGCTGATCGAAGCGCGCCGCCGCATGCTGTCCGATGGTGAGATGATCAGCAACGCCGCCTATGCCGTGGGCTATGAAAGCGTACCGCAGTTCACACGCGAATATGGCCGCCTGTTCGGCCTTCCTCCGGCGCGAGACATGAAGGCGGCGCGGCTGCGGATGCAGGCCGCCTGACGACCAGCATGCGCGCTCGGTCGGTGCCGGCCGGCCAGAGCCGGCCCGGCCGCCGCGGTCGGGGCGAGGACGGGAGGCCATCGCCGCGAGCGGGATGGACGGCATGAGAATCGTGGCACGCGCTGCAGGTTCCCTTCATTGAAGCCGGTGCCGATCCGCAGGTCCCCGGCCACTCCGTGACAATTCGTTCCGCTATCCGCCTGCGTTCGCGACAGTGGCTCGGCCGCGGGAACCATGACCACGCGGCTTGCATTTCGACGGAGGATGACGTCAGATGAGGAGGGCTTGCATAATGTTCGATCGGGATATCGCACCGCCGGGCATGGCGATCTTTCTTGCGAAGCTGCTCAGCCATAGCCTGCTTTCAACGGAGGACCAGGCGGCGATCGCCGCTCTTCCGCATCAGACACGGCGCCTCCAGCCCAACGATTATATTCTGCGCGAAGGCGACCGATCCGACATCTGTCCGGTCTTGCGGTCCGGCTTCGCTTACCGGCAGAAAATTACGGAGGGTGGCGGGCGCGAGATTGTCTCGATCAAGATTCCGGGGGATCCGCTCGACTTCCAGTCGATGTACCTTCGCACCGTCGATCATAATCTGCAGGCGCTGACCGCCGTCGAACTGACCGTCATCACGATTTCGGATTTCGAACGGCTGGTGCGGGCTCGTCCCGCGATCGCCCGCGCCGTCATGGTCGACATTCTCATCGAAGCCTCGATCGGCCGCGAATGGCTTCTCAACAACGGCCGCCGGAATGCGCTCGCGCGTCTCGCGCATCTTTTTTGCGAACTGCACTACCGGCTGCTCGACACCGGATCCGGGGGTCTCGACGTCCACAAGATGCCGCTCACCCAGGAACAGCTTGCCGACGTGCTCGGTCTGACCCCTGTCCATGTGAACCGGACGCTAAAAGCGTTGGAGCGCGCGGGCGCCATCGCCCGCGACGGTCGCGGTATTCGCATCGCCGATCTCAAATCGTTGATCGCCACTGCGGATTTTTCCGACCTCTATCTCCACCGCGACCAGCCCTGACCCCTAGGAGCAGACGAGATGGGACGTTATTTCTTCCACACCCGCGACGGCCACCGCGAGATCGACGAAGTGGGCATCGACCTTCCCGACGACCGGAGCGCGGGATGGGAGGCGGTACGCTATTGCGGAAGCCTTCTTGCAGACGACCCGCAGATACTGCGACATGATCAGAGCCTGCGCGTCGAATGTGTCGACGACGCTGGAAGGCTGGTCTACACGCTGCTGGTCACGTCCGTCGACGCGAGCGGAAATCTCGCGATCCAGGCGCCGGAGAACGACTAAAACCAGTACCGAACCGGGATGGCGGGTGGCGAGACCGGGAGGGCCACCGACGCCGCCACGAAGCCCGAACGCTCTCCCTGGTCGGCATGGACCGCTCGTCGTGCGTCGGACGCGACGCAGCCGAGTTTGCCGGCTGAAGTCGTCGAGCGAACAGCACTGAAAGGCCGCTCGTCTTTGATCGGCTTCTGAAGAAACGCCCAGCCGAACATGTGGGGCATTCTGGCGCCGGCCAGCCAACAAAACAGGGGCCCATATTCAGTCGAAGCCAGACCAGCTGGCCGGAAGCTCTCGTGTCGCACGGTCAGTCAATCGTGCGAATTATGTCCGCCGCGCTCCACTCGGCCGATCCAATCAGCGCGTTGTGCGCGATCCGCACCGAGTGGAGCGCCGCCTCGATCTGGCGCCGCCACAAACCCAGAAAATCGAAAAGCACCGGAAAGTCGGGCGGCAGATCATAATCCTGCCAGACGTAGAGTTGAAGCAGCGAGGGATAGTCGGGTCGGTAATAATGGATCTCGGCAGTGGTCAGTCCATAGCCGTCCAACTGCGCGATCAGCGCTCGGTCGGTCATGGTGCACGCGCCCCACCACTATCCAGCGAGCGCAGCGCGGCGAGAACATCGTCGACCGGCACGGCGCGCCGCGCGCCGCGCGGCTTGCGAAGCGCGGGCTTGTCGCGGACCGCCGCCCGATCCGATGCCCAGGATGCCAGAAGGGCCCGTTTGACCTCGGGCTCGAGGCTTGGGTGACGCGCCACCTCAAAGGGATGAAGAAAACGGGAAAATGGCTCGGACATGCTCGTGCCTCCTTCCTTGCCGCCATTCCTTTCTCGTCGTGCGGCCAGATGCCGCGAGCAAAGATTTTGGGAGCAGAGCGAGTCGAGTCAAGAGGGGGTCAGGCCCTTGAAAAGGGCGATTTGTTTCTGCCCGCAGGACAGCGATAAAAAATTTTCGCTGATCCTCTTGAAGCGAAAAATCACCTTCCTAGCTTTTCGGCGCCGCGTGCCTCGGACGGGTACGCCGGCTTATCATATCGTTATGCAATATGGAGGTTATGCATGCATTTCCGTCCCTTGCACGACCGTGTGGTCGTCCGCCGCATCGAAGCCGAAGAGAAGACCTCGGGCGGCATCATCATCCCCGACACCGCGAAGGAAAAGCCGCAGGAGGGCGAAGTCGTCGCCGTCGGTCCTGGCACCCGCTCCGAGGATGGCACGGTGACCGCGCTCGACGTCCAGGCCGGCGACCGCATCCTGTTCGGCAAATGGTCGGGCACCGAGGTCCGCATCGAAGGCGAGGACCTGCTCATCATGAAGGAGAGCGATATTCTCGGCGTCATCGAGCAGGCCGAGGCGCTCAAAAAGGCGGCCTGAGGTCGCATCCATCCAGTAACTGAAAGGGCATCAACAAGGAGGTAATAATGGCTGCCAAGGAAGTGAAATTTGCGTCGGACGCGCGTGATCGCATGCTGCGCGGCGTGGATACGCTTGCGAATGCAGTGAAGGTCACGCTCGGACCCAAGGGCCGCAATGTCGTGATCGAAAAAAGCTTCGGCGCGCCGCGCATCACGAAGGACGGCGTCACCGTCGCCAAGGAAATCGAGCTTGCCGACAAGTTCGAGAATATGGGCGCGCAGATGCTGCGCGAGGTCGCATCGAAGCAGAATGACAAGGCCGGCGACGGCACGACCACCGCGACCGTGCTCGCGCAGGCGATCGTCCGCGAGGGATCGAAGGCGGTCGCCGCGGGCATGAACCCGATGGACGTCAAGCGCGGCATCGACCTCGCCGTGAGCGCGGTTGTCGAGGACCTCAAGTCGCATGCCAAGTCGGTCGAGGCGAACAGCGAGATCGCGCAGGTCGCGACGATCTCGGCCAATGGCGACGAAGAGGTCGGCAAGATCCTCGCCGAGGCGATGGAGAAGGTCGGCAACG
Source organism: Pseudomonadota bacterium (assembly GCA_023387085.1). Classification (GTDB taxonomy): domain Bacteria; phylum Pseudomonadota; class Alphaproteobacteria; order Sphingomonadales; family Sphingomonadaceae; genus Sphingopyxis. The sequence continues at coordinate 38,699 of JAEWIL010000198.1, read as the reverse complement.
AGGGCGTGATCACCGTCGAGGAAGCGAAAAGCCTGGCGACCGAGCTCGAAACGGTCGAGGGCATGCAGTTCGATCGCGGCTATCTCTCGCCCTATTTCATCACCAATGCCGAGAAGCTGAAGGTCGAACTCGACGATCCCTATATCCTTATCCACGAGAAGAAGCTGTCGAACCTGCAGGCGATGCTGCCGCTCCTCGAAAGCGTTGTGCAGTCGGGCCGGCCGCTGCTCATCATCGCCGAGGATGTCGAGGGCGACGCGCTGGCGACGCTCGTCGTCAACCGTCTGCGCGGAGGGCTCAAGGTCGCGGCGGTCAAGGCGCCGGGCTTTGGCGACCGGCGCAAGGCGATGCTCGAGGATATCGCGGTGCTCACCGGCGGCAATGTCGTCAGCGAAGAACTCGGGATCAAACTCGAGAACGTCACGATCAACATGCTCGGCCGTGCCAAGAAGGTCGTCATCGACAAGGATAATACGACAATCGTCGACGGCGTCGGCACGAAATCGGACATCGACGGCCGCGTCGCGCAGATCCGCCAGCAGATCGAGACGACGACGAGCGATTACGACCGCGAGAAGCTGCAGGAACGGCTTGCCAAGCTCGCGGGCGGCGTCGCGGTGATCCGCGTCGGCGGTGCGACCGAGGTCGAGGTCAAGGAAAAGAAGGACCGCGTCGACGACGCGCTTCACGCGACGCGCGCGGCTGTGGAAGAAGGCATTCTTCCCGGCGGCGGCATCGCGCTGCTCCGGTCGCTAAAGGCACTCGAAGGCCTGAAGGCGGCGAACGACGACCAGCAGTCGGGCATCGACATCGTTCGCCGCGCGCTGCGCGCTCCGGCGCGCCAGATCGCTGACAATGCCGGCGAGGATGGCGCATGGATCGTGGGCAAGTTGCTTGAAAGCGAGGACTATAGTTGGGGCTTCAACGCCGCGACCGGCGAGTATCAGGATCTCGTCAAGGCTGGCGTGATCGACCCGGCCAAGGTCGTGCGCACCGCGCTGCAGGATGCGGCGTCGGTCGCCTCGCTGCTGATCACGACCGAGGCGCTCGTCGCCGAGCTGCCGAAGGAAGAGAAGGCCGCGCCGATGCCGGCGATGGACTTCTGACGATTGGAGGGCGGTGGGGCAACCCGCCGCCCTCGCATCGTTGGCCGGTTGTGGACCCTTCGCAATCGGTGGGCTTCACAAGCTCAGGCTCGGCCAGAGGATCGAGACACACTCCTCCCTATGACAACCGCCCGCGCCATTGCGCGACGCGGACGGCTGCCCCCCTTTTTTCTAGAAGTTCACGCGAACGCGCAGGCCATAGCTCCGTGCGTCGTTCAGGAAGCGAATGTTGAGTGACGATCCGACCAACGCCTTTTGCGAGACCTCCTCGTTGAGGAAATTGCTCGCCCAGGCCTCCAGACGGAAATTGTCGATCGTATAGCCGATGCCCAGATTGAGCGTCGCATAGCCTTTCTGCCGGTCGGGGAAACCCGCTTCGAAGGCGGTCTGGCGGGTTCCGTCGAGGAAAACGATGTCGTCCTCGTTGAACTGGCTGAGGAAATAGGACGAACGGTAGTTCAACAGCGCCTGCCAATCGAGGCGCCCGGGACCCGCGTCGAACCATTGCGACAGCCGCGCGCTGATATTCATTTTCGATGCGAGCGGCAGGCGGTTTCCGACGAGGCTGATCAGCGGCGAATTACCCCCGGCGCCGAAATCCTGCGCCCGCGCATCGGCCACCGTTCCCTTCGTGACCTTGGTGTCGAGATAGGCGGCATTGATGTCGAGCCCGAAATTGCCCGGCAGCTTGAAGCGCATCTCGGCCTCGGCACCGTAGATTCGCGAGGCGCCGATGTTGCGGTTGACCAGCGAATAGCCGTTGCAGACGGGCGGCGTCTGGGTGCTGTCGAGATTGATGCAGGTGAGATCCTGGAAGACCTGATTCGAATAGTCGTAATAAAAGCCGGTCAGATTGAAGACGGCGCGACGACCGAAGAAGTCGAAACTGTTGCGTGTCCCGATTTCATAGACGAGCAGCTTTTCGGGGCTGAAGGTCTCGGGGATCGGCGAGCCGTTGAAGCTGTCGTTGAAGCCACCCGACTTGTGACCTGTCGAGACCTTCGCATAAAGCATATTGTCGTCGCTGAGGTCATATTCGACGCCGAGGCGCCAGTCGATGAAGTCGAACTTCGAGCTGCCGATCTGCTGGCCCGGAATGGTAAGATTGGCATAGCTGAAGCCGCCGTTGGTGTTCGACGGGTTGAGCGCCGGGCAGTTGACGAAGCCATTGTCGATATCGGGCCGGTCGATGCAGGTACCATTGGGATTGGTGCCGTTGGCGATCGCGCCGATCTGCGCGATGAGCGTATCGCGCAGTCCCGGCGTCTTCACGCCTTCGATCAGGAACTGCGCCATGCCTTGCGGCGTCGTGATGTTGCTGACGTCGAAGTTGGGGCGGTCGAGCAGCGCGGGCCGAAACCCCTCGGTGCCGACGCGGGTCGCGAAGCAGCAGGCGTAATCCTCGCCGCCCAGCGTTAGCGCCCAATTGCCGCCGATGCCGTAGCGCGACTTCTTTTCCTCGGTATAGCGGATCCCGGCGAGAAAGCGGAGGCGATCGGCCACGTCATAGGTCCCGTCGGCGTAGAAGGCATAGCTCTCGCCATTGACGTCGGGCATGGTGAATTCGGTTGCCGAGTAGCAGCAGTAGCCGCGGTCGGCGAGCGCGAGATAGCCGACGGCCTGATCTTCCTTGAAATAGAAGGCACCGAGGTTCCAGCGCAAGGCCTGGTCGTCGTTCGCGAACAGCCGCGCTTCATAGACCTGGCTCTTCGACTTGGTCTGCCAGAAATTGCCCGAATAATTGTCATACTGGACCGCCGAGAGGTCGCGGCCGGGATAGTCGATGCCGTCGCTCGACGCATTGACCTGATAGAAGTCGACCGAGCGGTAGCTGCCGGTCAATTCGGCGCCGAAGCTGCCGAAATCATAGTTGATCTTGCCCTGGATACCCCAGAGCTCATTCTCCATGTCGCCCTGAAGCCCCCGGTAGACCACGTGCTTGAGGTTGAGCTTGTCGGGGCGGAGGCCGCTTCCGACCACCGCGCTGAAAATATTCGCCCCCGGATAGCCCGTTCCTGTCTCTTTGCCATAGTCGCCGACGATCGAGATGCTGAGCCGGTCGTTCGGCTCCCAGAGGAGCGACAGGCGTCCGGCGTAATTTTCCTCGAGGCCCGCCGGCTTGAGGCCGCTCGCCGGTGCGCCGGTCGAGACATTTTTGAAGCCATAGTCGCGGTTGATATAATAGCCTGCCGCCCTCAGCGCGAGCGTGTCGCCGAGCGGTATATTGATCGCCCCCTCCGCGCCATAGGATGAGCGATTGGCGATTTCGGCCTGCGCGTAGCCGCTGAACTCGCCGAGCCGCGGCTTTGCGGTGATGATGTTGAGCGTACCCGCGAGCGCGTTGCGGCCGTAGAGCGTGCCTTGCGGCCCCTTGTTTACCTCGACGCGGTCGAGGTCGTAGAACATGAGGCCCAGCCCGCGCGGGCGCGGAATATAGGTGCCGTTGAGGTGCGGCGCGGCGCCCGGATCGCCGAGTTCGGTGTTGTTCGCCGAACCGACACCGCGAATGAAGATTTCGACATTGCCTTCCTGATTGGCGATGCTGAGCCCCGGCACCGCGACCTGGAGCTGTCGTAGCTCCGAAATGCCGTCCTGGCGCAACTGATCGGCGCCCAGCGCCTGCACAACGCCCGAGACGTCCTGCGAATTTTCCGCGCGCCGGTTCGCGGTAACGATGATCTCGTCCCGGTCGTCGCTCGCGCCATCCCCTGCCCCGGCCTCTTGCGCGTGGGCAGGCAGCGCCGCGGTCGTCGAAAGCAGCACCAGCAGCGCAGCGCGCGTCACTTTACCCCTGTTCATGTCATCCTCCCTACCATCAATTCTATTTGCATTGCAGCGCCGGCCCCGACGGCGAGACGATCCGCGCCGAAGACAGCACGAGGTCCAGTCTTCCCGAAGTGGCGATGCTGAGCGGCTTCTCGACACGCGTCATGTCGACGCCCGCCTTCTCGAAGCAGCGCAGCGGTATCGCGATCCGCGTCCATTTCGCGGTCTTGGCAGCCTCGGCGAGCATCGCCCGCAGCGGAAAGCCGCCCGCGCACTGGACGCCGCATCCCATGATCAGACTCACGTCAGCCGTCGGTGCCTTATCGACCTTCAGCTCCAGTTCGAGCGCGAGATCGCCGTTCGACTGACGCGACAGGTCGGCGGGTGTGTCCTGAACGATCGCGGCGACGGCCCGTCCCGCACCGGTCCAGCTTAGCCGGACCGAATCTTCCTGCGCGGCGCGATCGGCACCGCGTGCCTCGATCAGTTCGGGCCCGGGATTGGTGGAAAGAGCACCGGGCGCTCCGAGCATCAGCCGTCGCCCGCTTCCCGGCTTCCCGGCGGCGAACAGCAGTCCGGGGTCGGCGGCGGCCGCGCCCGCACGGGTTTCGGGCAGAAGAGCGAGATCGCCCTTGTCGGCAAGGGTCAGCCCGAAGCCGTAGGCAAAGAGCGGATCGTAATCCGCGTCGCCCACATTGACCGCGGTCTGGTCGCTCGCCTTCGGCCAGCTATAGGGCAGCTTGCCACGAAAATCGGCCTTGCCGAACAGCATGTCGGCAACGCCGCCCCCCTCCGAACCCGGAAGCCAGGCCGCAACGAACGCGTCCGAAGCATTGAGGAACGGGTTGACCCACATGGCGCGCCCGGAAAGAAACACCGAGACGGTCGGCACGCCCGCGGCCTTGAGCGAGCGCAGCAGGGCGAGCGTTTTTGCATCGTCATAGCCGACGTCGGGTCGGTCGCCCTGGAACTCGGCGTAGGGGTCCTCGCCGAATATGACGATCGCGACGTCGGGTTTCCGGGTGTAGTGCCCCTCGACCGACAGGACGGCTGTTCCGCCCGCGGCCTTCACCTCGGCGTCGATGCCTTCCCATATCGATTGCGCATTGGGAAAATCGGCCCGCTTGGTCCCGGTCCCCTGCCAGCTGAGCGTCCAGCCGCCCGTCTGTTTGGTGAGATTGTCGGCGCCGTCGCCCGCCACGAGGATGTTGGCACCCGGTTTCAGCGGCAGCAGGCTTCCCGCATTCTTCAGGAGCACGAGAGATTCGCGAACGGCCTCGCGCGCCAGCGCGCGATGGTCAGGGCCGCCCAGCAACTCGAAACGCCCGCCATAAGGGCGTGAAGACGGCTTGCCGGCCTCGAACAGTCCGGCGCGGAGCTTGACCCGCAGGATCCGGCGCACCGCATCGTCGAGCCGCACGGTCGGCAGGCTCCCGTCGCGCGCATGCGCGAGCGTGGTGCGATACAGTTCCTTCCAGCTGTCGGGCGCCATATACATGTCGAGCCCGGCAATGGCCGACCCGGCGCAATCGGTCGCGGTGCAGCCCACCACCTGTCCATGGCCGTTCCAGTCGCCGACAAGGAAGCCGTCGAAATTCCAGCGATCCTTCATGACCCCCGTCAGCAACGAGCGATTGCCGTGCATCTTGACGCCATTCCAGCTCGAAAAGCTGACCATCACCGACTGGACGCCCGCGTCGAGCGCTGGAAGGTAGGGCGGGCTGAAGAGATCGCGCAGCTGTGCCTCCGGCATTTGCGCGTCGCCCTGATCCTTGCCGCCGTGCGTGCCGCCGTCACCCAGAAAATGCTTGGCGGTGGCGATGATGTGCGGACCGCGCAGCCAGTCCCTGTCGCCGATCTTGCCCTGCAAGCCCTCGATCAGCGGCGCGGCATAGCTTGTGGCGATTTCGGGTGTTTCGCCAAAGCCTTCATAGGTCCGTCCCCAGCGGTCATCGCGCACGACCGCCAGCGTGGGCGCGAAGGTCCAGTCGAGCCCAGTGACGCGCATCTCGATGGCCGTGGCGGCGCCGATACGGCGGATGAGGTCGGGGTTGCGCGCGGCGCCGAGGCCGATGTTGTGCGGGAAGAGCGTCGCGCCGACGACATTGTTGTGGCCGTGGACGGCGTCGCTGCCCCAGATCACGGGGACGCGAGGCAGTTTTCCGTTCGGCCTCATCGAGGCGGCGTAAAAGGCGTCGGCGGCGGCCAGCCAATCTTTCGCCGGGGCATTGTAGCGGCCGCCGGGATCGGAATTGCCGCCGTTGAGCACCGAACCCAGATGATAGCGATAGACGTCCTCTGGAGTGACGCTGGCGATATCGGCCTGAATGATCTGGCCGACCTTCTGTTCGAGCGACATCGCCGCGATCAATTCGTCGATGCGCTTCTCGACCGCAGGATCGGGGGCGAGCGTCTCGGCACGCGCGGGCCAGGTTTCGGGATTGGCTTTGGCGCTGGTCGCAGCGCCGGCCAACGGCATCTGCGCTGCCGCGACCGGTATGGAGGGGGACGCCAGCAGCGCCAGCGACGTGACGCCAAGCGCCATAGCGGCCCCGCGCGGCAAGTTCATTCGCTCTCCCCCATATTTATGTCAACGTTTACCGATTCTCGGTCAACGTTTACCGTCGTGTATCGACAGGAGTCAAGCGACCCGCTATGAGGCTTGAAATTTCGCGCTATCGCGTCGAATCATGCGGCCTGCACCACGACGGGAGGGGCAGATTTCCAAACGAACCACGATCGTCGACATCGCGCGCATTGCCGGTGTTACCCCGAAGACCGTCTCCCGCGCTCTCAACGATGCCCCGCATGTGAGCAAGGCCGTGCGGCAGAAGGTCAAGGAAGCCGCCGCGGCGCTCGACTATCATCCCAATCTCGCCGCGCAGAGCCTGATCGCGCGCCGGTCCTATCTCATCGGCCTCACCTATGAGCGCCCGAGCCCGAGCTACGTCGTCGATTTGCAAAATGGTGCGCTGGGGCGCCTGGAGGACGGGCGTTACCGTCTCGTCGTTCTTCCTTTCAATCACGTCGCGAGCCGGCCCGAGGAACTGGGGACTCTTCTGCTGCGCGCGGGTCTCGACGGTGTTCTTCTTGCCCCGCCAGCCTGTGACCAGCCCGCGCTGCTCGATATGCTCGAACGGAACAAACTGCCCTATGGCCGGATCACGCCGCACAGCGAACTCGACCGCGGCATCGTCGTTACCATGGACGAAACGGCCGCTGGCCATGCAGTCGCGGCACACCTCCTGTCATTGGGTCATCGGCGCATCGGAATCATCCTCGGCGATCCGTCGCACGCAGCCAGCCTCGGCCGTATGGAGGGGTATCTGCGCGCGTTCGGCGACGCGGGTGCGGCCATCGACGAGCGGCTCCTCGTCACCGGCGACTTCACCTACGACGTCGGCTACCGCGTGGCGCGGGAGCTTCTCGGGCGAGCGCCCCGCCCTACCGCTATCCTCGCGCAGAATGACGACATGGCGGTAGCCGCCATAGCGGCGGCGCGCGATCTTGGCCTTGCGGTTCCCGGCGACCTATCGGTTGCCGGATTCGACAATTCGGAAGTTTCACGAACGGCCTGGCCGCAGCTCACGACCGTCAACCAGCCGGTCCGGCAGATGGCGTGGGACGCCGCCGATCGTCTGCTGGCGGCGCTCGACGGGAAGAGCGATGTTCCGGTCTCCCAGCGGCGGGACCACGCCCATGAATTGCTCGTCCGCGCCTCGACCGCTGCTCCGCCCGCCGATTAGAAGCACCGGTCATTCAGCCGCAAGCGGCGGGTCGGCCAGTTCGATCAATTCGCGCGCCTGCGCCGGGAACCATTGCCCGGCCGGCGGCGCCTCGATGCCCCGTTCGGGATCGGCCGGACCCGCCGTTCCGCGCAGACATTCTCCGTCGGACTCGCCGGGCACCTTCACCCAAAGAAAGGCATCGATATAGGGATTTCCGCTTTCGAGCGAGGGACGCCGTCCCGCCCCCCGGCCAGGCGGATTGCACCAGACCTCGGGATCGCGATACTTGCCGGACCGCGGTTTCCACGATCCCCTGCCATTCCGGCTGGTATCGATCACCGCATGTTTCTGGCTTGATGGATCGCGTTCCAGCCCCCTTTGCGCGAACAGGCGATCATAGGCCGCGTCGGTTGCGGGCCAGCTCGTCTCGTCATCGAAGGATGCCGGGCTATACTGGCTCGGGCATTCGCGCGGATCGAGCCCTCCGTGTGTAATGAGGGCGATACAGTCGCTGACCCACCGCGCGTAGGGAACGACGCGGCGGTCGCTTTCGAAATTGGAGACGTTGAGGAAGAAACCCGACACCTTGGCGACATCCGCCTTGATCAGGCGGCTGGCGGTCTCGCCCGGCGCCAGCCAGCTGCTGCCCGTCCCGTCGAGATAGATGCTGACCCCCGGCAACGCCGACAGAATGGCGACGGCGCCGCGCAATTCCTCGTATCGGCGCGCCGCGGCGGCTTCGTCCTGCCCTTCAGGCCGGCAGCCCTCGATTTCGCCGCTGAGCGTGCGGTGCCATGGGATGACGCCGAGCCCGTCAGGCTCCAGAATCACAATCGCCGGATAATCGCCGATTCCGCGCGCGAGTCCGAGGATCCACGCCCGATAAGCAGCGCTGTCGATGGCTCCCCCGGCCGAATAGAGAGCGCAATCACGGTAAGGAATATTATAGGCCACCAGAACCGGAAGCCGCCTTTGGGCCGCGGCACGGCTCACAATGTCGCGGGCAATCCCTTCGACAAGGTCCGGCGAACCATAAGCCAACCACGATCCGGACGGAATTTTCGACAGCCGAAGCGCATCGTCGCGATCCGATCCTTCCAGCCTTTGGGCCGCGTTCGCGGTCGTGCTCCGGTCATCGACAAAGAGCGACGGCGCCTGCTCCGCGGCCGCCACCGAACAAATCGGTAGCAACGTCAGTGACATTGCGATCAAGGAACGGATCATCGAGCCTCCTCCCGCGCGGCATCGCCGGCCCGGTCCGGAAACAGCCACAGCCGTAGCCGGACCGTTAGGGCTATACGGCAAGTCCGCTCAAGAAGAATACGAAACCCTGACACCGCGACGCGTTGCCGGCGCGAGATGGGTAACCGCTTTTTCGACCGGTCTCGGCCGGTATATCACGAAGATGGAAACCAAAGAGAACGCCCCGCGGCCCTCGCCAAGCTTCGCTGGCTTCGCGATCGGCTCGCCGCCGCATTATCGATGAATGCCGGCCAGAAGCGCCGGAAGAAGTCCGCAACAAATCCCGCCGACCGCAATTGCAGGATCTAAGGCCTTGATATAGTGGAAAATGGTGCCGCTTACAGGACTCGAACCTGTGACCCCATCATTACGAATGATGTGCTCTACCAACTGAGCTAAAGCGGCAACGAGCGGCGCCATTAACAGCGCGGCGGCGCGAAGACAAGCATCGTCGCGCAAGATTTTCGGACGGTCTGGCTGCGTGCCCCGCGTCGGCTCCTCAGCAGCCGAATCATGTGGGCAAACCGACCGCCGGCATCGGGTCGGCAGCGTGCCCGCGTGTCACCGCAACGAAATCATCTCCATATAAAAAAGTATGGAAAGCTTCGCACTGGGCCGCCGGCTCGAACGGCGCGACCAACTGCCGCCGCCGCCATCCCGGATCACCCGAATGACCCGAACTGCCATATCTTCGGCATTTTGAAGATTTTCAGGACCCTATGGAAAGGGTAGCAGAAGAGGACTCGAATTTAGTCCATCGGACGCAAAAAAGTGCCTTTTCTTGACGTCAGTGACGACACGATACCTTCATCGATACCTCGGGAATTTCCAATGGTGAGGTTCGAGTCCCCAATAGCGTTGGATCGCACTCTCCAACGCCTGATTCGGGTGCATGCGGGTGCGGAGAACGGGTGTGGCGAGCGACGGACATCTACCGCCTTAATCGTTCCAGACTTGGTGATCCTTAAAGTCTGGATTGCCTGCTCGAGCTTATGGCGGCCTGCGGTGCGAGCGCCGCAAAATGCTTCGATTAGACTTCCGGAACAGCACCAAACGGCCGGTTGACGATAGCGAGCACCGAACCCGCCGCGTAAACGCGATTGCGGCGATGACCCGTCCGCTCGACGAGGATCCCAGCTTCAACAAGCTGATTGATCGCCGCAAGGGCTTGCGGCCTGGATATAACAAGCTTGTCGGCCAGCCGCTTCAAGGTGATAACCGGATAGTCGATTAGCAGGTCGAGCGTTCGGAGCGCGGCGGAGCCCGCTCGATATTTGCGGCGCTCCCGCCACTCACCTGCCACGCGTTCAAGCGCCGCACGTGTCACGAACAGTTCCTCGATCGTGCCGGTTATGGCATCCGAAAGATAAGCGACAAAGGGAGCCCATTCGAGCCGCTGCTGCGCGGCCTTGAGTCCATCATAATAGCCAGCGCGGTTGGCCGCGATATACGGCGCGAGGTAGAGCGGAACATGGCCATTAGCTGCCATCATCATCGGCAACAGAAGACGTCCCACGCGTCCGTTTCCGTCGCTAAAAGGATGGACAGCCTCGAAATGCGCATGCGCAACGGCCATGCGGGTTATGAGACTCTGCGTCATCGCCTGCATGCCTTCGCAGCGCATATAGGCAGCATTCTGTTCGAGACAGATGGCCACCTGATCGGGAGGCGCCGGATTATAGGTTGATGTCGAGATGTGACCCGTTCCTCCGATCCAGTTTACGGCTTCCTTGAACGCGCCCGGGTCTTCTCGATAATCCGGGTCGTGCCGCATAGCCTCGCGATGGAGATTCTGTATCAGTTCGACGGTGAAGACGTCGCTTCCTTCAATCGTTGCGCGTGGAAGCATGCGATCGAGGGTCAGAGCATAATCTCGGACTTGCTGGGCGGCAGCGCGCGCCTCGTCGTCATGCTCTTCGATCGTTAGCAGTTCGCTGAGAGTGGAATGAGTTCCTTCGATCGCTGAACTGTCGACGGCCTCGCGGCGGCTCAGGGTCCGGCTGATCACATATGGGTCCGAGATCTGGACGGCCAGTTCCTGCACCCGGCCTAACATCGTCAATGCGCGGTCGTGCGCCAGCTGCGCGGCTTGGATAGGCAGGGCGTCCTCTGGGGGTGAGGAGGGGACGATGCCATAGTGGTTGTCGTAAGGCGGCGGGTAACGAATCAGTTGCGCGCGCACCGCTGCAGTCAGATGATTGCGGTTCATAAACCTAACCATACCCGAGAAAAGACCACTCTTAGTAAGGTTTAATTGAAAAAACCTCAACAAGAATATATTCTGAGGCGCCCTGGTAAGGGTTCAGCCGATTAAGACGGAACAAAATATGGCCCATCAGAGGCCGAACGACAGATAGCGGCGCAAAGCCTTGCTCTAGCGAGAATCTCACCATCGAAATATATTGCCCACATATATCATGGATATATCTCGGCCACATATTTCAATGGCTCCACGCAAAGGACTCGGAAATTTTGCGACGGATTTCTTGCTGAACCGGCATCCGGAAGAGAGATGTAAGCAGCACGTGACGAGACCGACCGAGAACCGGCGCGGTCACGCCCGACCGCCCACGAGCTTTTTGAGACATCGATACGGGATGTAGGTCGAGCGACCGACTTTCACCGTTTCGATTTCTCCGGATTTGATGAGTTCGTAGAGCGTCGATCGCCCGATACCCGTAAGTTTCACGGCGACGGCGATACGCACACTGATCGGCTCGGCCGGCAATGCCTCCAGGACAGCGCCCGCCTCTCGTCCCATTCTTTCCCGATCATCGAAACTCGGGCCGCGCGTCACGATTTCGGCCGTGATCGCATGAAAGCGCGATCACTCTCGAGAAAGGATGCAAGCATCGCCGGAATGAGATCGGTGATCGGCTCTTCGCGGCCATATGTCTCCGCATAGAGAGCAGCATAGCGCGCGAGAGACTGATGAAGATCGGGCGTAATGTTGATCGTCATCTTTACCGGCGTCCGATCCGGCAATCTGGACAGTTTAAGACCGGTCATGATCCCTCCCCCGCCATCGTCCAAGGGCGCAGGATCAAATCCTTGTGTACGACGATCCGGAGCGGCCAGCCGGGACGCACTTTGAGCGTCGGCTGAACGTCGAGGTTGCGGGCAACAATCTGATCGCCCGCGCGCGATCCACTTTGCTGCGCCGCCTCGCGAATGGCGCGAACGAGGTCGCTCTCGCTGCTGCCGGCGCCGAGTTCGGTTCCGACGCCAAGCAGGGTCGATAGGACCACCCCCTTGAGTAACTGCCAGGTGTGCCGGTCGACGCGATCGGCGAGGCCAGCATAGCCTTGGGTATCGCTGGCGGGCATATTGTCGATGCGGATCGAGGCGCCGTCCGGGAGGATGATCCGCTGCCAGACCACCAGCGCCCGGCTTTGCCCGAATGCGACGACATTATCATAGCTTCCGATCAGCCTCGATCCTTGGGGGATAAGCAAGGTACGTCCGGTCGCGCTGTCGTAGGCGTTTTCCGTCACCTGCGCCGTGACCACGCCCGGAAGATCGGAGTTGAGACCGGTAATCAGACTGGCAGCCAATATGCTGCCCGCCTGGAGAGTCCAGGGCGATGGCGGCGCAGCAAGTCTATGCGGATTCGTGTCATCGCCGACGTTCGTCTGCCCGATCATCGCAGCCTTCCGCTGCTGCCCGTTGGGATCGTCGCTGCCGGATGTTGCGGGGTTCGAGCTGGACACCCCCTCGGGCGCAACCCGATCTACGGATCGTACGGCGGAAGCCGCAGCGCCGCGCGCGAGCAAAATGCCCGACTCGCGGGCCTCACGTTCCTGTTGAACGACCAGCTGGCGCTCGGCCTCCGCCTCCTGCGCTGCTCTGACGGCCGCGTCTTCGGAGCCATTGGCAGGAGACGCCATCTCGAGCTCGCGCTGATGATTGAGAATGGGCCTGCCAAGATCTCCCGGGAGTGGCGGCCCCAGCTTGGGAACATCCCCATAACCAGCCGGCGCGCCTGCAAACACATCGGAGTTCGGCCTTGCCGCCACAGACGCCCGATCATCCTCGCGTACGGCCGAGACAAAGCTCACCGGTTTCAGCGCAAGCCAGGCCGCGCCGGCGATGAAGGTGGCGCCGATCCCGCTGATCGCAACGATCGCTCCGCGCTTGAAGCGCGTGACACGCGCCGGACTACCGCGCAGGGCGAGCGTTTCGGGATCGACTTTAGGCTGCGGTAGCGCCGCGGTGGTGGGAGCATCGGTCATTTGCCGCGCTCGCTTCGCACCTTGCCACCGCCGCTTCGGCTGATGCGAACGATCTTCTGCTTCTTCCCGCCAAGCCTGAGTTCGGCGGCGGCGAACAAGCGGTCGACGACGTAGTAGTTGCCGGCCATGCGGTAGTTGACGAGCTCAGCCTTGCCATCCTCTCCGACGACGAAGAGCGGCGGTGCTTCGCCCGACGCGATCGAGGGCGGAAACTCGATCCAGCTCTGCCGGCCATCGTCGAACGCGCGAAGGGGCCGCCAAGCAGGCTTGTCGCCCGAGATTTCATAGCGGAAATTGAGCCGTTCGATCGCCACGCCCGCCGAAACCGGCCGGGCAGCGTCGGCCGCCTCGCGCTGGCGCGCCAAAGCCAGTAGTTCGTCGGCAGGATAGGTCCAGCTGATCGCTGCCATCGCGGGGCCCGCGCGGCTCGTAAGCTGGATTCGGTAGACGCGCCGGTCGGTGGTGATGATCAAATTGGTCGAAAGACCGGCGCTGAACGGCTTCACGAGGATATGCGTCCGTTTGCCCTCGCCGCTCCCGCTCGTCGTATCGCCGACAGTCCAGCGAACGGTATCGCCGGCAGCCACCGCGCTCAGCGTCTCGCCGGGCTGGAGCGCAATGTCGCTGACGCGCCCGGGCGCGGCGAAGAGCCGGTAGATCGCCCCATCCGAATAGGGATAGACTTGGACGGCATGGACGAATCCGCCTGTCGAAGGTTCGCGGAGTGCCGCCTTGTTGGCTGACGCAACGACCGCCCCCGGTTGCGCAAGAGCCGTAGGCGACAGCGCAAGCAGGCCCGCGCTCAGGGCGAAGTGTCGGATCATTGGGGAATACCTTCCAGGACAGAAATGGGTGGAACGGTTTCGCCGGCGGGCGGCGCGAGCGGGGAACCGAGTGGAAGGTCGCGAGCAGGCGGCGACCCGGTCGACTTGCTCGGAGGTGCGACGTTCGCGGCGATCCGCGGCGGCGCCGTGTCGAGCTCGCGGCTCCAGTCGATAGCTTCGACGTAGAGGCCGAGCGGGTTCTTGCGGAGTGTCTCCGACGAGCGCGGCGGCCGGACCTTGACGGTGACGACGGCGGTCCAGCGTGACGTACCGGCATAGCTGCCCCGCTCGAACGCCTGTTCGGTCCAGCCGATGCGGAACGTGTCGTCCGACGCCCGCACCACGCTGGTCACCTGGACCGAAACCGTGTGTCGGCCGACGTCGGCAAACGGGTTCGAAGCGCGCGCATATTCCCCGAGAAAGAGGGCACCGCGCTCAGTCACGAAATCATAGGCAGAGAGCCAATTGTCGCGCATCAGAACCGCGTCGAGCGACCGGGAGCGCACGCTCGCGATGAAGCGGCCGAGATGCCATGCGATTTGCGGATCGGTTGGCCGATAGTCTGTATCGGCCCTTGCGACTGCCTGCGCCTGCCCCAGCTTGTCGACCTCGACGATATAGGGGACGACCCGGCTCTGCATCGATTGCCAGACCAACGCGGACGACAGGCCGACGGTGAGAAACAGGCCGCCGAATGCCATCAGCCGCCAGTTCTTCGCCTGGACCCGCGCCGACCCGATGCGCTCGTCCCAGAGCTGGCCCGCCCGCTGAAAGGGCGTCTCGGGTTCAGGCGTCCGACCGTAACGGCCCAATGCGCGTTTGAAAATCATCGCTCAATCCCTTTCGTTGATGTCGGGCGTGATGCCGGCGCCGCCCCGGTCGCCATCCTTGAGAGTGTGAATCGCCATTTGCCGGTGATGCCGGGCATTCTGCTGGCCTTGCAGCTGCCGCGCCCATGCTGGAGCGCTGTCGGATGTTGCCGGTTCAGCGGTCGACGAAGCTTTTGCGCTCCTGCCGTTCCCCGCCTCCCACGCCGCCTGACGTCCACGCGCTGCCGCGGTCTCAAGCCCGAGAGTGGAGCCGAACCGGGTCGCCGCCGCGCCGCTGGCGGCGGACACAACGCCGCCGAGGCCAGCCGCCACCGAAGACGAACCTGATGTCTCCTGCCCGAGTTTATAGGCGGTCGATGCCGCGGACCCCATCGACGTCCCGGCACGGATCGCGCCGAGGCCGACGCCGCGAATGGCGGCCACGGTCCCGGCTCCGCCGGCCGCGAGCCCGCCCGCGGCGAGCGCCGTCGTCGCGACGACCGACCCGGCGCCGAGCTGCGGCGCGCCCGCGACAAGCCCCGAGGCGATGCCGGGGCCGAAGACCGCAAGGCCGAAGAGTGCGAGGCTCGCGAGCATCAGCGAGACCGCCTGCTCGATCGACACTTCCTCGCCGGTCAGCGCGCCGGTGAATTCGGCGAAATAGTTGGAGCCGATGCCGACGATCACGGCGAGCACCATCACCTTGATGCCCGAGGACACGACATTGCCGAGCACGCGTTCGGCGAGAAAGCTCGTCCGGTTCCAGAGCGCAAAGGGCACGAGCACGAAGCCCGCAAGGCTCGTGAGCTTGAATTCGAGAATGGTGATGAAAAGCTGGATCGCGAGAATGAAGAAGGCGGCGATGACGATCAGCCAGGCAATGACCAGCACCGCGATCTCGACGAAATTGTCGAAGAAGTCGATCGGACCGACGAGTTCCTTCGCCTGCTCGAGCAAGGGCCAGGCGGCCTCGAAACCGATGCCGGCGAGCCGGCCCGGCAACAAAAGCTCGTCGGCGGATATCGCGCCGCCCCCGGCGGTGAGACCGAGCCCGGCGAAAGAGCGGAATATGATCTCGGTCAGCGTCGGAAAACTGTTCAGAATCAGCGCGAACGCCCCGACATAGAGAATCTTCTTCAAGATTTTTGCGATGACATCGTCCTCGCCGCCGAGCGCCCAGAACAGACCCGCAAGCGTGATATCGATACCGATCAATATGGTGGTGAGGAAACCGACATCGCTGCCCAGCAGCCCGAAGCCGCTGTCGATATAAGCGATGAACACCGCCATGAATTGGTCGATGACGTTGAGATCGTCCATGAGAAGCGTTCCTCATCGGGGTTTTGTCGGGGGGCCGGCAGCGGCGAACGGTGAACATGGCAACACCGGCGCTGTCGCGGCCCCCGCGACGGGGCAGCTTGCGGGCTCGGGGGAGCGGATGCGGCCCGTCCTGCCCCAATCGAGTCAGACGTCGGTCAGCGCGGCGGCGTCCATGCCTTGCCATCGCCAAGAAATCGGGTCGTCCGTTCGCGTCCCTCGCGCGCGCTCTGCGCGCGCCGCGCCTGTTCTAGCGCTTCGGCCCGGAACTGCGCCGCCATCAGCTGCTGGATCTGGAACTGCTGCTTGGCGGCGAGCGCGAGCAGCTGGTTGGTCGCCTGCTGCGCCTGCAGCCCGCCTTCGGCGCCCTGGCTGCGATCGACGATCGCCTTCAGCGCCTCGGCATCGCCTCGAACGTTCTCGACGATGCCGCTCTGCACTTCCATCGCCTGACGGAAGCCCGCCATCTCACGGTCGAGGCGCTGCTTCGCCGCCGCGATGCGCGTATCGCGCCGCGCGAGATGTTCGAAGCTCGTCGGAAAGGCCTGGCGAAATTGCTCGTCGAGACGGTCGACCCGAAAGTCGATGCCTTGCGCCTGCCCCATCAGCCGGTCGATCTCCTGAAGCCGCTGCTCCAGCGCTTTCATTTGCGGAAAGTCGATCTTCGAGAGCTGCTTCTCCTGATTTGCCAGCATCTGCGCCTCGTTCTGGAGCGACTGGATCTGCTGGTTGATCTGCTGGAGTGTGCGCGCCGCGGTAAGCAGGTTCTGCGAATAATTGGCGCTGTCGAATACGGGTACGGCGTGCACGGAAGACGACGTCAGCGATGCGGCGGCGCCGGCGAACAGCAGGGCCCAGATATGGTTTTTCATTTCATCTCTCCTTCGGGGGTGGAAGCGTCGAACCCGGCGAGCAGCTCGCTGGCCCAGTCGAGGCCGCGTGCGGCGAGGAAGCGCGCCGCGAAATCGGCGGCGCCATGCTCGGCAAGAACGCGGTCGATCAGCTTTTGCGTGTCGGAATCGGAGGCACCGCAGAGCGCGAGCGCGACAGGACCGAGCCCCAGTTCGAAGAGCCGGTTGCCCTTTGCCGATTGCAGATAATATTGCCGCTTGGGCGTCGCGCGCGCGATCAGCTCGATCTGGCGGGCATTGAGGCCGAAGCGCGCATAGGCCGCCTCGGACTGGGGTTCAATCGCCCGGTCATTGGGCAACAATATCCGCTGTGGGCAGCTTTCGATGATCGCTGGCGCTACCTTGCTGTCGGCGATATCTGCGAGGCTCTGGGTCGCGAAGACGACCGACACATTTTTCTTTCGCAGGACCTTCAGCCACTCGCGGATGCGGGCGGCGAACAGCGGGTGATCGAGAAATACCCAGGCTTCGTCGAGGATAAGCAAGGTCGGCCGTCCGTCGAAGCGCGCCTCGAGCCGGTGGAACAAATAGGTCAGCACCGGCCCGACGACACCCGCCTGCCCCAGCAGTGCTTCGGTCTCGAAACATTGGACATCTGCCATTTCGAGGTCGTCTTCGGCGGCGTCGAGCAGCCGGCCGAAAGGCCCTTCGAGCGTATAAGGCGCGAGCGCCGTGCGAAGCTGCGACGACTGCAGCAGGAGCGAGAGCCCCGTCAGGGTACGTTCTTCGACCGGGGCAGTCGCGAGGCTGGACAGTGCCGACCAGAGAGTCTCCTTGACCTCGGGCGTGACGAGCAGCTTCTCGTGAACGAACAGGGCGGCAAGCCATTGCGCCGCCCAGGCGCGCTCGTCGCCGCGATCGATGCCTTGCAGCGGCTGGAAGGCGAGCGCCCTGCCCCGCCCTTCGACCTCGGCACCAAGCCCGAGCGGATGATGCGCGCCGCCCATGGCGAGAACCGCCGCACGCGCCGAAAAGCCCTTGTCGAAGATATAGACCTGCGAGCCTTGGTAGCGACGAAACTGTAGCGCGATGAGCGCGAGAAGCACCGACTTGCCCGCGCCCGTCGGCCCGACGATCATCATGTGCCCGACATCGCCGACATGGGTCGATAACCGAAACGGCGTCGAGCCGCTCGTTTCGGCGGTGAGAAGCGGACCGCCACGCAGGTGTTCGTTCCGCTGCGGGCCCGCCCACACCGAAGAGAGCGGCATGAAATGCGCGAGATTGAGGCTATGGACGAGCGGCTGGCGGACATTGGCATAGACCTGGCCCGGGAGCGAGCCGAGCCAGGCTTCGACCGCATTGACGCTCTCACGGATCGACGTGAAACCGAGCCCGTTCACGATGCGCTCGGCGCTGCGGAGCTTTTCGTCGACGCGCGCGCGGCTCGTATCGGCGACGGTGATCGTCGTCGTCAGATAGCCGAACGCGACATGGTCGCCGCCGAGCGCCTGCAGCGCGAGATCGGCGTCGAGCATCTTGTTGTCAGCGTCGCTGTCGAGTAGCTGCGCCGGCTGATTGTACATCACCTCGCGCAGGAGCGCGGTGACCGACTTGCGCTTGTTGAACCATTGCCGGCGGAGGCGTGTCAGCGCTTTCGTCGCCTCCTGCTTGTCGAGCGCGATGAAGCGCGTCACCCAGCGGTAGCCGAAGCCCTCATGATTGAGCGCATCCAACATCCCGGGCCGGCTGAGATTCGGGAGACCGAGGATCGTCAGCGTCCGAAGATGCCGATCCTCCAGCATCGGCTCAAGCCCCCCGGTGAAAGGCGTATCGGCGAGAAGGCCATCGAGATACATCGGCTGGTCGGGACAGGCGACGACATGACGCTTCGGCGAGATCGTGCCGTGCAGAAAGGTGAGCGCGCCCGTCGCATCGAGCGGATAGATGGCGGGCATGAAGCCCGCGAAGAGGTCGAGCACGCGGTCGGTCTCGGCGATGAAGCCCGCAAGCGCCTGCCGCCAGTCGCGCCCCGAGATAATCTCGCTCCGCTCGACCAGGGCGCGGCTCGCGGTGTCGGCTTGGTCGGGCGGCGGCATGAAGGTCAGGGTGAGATAGGTCGCGCTTTCGAAATGCGCGCCCGCACTCTCGAACCTGGCTTTTCGCTCCTCGTCGATGAGCCAGGATGCGGCATCGGGAAAGGTATCCGACCTGTAACCCAAGGCCTCGCTGCGCTCGGCCTCGATGTGGAGTGCCCAGCCCGACCCCAGGCGTTTCAGCACATTGTTCGCGCGCGCGCAGACAGAAACGAGCTCGGCCTCGGTCGCCGATTCAAGATCGGGGCCGCGAAAGGCGAGGATGCGGCTGAAGCTGCCGTCCTTGTTGAGGATGACCCCGTCGTCCACCATCGCCGCCCAAGGCAGATGGTCCGCCAACCGGTCGGAAGCGCGGCGATATTCGGCAAGATTCAGCATGACAATGTGCCCCGCTGCTTGAGGTGGCGCATGAGAACCGGCGCAAAGTCGGGATCGCGTTTCGCCGCCATCACCGCGAGAGTGTGACCGAGCGCCCAGATCGCGAGCCCTGCGATCCACTGCTGGAGCCCGAGTCCGATCGCCGCCGCGAGCGTGCCGTTGAGAATGGCGATCCCGCGTGGCGCGCCGCCGAGCAGAATGGGGTCGGCAAGCGCCCGGTGTACGGGGGCCTCGAAACCTTCGATATGGCCGGCGTCCCCGATCATGCGATGAGCGCCCCGCCGCCAAAGCTGAAGAAGGAGAGGAAGAAGCTCGACGCGGCAAAGGCGATCGAGAGTCCGAAGACGATCTGGATGAGGCGGCGGAAACCGCCCGCCGTCTCCCCGAACGCGAGGGTGAGCCCGGTCGTGATGATGATGATCACCGCGATGATCTTTGCAACCGGACCCTGAACCGATTCGAGCACCTGCTGCAGCGGCTCCTCCCAAGGCATGCCCGATCCGGCGGCATGGGCGCTCGCGGCGCATGCCAAGCCGGTGGCGACGGAGGCGATCCCCCAAGCACGGGCGCGCGGCTCGAGCTTCGGCATCGATAGAGCTTGCATGGTCATTCTCCTGCTTGAGTTTGGGGGCTGGCGAGATCGACGAGGCCGTAGCCGCCGTCGGGATCGAGGCCGGCGACGCGCGCGACCGTCTCCACCCGCCGGGCGAGGCCGCGCCCCGAAATGAAGACGATGAGATCGACCGCCCCGGCAATGAGGCGGCGCGGCACGGTGACGACGGCTTCCTGGATGAGTTGTTCGAGCCGGTAGAGCGCCGCCGGCGCGCTGTTCGCGTGGATGGTGGCGATGCCGCCGGGGTGGCCGGTGTTCCACGCCTTGAGCATATCGAGGGCCTCGCGCCCGCGAACCTCGCCGACGATAATCCGGTCGGGCCGGAGCCGCAGCGTCGAGCGGACGAGGTCGGCCATCGTGACCGTTCCGGGACCATTGGCGCCAACCGTGCGCGTCCGCAGCGCCACCACGTCACGCCCCGCGCACTGCAGTTCGCGCGTGTCCTCGAGCAGGATTACGCGTTCATCGAGATCGCCCATTTCGGCGAGAAGCGCATTGGCAAGCGTCGTCTTGCCCGACGAGGTGCCGCCGACGACGAGGATATTTCTGCGCTCGATTACCGCCATCGCGAGTATGCGCGCGGTGTCCGCGGTCATGATGCCGTCCTTCACATAGTCGAGCAAAGTGTGGATCCGCGCGGCGGGCTTGCGAATGGAGAAGCAGGGTGCCGTTGAAACGGGCGGGAGAACGCCTTCGAAGCGCTCGCCCGCCCCCTCCGCGTGCGGCGGCAATTCGGCGGAGACGATCGGCGCGCCCGGATGCGCTTCGCTGCGCGCGTGGCTCGCCACGAGCCGAATAATCCGGTCGACCTGCGCCGCCTCGACGATCAACCCCGTGTCGTGGCGGCCATTTCCCAACCGATCGAGCCAGAGCCGGCCATCGGGGTTGACCATGATCTCGATCACCTCGGAATCGGCGAGCGCGGCGGCGATCGTCGGCCCCATCGCGGTGCGAAGCATCGCGCGGCTGCGCGCCGCCCAGTGGGTGGCGCTCATTCGCCCCGCTCCCGATCGACGCTGCGTAGCGTCCGAGCACCGCCGGCCATCGCCTCACCGACGCGCGCGACAAAGGCATTGAACCGGTCGCGGCCGATTGCGCGAGCGGCGTCGTCGCCCTCCGCCAGCGGCGCCTGGATCGTGAGCTCGTAGCGGATGAAAAGCGCGAGGGTCTCTAGCAAGATATGTCCGTCGCGTTCGATGCGCCCAAGCGCCATCGACATCCGGTCGAGCCGGGTACTGAAGCGGGTTTCGAGTTCGGACGCACCCTGGCTGTCGAGCCACGCGGTGAGCGCGTCGACGAGGACTGCGGACTTGGCGGCACCCGGCGCGGCAGCGACCGCCTCGAACCGCCGGCTAAGCTCTTCGGGAAGGAAGAGCTGGTATCGCACCTTCTTCTCTTTGCGCCGCCCCATGGTCAGAAGCTCGGCAAGGTGTCGTCACCCTGGCCTTGGTTTAGCGCGTGCGCACGCTGGACATCGCCCTGCGATCCCCGCGAAACGTCCATCGCGCGCTGGTCGGAGACGGGGTCGGAATCGTCGGGATCTAGGCCGAGCAGGTCGAGCTGCTTCGGCGCTTCGGTCCGCGGCGCATCGTCCTCCAGATCGGGAGTGCGCTGATGCTGCAGGCCGCCATCCTCGCCGGAGGCTTGCCCGTCGGCGGGGGATTCGAGACGCTGGTCGGGCCGCCGCGCGAAGCATCCCCAATCGTCGGGGCGCGCCGCAGGCCGGTCGGGCCAGCTCCTCGCTTCGACGACAGGCGGCGGCGCGAGACGCGCGTGAAAGGAACGATCCTCGAAATGGCGGAGCTTCTTTGCGCGGATCGGCGCCATCCCCGCGATCATCACGAGCTCGTCTTCGGGATCGAGCGTCATGACTTCGCCCTGCGTCAGCAGCGGCCGCGCGGTTTCCTGCCGGCTGACCATGACATGCGCGAGCCACGGCGCGAGCCGGTGTCCGGCATAGTTGCGCATCGCGCGCTGCTCGGTCGCGACGCCGAGGGCATCGGACACGCGCTGCGCCGTCCGTTCGTCGTTCGTCGCGAAGGCGATGCGGACGTGGCAATTGTCGAGAATGCTGTTGTGCTGACCGTACGCCTTTTCGATCTGGTTGAGCGACTGGGCGATGAGAAAGGCGCGCACCCCGTAGCCGGCCATGAAGGCAAGGCTCGTCTCGAAGAAATCGAGGCGTCCGAGCGCCGGGAATTCGTCGAGCATCATGAGCAGCTTGTGGCGGCGCACGGTAGAACCATGCTCGTCGAGCTTTTCTGTCAGCCTGCGACCGATCTGGTTGAGGATCAGCCGGATGAGCGGCTTGGTCCGGCTGATGTCTGACGGCGGCACAACGAGATAAAGCGAGACCGGATGTGCGCCGTCGACCAGATCTGCGATGCGCCAGTCGCAGCGCGACGTGACGGCGGCGACGGTTGGATCGCGGTAGAGCCCGAGAAAGGACATTGCGGTCGACAGAACGCCCGATCGTTCATTCTCGCTCTTGTTGAGGAGTTCGCGCGCCGCCGAGGCGACGACGGGGTGGACCTCGGGCTCCTCGGCAGTGCCGAGATGATTGGTCGCCATCATCCGGCGGAGCGTTGCGGTGAAGGAACGCTGCGGGTCGGAGAGGAAGGTTGCAACGCGCGCAAGCGTTTTCTCCTCCTCGGCGTAAAGGATGTGAAGAATGGTGCCTACCAGAAGGGAATGGCTCGTCTTTTCCCAGTGGCTGCGCTGTTCCAGCGCGCCTTCGGGGTCAACAAGAATATCGGCGATATTCTGCGCGTCGCGCACCTCGTTCGCGCCGCGGCGAACCTCGATCAGCGGGTTGTATCGGGACGAGGCGGCATCGGTCGGATTGAAGAGGAGCGCGTGGCTGAAACGCGAGCGCCAACCTGCGCTGTACCGCCAGTTCTCGCCCTTGATGTCATGGATGACGGCGCTGCCGGTCCAGCTCAAAAGCGTCGGCAGAACCAGCCCCACGCCCTTCCCCGAGCGGGTCGGCGCGAATGCTATCACATGCTCGGGCCCATCGTGACGAAGATAGCGGGCGCCATGTCGGCCGAGAAATACGCCCCTGTCGCCGGTCAGCCCTGCGCGCGAGATCTCGCGATCGCTCGCCCAGCGCGCCGAACCATAGGTCGTGACGTGGCTTGCCTGCCGCGCGCGCCACAATGAGCCCGCGATCGCGCTTGCGCATCCGAGAAATCCGCTCGCCGCGGCAATCGCGCCGGCGGTGTCGAAAACCTCGGGCGCATAGGCGTCGAAATGATACCACCAGCCGAAGAGCGCCCAGGGCTTGTACACCGGGACGCCAAAAACCACGATGGAAGGCGGCCCGAGTTCGGGCTGATAGGCGAGCGCGGCCGCGCACCACTGTGTCGCGATCCAGACACCGAGAATGACGATCGCGAAGACGATGAGGATCTGGCCGACAAGCAGGCGCGTGGGCGACATGATTTTTTGGCTCCGGCAAGGCCAGTGATCGGCCCTGTAGAGCTGGTTTTGCCATTGGCTGGGCCGTTTCGGACAGTGTCGCTTCCGCGCCCCGCGCCTGTCGCCTCACTGCCTTTTCACAACCTACCTGCGTCCGACCGCCCTGATTTCATTTTCCGCAGTGCCGCGGCGCAGCCGATCGCAGATCATGGCCGGGCCGCACAAAAGCGAATTCCCCCTCGTTTCGCGCCCGGGGACGCGGTTCAAGCTCGGGGCATTTGCTGTATAGTGGCGAAGCTGAAACAACGACCACGGTCATGCCAACGAGGCGCAGACAACGGATATGTTTGCAGACCCTAAAGTCGCCTCCACCGTCTTGAATAGACCGGAATACCCATCGCCCTCGAGGTCACGAACGTCGCGCACGCCGGCAGGGATTCCGAGGCGCCGGCAACCGCATGCATCACGCTCGTCACGAGAAGATGGCCGAAATGGCCGTCGAGTACGCCTAGGCAGGTGCAATGACGAGAAGATCGTCCCTCGTCGATCTGCTCTATCGCGAGGTAGATCATCGAGTTGTCGCCGGACGCGATCTGCCCGCATTCCGCGACGCGATCATGGCAGCGCTCGCGCCTGTCGGCGCGGATGCCCGAAAGAGTGCGCGGGATGTTCGACGGCCTGCGCCTGTCGATCGGCGAGCGAGATCGCACGGCCTCTGCCGAACCCGGCCGCCAGCGGGGTATTTTTGCCGACTTCAGACCACCCACATCCACCATCGATCGGGCGATGGCGGCACAAGCCGATCATGAGCCTGCCCGGCGGCTTGCGGTCGAACGACATGCCCGCGCGGTCGCCGACATCTGGAAGATGCAGGACAAGGGCTTGCCGGTCCTGCCGCACCAGCGCGCCGAACTCGACAAGGCCCGCGATGCAATGACTCGGATCGACAGCCATGCCGCAAAGGACATGGAGAGCGCCTACCGCCGCGATCCGGCTTTGGTCGCGGAAGCCGCGGGCGGACGATCAGCGCGCGCCATCCAGACGATGCGGCTCGAGGCCGAAATCCGCACCGATCCCGCAAAGCGCGCCGACCGGTTCGTCGAGGGTTGGCGCCAGCTTGGAAAGCAACGGGAAGGTCTACAGCGTGATGGCGATACGCGCGGCGCCCGCAAGGTGTCCGAGCAGATGGCGGGCCTCGCGAACAGCCTCGAACGCGATGCGCAGATGGAGTCGGTCCTGCGTGGCCGCAAGCAGGAACTCGGGATCAGCATCGATACTGGCCGCCAACTCTCGCACGATCTGGCCAGCAGCGTCGGCATCGCGCGCGGTCGCGACTTGGGCATGAGCCGATAGGAGAAACGATCATGGACAGCCAGACATCCCTCCCTTCCGAAACCGACCCCGCCGCGCAGGCGTTCGCCGAGCTTGGGCGGAAGGTCGACTTGCTCGAAGCCGCCGTGACGGGGCTTACGGCAAAGCGCGATGCTGCTCCCGACTACAGCGAGACGCTCGGCGAGATGTCGGTCTTGCTCGACCGGATGCGGACTGCGATCATCGATTTTGCCCGATCACCGGCTATGAAGCTTACTCCCGACGAGATGGCAAACCAGATCGCCGCCGCCGCGACGAAGGCGCGCACCACCGACAACGCCGCCATCGAGCAGGCGCGTGCGCGCTTCGACAATTCCGCGCACCGCATCGAACGCCTTGTCGGAACTGTCACCGCGATCCGAGACCAGCGCCGTTATCTCCTGTGGGCGGTAGGCGGCGGGGCGCTCGCCGGGATGCTCCTGTGGTCGTTTCTGCCTGGCGTCGTTCTACGCGCCCTGCCGCAGAGCTGGCATATGCCAGAGAATATGGCGCGCCATATCATCGGTGAGCCGACGCTCTGGGAAGCCGGTAGCCGGCTAATGCAAGCAGGCAGCCCGGAGGCATGGCAAGGTCTCGTCAAGGCGGCCGAGATGCGGCGTAACAATCGCGATGCCATCGCCGTGTGCGAACGCAAAGCGAGCAAAGGAAGGCAATCTGTGCGGTGCACAGTTCGGATCGACCGTCTGAAAGGGACAATTGAAGCTTCCCGATAGAAGCAAGGCTTAGAATGACACCAACAGCGCAACACGACGAGCAAAGTTTGCGCGTCGCATTGCCTAAGGAACGCTACGCGAAGAATTCTATTGGTCGCGCATTCTCGCGTTGCCATGGGCCGAGCCCTTCACCTGCGGACTTCGCTCCGAACACGTTCATTTCCTGCACCATCATGGAAAGCTGGCGATCAATTGAAGATGCCGGTGTCGAAACACTCGGTTCCAGCGTGGCCGAATGGGCAGGATTATCGATCGCGACGATCTCAGGTCCTGACCACATCTTATGATCGCCTAGTTGCGGCCAATCGGCGCCCGGATCGCGACCGGATTGCCAATCAACGTCGATGGCCCGGCGAAGGATGCGCCGATCATTCCAATCGATAGCATTTAATAGGCGGCGCGATAGCGGGTTGTCCTGCTGCTTTGCCGCAGCGGGTACATTATTCGATGATGTGCCTGAGAAATAGGTCAGCGCAGCATCAATGAATTGCGCTATCTGACCGTCCGTTCGCGTATAACTGCCGGTGTTGAGGACCGCCACATCGCCAAGCGCGGTATTGCCCTCAACGGCTTGTCCGATGAGCTTGAGCGAAGCGACACCAGCTTCCTCGAGCGTCATAATCTCGTCGTCCTGAACAGCACCGTCGCCATTGTCGTCGCGCCAGATCCGGAAATCGGCGAAGCGGCTGTCACCCGACGACAGTGTCCCGTCTCCGTTGCTGTCAAAGGCGCGGAGGCCGACGAGATCAGATGCCGCCCCCTCCACATCGTTAACGAAGCTGAATTCGCCGGCGTTGCTTAGTGTCCCGTTCGCGTCGTGATCAAGAAAAAGCATCCCTTCGCCGTGTCCCATCCAGCTCGTGATGTCAGCAACTCCGTCACCATCCATATCGTACCGCGCACGGCCAACATATGCGGACACCGTCGTCACTCCATTTCCATCAAGGTCGAGAATGATCGGCGATGTTATACCGATTTCCTGGCCATTGGAGAAACGCAGTTTCTCGACAGTCTTGAGCTTGTCAGTTCCATCGTCCCCATCAACGCTCGGCGCGTTATCGGTAACATGAAGGAACCCCCCACTCGTAATCATTGAATAGGTGGCGCTAAGACCCGACAGCACCGCTATGTCAGTTCCCGCCCCGCCATTGATCTCGTCGTTGCCGGCACCTCCGATAATTATGTCGTTGCCGCCAGCGGCGAAAATCTTGTCGTCGCCAGCGCCGCCATCCACATTGTCAGCAAATGCGGATCCGTAGATCACGTCATTGCCGGACGACTGCTGCCCCGCGACGAACTGCGCCATGAACTGAGTGTGATTCCAAGTAGTCCCGTCATCAAAGATTACCTGCTCAATCCCCACGTCGGAAAAATGCTGGCCGTCGAGTAGGATCGATCCCGACTGCCCGACAAACTCGATCCTTATGTCATTCGTATCGGTCGGCACGATGAACTTCAGCATGCTTGCCGTAATGCCGGCACCGAACTTCAGCGTGTCGGTGGCGCTGGTGTCATAGTCCAGATTGCCGTCATAGATGAGATCATCCCCGTCGCCGAGATTGTAAAGATAAGTATCAGCACCGGTACCGCCTCGTAGATCGTCATTCCCAAGGCCCCCGATAATGGTATCGTTTCCGCCCCCGGCGTTGATTCGATCATCGCCGGCGCCTCCGTCCACGCTATCAGCATATGCCGATCCCGTGATCACATCATTACCCGCCGACTGCTGGCTCAGTACTACTTGAGCCAAGAACTGGGCGTGGGTCCAACTCGTACCGTCATCGAAGAGGACCTGCTCTATGCCGACATCGCTATATTGCTGATTGTCGAGCAAGATCGATCCCGACTGCCCAACGAACTCGATCCGTACGTCATTCACATCGGTCGGCACAATGAACTTCAGCATGTTCGCCGTGATGCCCGCGCCGAACTTCAGCGTGTCGGTAACGCTCGAGTCAGAGTTGAGATTGCCGTCATAAATGACGTCATTACCGTCACCAATATTGTAGACATAGGTATCGGCACCGGTCGATCCTTGCAGGATGTCATTTCCGGTTCCGCCAATGATAGTGTCGTTGCCGCCTCCAGCATAGATGGCGTCGTCTCCAGCACCGCCGTCCAAGTTGTCAGCATAGGCAGATCCATAGATGGTATCATTACCGGCCGACTGCTGGCTCAGAACCACCTGCGCCAAGAACTGGGCGTGGTTCCAGATCGTGCCGTCGCCAAAGATTATCTGCTCTATGCCCACATCGGAGTATTGCTGATTGTCGAGCAGGATCGACCCTGACTGCCCGATAAACTCGATCCGCACGTCATTCGTATCGGCCGGCACGATGAATCTCAGCATGCTCGCTGTGATACCAGCACCGAACTTCAGCGTGTCTGTAACGCTCGAATCCGAGTTGAGATTACCGTCATAAATGACATCCTCGCCATCGCCGAGGTTGTAGATATAGGTATCGGCACCAAACGATCCTTGGAGGGTATCATTGCCCGTCCCGCCAATGATCGTGTCATTGCCTGCCAAGCCGCGAATAGTATCATTGCCCGCTCCGCCCGCTATAATATCGTTACCCGACGTTCCGTCGAGAATGTCGTCGCCGGCCCTGGCGCTACCAACGGCAAATCGATTCGCGATCTCTACTGCGTTCCAGACGCTGCCGTCCGCAAACTCGACGCGCTCGACGCCTTTGTTCCCATTCCACTGCTGCTCGATGAGAATTGTTTCGGATGAGATGGCAAAACGGATGATCATATTGGCAGAGTTGGTTGGATCTGGTTCAAGCAGAACGTCGGCAGGCGCGATGCCTACCCCAAACACGAGCGCGTCGATTGTGTCGCTTCCGTTGTCAGCGATGACGTCGCTACCGTCGCCGATGTCGTAATGGTAACGATCATTGCCACTGCCGCCCAAGAGGCGGTCGTTGCCCCCATCGCCATGCAGTTCATCATCGCCGTTGGCGCCATCAAGCAGATCATCGCCAACACCGCCACGAATAGTGTCATTGCCCCCCAAAGCTCTAATTTCGTCATTACCGGCGCCGCCGTTCAGAGAATTCGAGTTGTTGTCGCCACCGATATAGTCGTCACCGTCCCCCGCTTGCCGGCTGAAAAACTCCGCAAGCAAAGTAGCGCGATTCCATGTCGAGCCGTCGGCAAAGCGAACGCTCGCGATACCCTGCGAACTCGAGGCTGTGATTTGGTTCTTGAGCACAACGGAACCGTTCGTTCCCGAAAAACGGATCACAATGTCATTCGGATTCAAGGCAGTAGTAGAGAGCTTGATGTCAGCTGGACCGATACCTGCGCCAAGCTGCAGGATATTCTGTCCCTCCTGATCGTCTATGATGTCGCTTCCATCTCCGAGCGCGTACGAAAATTCATCGTTACCACCATCGCCATCGAGAATATCGTCGCCTGCGCCGCCGGTCAGCGTATCGTTGCCGCCGAGGCCTCTCAGAATGTCATTCCCAAGACCGCCTGAGATGATGTCACTGGTATAGAATCCCGTCAGGACGTCATCCCCGTCCGTCGACTTCAGCATCTCTGTGAATAGGTCCGCTTTCGTTTTCACCGTGCCCTCGGCAAATTTGAAATTCTCGACATCGTTCCAGGTAAAGCTGGCCGAATCATAGGATGTTCCCAGTTGGCCTCCTATGAAGAGGGTATCTCCGCTAGCTAGCGAGATCGTGAGATCGTTGCCCGAACGGCTAAAAGTCAAATCATCCCAACCGATTCCGGGCCCGAACTCAATACTATCATTGTCCGACAAATTGACGTCGGACACGGACTCGATGATTTGGTCATGCCCGTAACCGATGCCGAACACGTAGGTATCGGCGCCGTCGCCTCCTCGCAGGATATCGTCCCCGACACCGCCATCCAGCCGGTCGTCATCCACGAAACCTACCAGATTATCGTTTCCGGAGGTAGAAGCCAAAAGCTTTATCTGGACATCCGCCTTTGTCAGGAAGCTGCCGTCATCGAAGCGGAATCGCTCGATGTCGTTCCAGGTGAACCAGCTTGCAAAGCTCCACTGGTTTACGACTCGGACGGAATCGCTCGTGCCATCGATCGAGATGACGAGATCCGAGCCGTCGCGGGAAAAGGTCAAATCGCTCTCGACGATGCCGGGGCCGAAACGAAGTTCATCAGCCTCCGACAGGTTCGCATCAGTAACGGTTTCGTGGATCGTGTCCTGACCATATCCTCGACCGAACACATAGATATCGGCGCCGTCGCCACCGGACAACGTATCGTTCCCGGCGCCGCCATCGAGAGTATCCGACCGGAAGGTTCCGTTTATGATATCGTCTCCAGGAGTACCGCCGGTAACCCGGCGAGCGATATCGAGGTCGGTCCAGACCGTACCGTCCGCGAATTCGAAACGCTCGACATCCTTCCAGGAAAACCAGCTAGCGAAGGTGAAATGATCCTTGACGGTTAAAGTCTCGCCAGTGGCGATGACGGTGAAGATCAGATCATCGTTTGAACGGGTGACCGAGAGATCCGACGGCAGGAGACCGGGACCGAAGACGACACGATCGGACTCGCCGACATTATTATTTGTGACATTCTCCTCGATGACGTCATTTCCGTAGCCCGCATCATAATGATAGGTATCGGACCCATTGCCGCCGCGAAGAATATCGTTGCCGGCGCCCCCGTCGAGAACGTCGTCGCTATCGAACCCGATAATGGTGTCGTTGCCGGCAGTTGCCACAAGGAGCGTCATGCGGACGTCAGCTGCGCTCCAAGTGACGCCGTTCGAGAATTTGAAGAGCTCGATGTCGTTCCACGTATACCAGGCGGAATAGGCAAACTGGCCCTCGATCGTCAGGCTACTGCCGTCGGACAGCGAAATCACCAGATTGTTTCCGTTTCGGGCTAGCTGAACATCCTCCGGCGCGATACCGGCGGCGAACTCGACGCTGTCGGTATCGCCATACATGACGTTATCGACGCTCTCGCGAATGATGTCCTGACCCGAGCCGAGGCCGAAGCGATAGATGTCGCCGCTATCACCGCCCGATAGAATGTCGTTGCCCGCACTCGCTTCGAAAATATCTTCCAGTGCAAATCCCGTTACGACATCGTTGCCGCTCGTCGTATTGTCGGTAATCCAACGGACATTTAGGTCTTGCCATGTCCAGACCGTTCCGCCCGCGAAGCGGATTTCCTCGATCCGGCTCGGTCCCCAAACCCCGAAAACGCCGGTATTGATGAGGTTGTTCTGATTCTTGAGCGTAATGCTGTCGCCGCTCGAACCGATGTTCAGCGTAAGGTCGCCGCCGCTTCGGCTCAGTGTCACCATTTCCGGCGTAATGCCCGCGCCCAGCGTTACATAATCGGGACTGTTATCGACTGCGAGAATGCCATCGCCGAGGAGGAACTGATTATTGTCGAAAATGACGTCCTGCCCATCGCCCTGGTTGAAGACATATTCGTCTCCCTTGCCACCCCCCGACAACATGTCGTTGCCCTTGCCGCCGACCATGCGGTCGGCATAAAGGTCGCCCCAAAGCTGGTCGTCGCCATCTCCGCCGGTCGTGGTGAGCGCTGCCACCTGCTGCCAGTTGAGAGCGCTTCCGTCGTCGAACTCGAAAAGCTCGATCCGGTGCAGCCACTGCGAACCGAAATAGCCGGTCTGAAAGCCGTCGAACTGCTTCTTGACGGTCAGTGTCTCGCCGGTCGCATTGATCGTGATCGTGAGATCGGGCGCGGAGGAGAGACGTTTGAATGTGACGTCGGCGAGGGTCAGCCCCTTGAATCGCACAATGTCGTTTTCGATGCTGTTCGCGAGCCCGCCAAGACCAACCGTCACATCAATAAAACGCGCCTGCTCATCGATCGTGTCGTTGCCCGCGCCAACGCCGAAGTCATAGACATCGCCGCCGTCCATGCCGATCAGCACGTCATTGCCCGCGCTGATCTCGAAATGATCATAGTTGCCGAACCCGCGCGTGATGTCGTCACCCGCGGTCGTCGCGCGTTCGATGAGTAGGTTTTCTATCTCCTTGCTCGACCAGGCCGCACCGTAGTGGCGGAAGGAGAAGCCCTCGATGCGCGAGTTCATTGACAATCCGCCGGTATAGCCGAGCACCGAATAGCCGAACTGACCCTCGATCAGGACACTGTCGCCGCCGGTCCCGATCTTGATCCGCAGATCGTCATATCCTTCACCCTCGCGGACGAACTCGATATCGTCAGGCGAAACATTCTCGCCGAAGATCAGCAGGTCCGCGGCGCGCAGCATCGGCGTCGTCTGAACCTCGCGGATAATGTCCTGGCCTTCACCGCCGTTGATCACATAGATGTCGGCATCATCGCCGCCCATCAGCAGGTCGTTCCCTGCCAGACCCTGCAGCACATCCGAGTGCATCGTCCCGGTAAGCTGATCGTTGCCAGCGGTGCCCTTGCCGACGGCGATCGCGATGTCCGACGCCTCATAAATGGTTCCGTTGGAGAACTGAATATCTTCGACGCCCTTGTTCGAGCTCAGAAGATAGTCGGCGCCGAGAATAGTGACCGGGGCGAACTGGCCGAGCACGCGCACGGTCTCGCCGGTAGCCGTTATGGTGATCAACAAGTCATTGCCGTCGCGTGCCATCATGACGTCATCTGGGGTCAAAAAGGCGAATCGAATGCGGTCACCGCTTTCGCGCGCCTCATTGTCGTTGATCACCGCATTGCCGATGGTGTGGCCGAAGACATAGGCATCCTGTCCGGTGCCGCCGACGAACTGCTGGCTCCCGGTCTCCGAATAATAGACCAGCGTTCCATCATCGCCCGCGGTACGGGTTAGCGCCGACACGCCGCCGATCTTCAAGCCGTCGATCGCGAGGCCGGCTGCCAGCGTCTCGAGATCCAGCGGAAGCGAGCGGCTATCGACAGCCTTCACCAGTTCGGCGAAGAAATAGTCGCGGCCGACCTCGACGCCCGAGGTGCGCATCACGGTTCCGGCGAACGCGCCCAGCAACGGCCCCCAGTCGGCCCAATAGGTAGCGGCGGCACCTGCGTCCGCCGGCATGTCATCGAGGAAACCGGCGAGGATCGTCGCGATCGTATCCGCGTTCGCGGCGCGCAGCAGATCCTGCGATTCATAATAGGTCAGCCCAGCGAATTCCGTCGCGAGCGGGCCTTGCGCGATCAGCTTGAACGCCATCTGGTTGAACTCATGGTTCCAGAGCGCCTCGACCTCGGTCAGGTTGGTCGTGAGAATGGCGCCACCCGTGCCGCGCGGCATCAACTGCGCGCCAAGATATTTCTCGAGAAATGCAAGCTTGCGCGTATCGAAACCGCCCGAGCCTATCGCGGTCGCGGCGACGCCATCGACGCCCGCCCAGCGATAAAGAATGTCGGCGACATCGTCGCGTAGCGCCGCGACCCCGGCACTGCCGTTCGATGCGAAGGCGTTGACCATAGACAACAGCGTCGCATCGCCCGTCATCGCGAGCCGAAGATTGACCAGTTCACCGATCCCGGCGATCTGCGGCAGCACGGAGGCGGCCTGGCTCGGCGTCTGCGCTCCCGTCCACCGGGTGTCGGTATCCGACACGTCGAGCGCGATGTCCCCGACCTTGCCGGTCGTCCCGTCGGTCCGCGTGAAGCCGCCTTCGCGAACGACGACATTGCCGCGCACATCGGTGTCGGTCAGCGTCGCCGCGGTCAGCGAAATGCTGGCAATGCCGGCATCGGCGAGCGAGATCAGCTCGCCCGCATCGGTTACGCCATTGCTGTTCGCATCCTTCCAGAGCCTGACGCTCGCAAAATCCGTGTCCGCGCTGTCGAAGATACCGTCGCCATTGCTGTCGAGCGCGGCCAGCGCCGTAAAGCCCGACGTCGTCCGATTGCCGAACATCTCGGTGATATTGTCGATTTTGCCGTTGCCGTTGGTGTCGCGCACGAGAAACGCATCATTGCCGCCGATCCACCCGGCATTTTCGGCAAAGCCATCGCTGTCGAACTCGAAATAGACCTGGCTGTACTCGCGCGAGATGAGATCATAGCCGTTGCCGTCGAG
Source organism: Pseudomonadota bacterium (assembly GCA_023387085.1). Classification (GTDB taxonomy): domain Bacteria; phylum Pseudomonadota; class Alphaproteobacteria; order Sphingomonadales; family Sphingomonadaceae; genus Sphingopyxis. The sequence goes on along the minus strand of JAEWIL010000198.1, from coordinate 5,207 downwards.
GTCGAGCACGAGCGGGTCGAAACCGGGGAGGCCATAGCCAAAGCCCGAATAAAGGGCCAAGTTGAAATATTGTTCGACACCGTTCGACGCCTTGACGCCCGAATTGCCGCCCTGCTTGACGCTGCCCTGACGGAACACCGTGACACCGGCGTCACCCCTGCCGGTTGCGAGATCGAGATGATAATCGGCGATCCGCGCCGACCCGCCGAGCCCCCAGCCGAGATCGATCAGCAGATCACCGGTCTCGGCATCGACCCGGTATTTTGCGAATTTCATATAGGGGGCATCGGCCGCCATCGCCGCAACCGAGAATAGCGCCTGCGCTCCAATGAACGGGAAGGCACTCAGCAACGCATTATAGGGCGACCAGACTGCCGTCCCGGATTCATTCCACCACTGCTGAACGCCGCCTTGCAGATCGATCCCGAACCGGCTCAGCTTGTCGTCCTTGTCTGCGCCGATGACGAGAGTGTTCGATCCCAGCTCGACATGCGACTGGCTGCCGTCGATGATGACGGTATCCTGATCGCCGCGCGAGATGATGAAGTTCTTGCCTTCATGGTCAACGATGGTGTTGACATCGATAATTTTGTCGTCGCCTCCGAGCGAGACAATAGTGTCGTTCCCGGCGCCTCCTTCGAGCAGATCATTGCCGCCGAGGCCTCGGATATAATCATTGCCGGCCCCACCCGAGAGGTGGAAACTGGTCCCCGCTTCGTTGCGCGATTGCAGAGTATCATTTCCGCTTCCGCCCTGCACAGCCTCGGCGTCCAATACTCGGATGGCATTGTTGACCTCGGCTCCATTGGTGCCGAAGCTCTTCCACGAGAGTTTTTCTGTCGCCAGATCAACGACGGTATCGATCGTCCATGTCGACAGATCAATATCGTCATTGCCACGCCCGAGCTGGACATAAGCGATATCGTTGGTTCGTACACCAACGCCGTTGCTGTCGATGAAAAGCGTGTCGTTGCCCGAGCCGGTTTCGATGGCGGCCTTTTCAATCGAAGTCAGTTCGTCGGGACCGAAGGACTCATTGCCGTAATTCAAATTCTTGGCCGAAATTGCGATGCCGAAATCAAGCAGTCCCGAATTTCCCTGCTGCGTCGGCGCTTGGAGCGACACATTCGCCGGAAGGTCAAAACTGTAGACGACCGTGTCTATTCCGTCGCCACCATCCAGCATATCTCGAACGCCGTCACGTTCGACCACGAGGAAGTCATTTTCGCCGCCGCCTGACAGTTTGTCTTCCCCGATCCCGCCTTGCAATCGATCGACGCCGCCGTCTCCGTAAAGCTCGTCGTTCCCTTCGCCGCCCAGCAGAATATCGGTCTGACCGCCGCCGCGCAGGATGTCATGGCCCTTACCACCGAGGACGAAATCCGTGCCGGAGCCGAATGACTGGTCGTCATCAGCATTACTACCGAGTTGCAACGCAACCCCGGCTTCATCACGCGCCGTCGCAACCTTGCCGAGCGTAAGCGACAGGATGATTTCGTCGATCTCGGCCCTTAAATTTCCGCCAGGATTGCCATAGACGGAATACCAATCCCCAACGGCGTTGAAATCTACGTAGGCATTTTCCGGCTTATCGAGCAGGCCGTCTATAATTTCGGTCTTCACCACGCTCTCGTGATAGTCTCCGCTCTTCGCCCATGTGGATTCTCGCAGGTCGATCAGAAAACCGTTGTTGTCCGTACCTCGCCGATAACTGAAAATGCCATCTGTCGCCTCATCGTCATCTTCCATCAGAACTTTACGTGTGGCGAGGAGTCCGGCGAACTCGGCGACCAGCTTCCCGAAGCTTTTCTTCATTTCCTCATCTACAGCAGAGGGAATAAGCTCAAGCGGTGTAATGGATGCATCCAGCAGAGCGCCCATATCTCCAGCGTCGTCGAAAAGTGCACGGATGCCCGTATCGCCAAATACTCGATCTCCTTCGTTAATCGCTGAATACGCGATGATACGGGCCAACTGCTCTTGGGCACTGGTTAGGCCGGTTGGATCATTCTGATCGCCGCCCCGCCAGCCTATTGCATTAGCGACATCCGGCGAATTAAAAATTCCTGCGGTGACATACTTGAATACCGACTGCCAACGTGTGCCATTGCCATTCTGTTCCGAATATTCCGTGCCCCACTGCTTGTCCCCGTAGAGACTGATTGTAATCAGTCCTGGACTATGCAGGGTTATCAAATTCGAAAGCCCCAGAGGGCCTGGTGCGAGAAGATCGGTGGCGCCATGATTGGGCTGTTTGATCAAGCTATCGCGATCTTCGACTGCATTGTTGATCGCGCCCATTATGGCTTGGTGCACGCCCAGTGCAGCTAGCGCGGCAGCGATTGGTCCCGCAATGGCTGTTCCGGCCAATCCAAGAGATGCAACAACCTCGCCCAAAGTAGGCTGTAGCTCAAGAATCTGGCTCGCAATCTCGCCTTCCAGATAGACGCCGGAGATGCCAGGAAGCACGGGCGCGCGTTGTTCTAAATTTTGCTTGAACCGATCAATGAAGACGTCCCATAAATCAGCTCCGCCGGGCATGATCAGCCCGAGAGCTGCCTCGACGAGGTCATCAACTACGAGATTGAATTCATTTAGAGTGGCGAGCAAAGCCTCACCGATCGCGTTCCCCCAAGCTGCGGCACCATAAGGAATCGGGTCAACCAGATAGCTGTTTACTGGCGCTCGGGCGTCGACATATCCAGCAAGAGCCCCACCAAGCGAGTGGCCTGTGACTGTTACCATACTCGAAAGCGGCTCACCGCCGTTGCCGTCGAACTCCGCTCCCGTCACCGCTTTGAAAAAGAGTTCTGCCTGACCGTATTGAGAATTTGTTCCGAACCCCAGAAACGAACTCCATCCGTTGAAAACATCTTTAAGAAGTTCAGATTGAAGAATCTCGATAGCTGAAAGACTAGAATTTACATCGAAGTCGGTGCCGCGGAATGAGATAATCTTTTCACCTGCCAATTCATACTCAATTCCGTAGAATCCTGTTGATCTCGCATTGGCTGTCAGAAGGTATTGTGTAGAGTCTGCCTTTATAACAGCAAATCCGACTCTCGTAACATTCTGTTGGAAGTGCAATCCATTGATTCCAGGAGAGTATCCGCGGTTATATGCATCCAACGCAAGAATTGACATGAGTACATCGCGATTCATTTCTCAATTTCCTCTAATGAAATCTTGCGCGGTTATGCCTGCGGAAAATGGAAGCGGTGTTCCAGATGGAGTTTCGCGAAAGGCAGATGGGTCGGTGAGCGCGCCCATAGTACTTCCCAACCATTTGAGTCTGCTTTCTATTCCCTTGGTAACATTTTCATCCGTTATTTTTATTGAGATACGACGCAACCTCGTTCCGGGACCAAAGGCGGCCTCAAGGTTGTCAGGATCGACCTCTTCAATGCTCGAGGGATCAGCCAAATCACGGAAGCACGCAAAATAGGGATAATTAGATGTTAGACCCCCGGCTGCCTCCACCATTCTTGGTATGGTGTATTCCTGTTTACCTATGTCAGTTGGGTTTCGAAGGTCAGGCGCTATGTCTTTAAACGCCCAAGCGGCCCAATCTGGGTTGGAACGAGAGCGGAGCAAAACGAAAAGCGACCGCCCTCCCGGAAGATCAACTATGACAGCCTCACCGACTACGCTATAACCGGCACTCGCTTGTGTCCCGAATACCTGTTTGCTGCCTTGCCACCATCGAACTTGGATAACGCCTTCTCCGGATCGAACACCTTCAGGGGTATCGACATCCACTTTGAGCTTGTAGCGAAATGGTCGAGATCTTGACTGACTGTGATCGCCGCAAGCTGACAATATCCCGCCGAGCGCAAGGGCAGCGACTACCTCTCTCCTCTTCATCGCAAACCTCTCGGTCCAAATAGAGCATATCCACTATTATGCGAATCCGTCGCTAGGACAGAGAGGGGCGCATTGCGATTCATACTCATTTGTAAAGCTCCGTACTAAAATCACTCGGTGCTATTCTTTGAACTGGAGTGAGCGCGATTACTTTTGGATTGTTGATGTCGTATCGAGGAACCGGGACAAGCGTCCCTCTTTTCCGCCCTATCGCTTCCAACCATGGCAGTCGCACTTTAACACCCGTTGTCACCGGCTCTCCCGTGACCCGGACAGTGAGGCTTCTGAGCGCGTAGCCAGATCCAAATGCTTCAGGCAAATTATTCGGCGCCACCAATTCGACGCTTTCGGGGCTTTTGGTATCCCTGAATCGAACCATGTACGGGAGGTACTGCGCGCGCTCCTTGGGTACGCTACCGCCCCAAAGATAATGCACATCCCGATTGGCCCGTATCCATGCAACCTGTCGTCCGGCCTCGGCCTCACGTTCATCGGCATTCGTCGGCGGCTTCGCGTCGTCGGGAGGGTCAAGGCCGGGAACCCCGCCTGCCCAATCCGGATTGCTCGCGGTGCGAAGAAGGATGAAGAGCGTTTGTCCGTTAGGCAGATCGACAGCGACCGCCTCACCCTTTACCGTCGCGCCCGACAGTCCGCGATCCCAGATCGTCTCGATCACGCTTGACCCCGTCCGAACGCCCTCGGGTGTTTCGACCTCGGCCGTCAGACGATAGCGGATCGGATCAAAATAGACCCTGCTGCTCCCAAGATCACCCGGCTCGCATCCCATGAGCGGCATCGCAGGGATCGCACCAAGAAGGCCTATCAGGCTACGCCGGCTCATATTATCTCGACGGAAATTAATACATTGATGTAACCAAAGAAATACATTTTCATAACTGAATGGGTAAGACAGTTCATTCCGCATTACTTTCTTATGAAATCACCATGCGATAGTCTTTGCGCGACAGTAGGCCGAATGACGCCTCCTACAGGAATCATTTGAAGTCTTGGCTCTGGATACGAACCTAGCCATCCCAAACGTTTCTCAATTCCCATTGAAACCGGATCATTCGTAATCCGGACGGTCAGGCTTTTCAGTGCGTAGCCGGGCCCAAACGCTTCGGCCAAATTGTTCGGCGCCACCATTGCGACGCTCTCAGGATTTTTCATATCTTTGAAACGTACCATGTAGGGTAAATATTGGGCGCGTTCCTCGGGTACATTGCCGCCCCAAAGATAATGCACATCCCGATTGGCCCGTATCCATGCAACCTGTCGTCCGGCCTCGGCCTCACGTTCATCGGCATTCGTCGGCGGCTTCGCGTCGTCGGGAGGGTCAAGGC